>CAYLHK010000071.1:0-9954 GCA_964383295.1 uncultured Rhodovulum sp.
CGGCGATGTTGGCCATCGACGACAGCGCGTCCATCTTCTGCGCACGGCTGATGCGGGGCACCATGTCCATGGCGAGCACGGTGACGCCGCGCGCCTTGAGGTCTTCCAGCAGCTCGGCGTTCTGCGCCGGGTAGATGAACGAGACGAGCGTCTGGCCCTGGCGGGTCAGCGCGACCTCGGACGGCTCCGGCGGGCGGACCTTGACCACCACATCCGCCCTGCCCCAGAGGCTGGCGGCGTCCGGCACGACTTCGACCCCGGCGGCGGCATAGGCGGCGTCGGAGAAGCCGGCTGCAGCGCCGGCACCGGCCTCGACGATCGAGGTGTAGCCAAGCTTGGCGAGTTGGCCGGCCGAGGCGGGGGTGAGGGCTACGCGACGTTCCCCGTCGGCGATCTCCCGCGGCGCTCCGATGATCATGTGGTCTTCGTCCCCTAGTGCTTCTTCTTCGGCGGAATGAGGTCAGTGATGGTGCCCTCGAACATCTCTGCCGCAAAGTTCACCGTCTCCGACAGGGTCGGATGCGGGTGAATCGTGTGGCCGATGTCGGTGGCATCGCATCCCATCTCGATGGCGAGTGCAACCTCCGCGATCAGGTCGCCCGCGTTCGGGCCGACGATGCCGGCTCCGATGACGCGGTCGGTCTCCTCGTCGAAGAGGAGCTTGGTCAGCCCCTCGTCGCGTCCGAGGCTGAGCGAGCGCCCCGAGGCGGCCCAAGGGAAAGTGCCCTTGCCGTATTTCACGCCCTTGGCCTTGGCCTCGGTCTCGGTCAGGCCCACCCAGGCGACCTCGGGGTCGGTATAGGCGACGGACGGGATGACGCGGGCGTCAAACGCCCGCTTGTGGCCGGCGGCGACCTCGGCCGCGACCTTGCCCTCGTGCACCGCCTTGTGGGCGAGCATCGGCTGGCCCACCACGTCGCCGATGGCGAAGATGTGGGGGACGTTGGTGCGCTGCTGGTTGTCGACCGGCACGAAGCCGCGCTCGTCCACGGTGACGCCGGCGGCATCGAGGCCGACCAGCTTGCCGTTGGGGCGACGACCGACGGCGACGAGCACGCGATCGAAGGTCTCCTCGATCGTGCCCTTCGGGCCCTCGATCGTGACCTTGAGCCCCGCCTTCTGCGCGGTGACCGCCGTGACCTTGGCGCCGAGGTGGATCGCCTCGTAGCGGCCCTCGATGCGCTTGTGCAGCGGCTTGACGATGTCCTTGTCGGCGCCGGGGATGATCTGGTCCATCAGCTCGACGATGGTGACCTTGGAGCCGAGCGCGTCAAAGACCGTCGCCATCTCCAGCCCGATGATCCCGCCGCCGATGACCAGCAGCCGCTTGGGGATGCCGCCGAGTTCCAGAGCGCCGGTGGAATCGATCACCCGCGCGTCGTCATGCGGGATGAAGGGCAGATGCACCGGCTCGGAGCCGGCGGCAACGATGCACTGGTCGAAGCTGACGGTCTTCGTGCCCTCGGGGCCCTCGACCTTGAGGGTGTTCGCCCCGGTGAAGGTGCCCTTGCCGGTGACCACCTGGACCTTGCGCGCCTTGGCGAGGCCGGCCAGCCCGCCGGTCAGCTTCTTGACGACGCTTTCCTTCCAGCCGCGGAGCCCGTCGATATCGACCTTGGGCTTGGCGAAGCTGATGCCATGCGCGGCCATCTCCTCGGTCTCGGTGATGACCTTGGCGGCATGGAGCAGCGCCTTGGACGGGATGCAGCCGACGTTCAGGCAGACGCCGCCGAGATAGGGGTCGCGCTCGACCAGCACCACCTTCATGCCCAGATCCGCCGCGCGGAAGGCGGCCGTGTAGCCGCCGGGGCCGGAGCCGAGGACGACAAGCTCGGCGTGGATGTCGCCCTTTTCCGTCGGCGAGGAGGCGGGGGCCGGTGCGGGCTTCGCGGGCGCGGACTTTTCCGCGGCGGCCGCAGGCTTCTCGGCCGCGGCGGCAGCCTCGGCCTCGAGCGTGACGATGAGCGTGCCTTCCGACACCTTGTCGCCCGCCTTCACCTTGACCTCGGCCACCTTGCCGGCGCCCGGCGAGGGGATCTCCAGCGTCGCCTTGTCGGATTCCACCTCGATCAGCGGATCCTCGGCCTTCACCACATCGCCCGGCTTCACGAAGACCGAGATGACGGGGACGTCCTTGAAATCACCGATATCGGGGACCTTGATCTCTGTCACAGCCATGCCCGCCCCCTCAGAGCAGCAGCCGGCGCACGTCGCCGAGCAGGTGCCGCAGGTTCGCGCAGAAGCGCGCCGCCAGCGCCCCGTCAATGGCGCGGTGGTCGTAGCTGAGCGACAGCGGCAGGATGTTGCGGGGGATGAACGCCTCGCCGTCCCAGACGGGCGAGATCTTGGAGCGCGTGACGCCCAGGATCGCCACCTCGGGCGCGTTGACGATCGGCGTGAAGCCGGTGCCGCCGATGCCGCCGAGCGACGAGATGGTGAAGGTCGCGCCCTGCATGTCCTGGGACTTCAGCTCGCCCTTGCGCGCCTTGGCGGACAAGTCGCCCAGCTCCTTGGAGATCTCGACGATCCCCTTGCCGTCGGCGCCCTTGATCACCGGCACCACGAGGCCCTGCGGCGTGTCGGCGGCAAAGCCGATGTTCCAGTAGTCCTTGCGGATCAGCTTGTCGCCATCGGGATGGATCGACGAGTTGACCTCCCAATGTGCCTTGAGCGCCGAGACGCTGGCCTTGATGAGGAAGGACAGCAGCGTCACCCGGTAACCATCTGCCTTTGCAGCGGTATCCAGCTCCTTGCGATAGGCGTCGATCTCGGTGATGTCCGCCTCTTCCTGGTGCGTCACATGCGGGATGTTCAGCCAGGAGCGATGCAGCGCGGGGCCCGAGAGCTTCTTGATCCGCGGCATCTCGACGTTCTCGACCGGGCCGAACTTCGAGAAATCGACGGCCGGGATCGGCGGGATGCCCGCGCCGCCCTGCGCCGCCGCGGGCGCGCCGGCAGGAGCGGACTTCTTCAAGGCGCCCGCCACGTCCTCGCGCAGGATGCGCCCCTTGCGCCCCGAGCCGCTGAGCCCGGCCAGATCGACCCCGAGCTGGCGGGCAAAGGCGCGCACCGAGGGCGAAGCATGAGCGGCGCTGAAACCGGCCTCGTCGACCTTCGCCATGCCACCGCTCGAAGCCGCGGCCGGCGCGGCGGCGGGTGCCGCGGCCTTCTCGGCCGGCGCCTCGGCCTTCTTCTCCTCGGGCTTCTCCTCGGCCTTCGCGGGGGCCGCGGCCTCGCCCTCCTCTTCCAGCGTCAGGATCACGCCGCCCTTGCCGATCCGGTCGCCTTCCTTGACCTTCACCTCGGCGACCTTGCCGGCGGACGGTGCGGGCACCTCCATCGTCGCCTTGTCGCTCTCGAGCTCGATCAGCGGATCGTCGATCTTCACCACGTCCCCCGCCTTCACGAAGACGGTGATGACGGGGACGTCCGCGAAGTCGCCGATGTCGGGGACCTTTACCTCGATCGTGGCCATGTCGTTTCTCCTCGTCCCTCGATCACGCCGTGCGCGGATTTGTTTTGCCCGGGTCGATGCCATATTTCTCGTATGCTGCCGTGACATCCGCCGCCGTCACCGCACCCTCCTGGAAGAGCGCATAGACCGCCGTGGCCGCGATATGCTCGGCGTCCACCTCGAAATGCCGGCGCAGGTTCACCCGGCTGTCCGAGCGCCCGAAGCCGTCGGTGCCAAGCACATGGAAGGCGCGCGGCACGAAGGCCCGGATCTGCTCGGCGTAGGTCTTCATGTAGTCGGTCGCCGCGATGACCGGCCCCTTGCCCTGGCCGAGCGCGGCGGTGACATAGGGCACCTTCGCCTCGGCGCCCGGGTTCATCCGGTTCTCGCGCGCGACGTCCTGCGCCTCGCGGGCAAGCTCGTTGAAGCTCGTCGCCGACCAGATGTCGGCGGTGATGCCGAAATCGGCCTTGAGCAGCTCGGCCGCGCGAAGCACCTGCTGGAAGATCGCGCCCGAGGACATCAGGTTCACGTGCTTCTTGCCCGGCCGCGAGACCTTGGAGAAGCGGTAGAGCCCCTTGACGATCCCCTCGGCCGAACCCTCGGGCATGGCCGGATGGTGGTAGTTCTCGTTGCAGACGGTCAGGTAGTAGAACACGTCCTCCTGATCGACGAACATCCGCCTGAGCCCGTCCTGGACAATCACCGCGATCTCGTAGCCGAAGACGGGATCGTAGCTGACGCAGTTCGGGATGGTGCCGGCGAGGATGTGGCTGTGGCCGTCCTGGTGCTGGAGGCCCTCGCCGTTCAGGGTGGTGCGCCCGGCGGTGCCGCCGAGCATGAAGCCGCGCGCCCGGCTGTCGCCGGCTGCCCAGGCGAGATCGCCGATCCGCTGGAAGCCGAACATCGAGTAGTAGATGTAGAACGGGATCATCGGCACGCCGTGCACCGAATAGGCGGTGGCGGCGGCAATCCAGTCGGCCATGGCGCCGGCCTCGTTGATGCCCTCCTGGAGCACCTGGCCGTCCTTGCTCTCCTTGTAGTAGCTGAGCTGGTCGGCGTCCTGCGGCGTGTAGAGCTGGCCCTTGGGGTTGTAGATGCCGAGCTGGCGGAACATGCCCTCCATGCCGAAGGTGCGGCTCTCGTCGGGCACGATCGGCACGACGTAGCGACCGATCGCCTTGTCGCGGCAGAGCGCGTTCAGGGCGCGCACGAAGGCCATGGTCGTCGAGACCTCGCGCTCGCCGGTATCCTTGAGCAGCGCGTCGAAGATCTCGAGGCCGGGGATCTCGAGCTTGGGGCTCGCGCCGATCCGCTTCGGGAAGGTCCCGCCCAGCGCCTCGCGGCGCGCGAGCATGTAGTCCTTCTGCTCGTTGCCGAGGGTCACATAGGGCGCCTTGGCGACCTCCTCCTCGGGCACCGGCACGTCGAAGCGGTCGCGGAAGGCGCGCAGCTGATCCTCGGCCATCTTCTTCTGCTGGTGGGTGATGTTCTGGCCTTCGCCGGCATCGCCCATGCCATAGCCCTTGACGGTCTTGACCAGGATCACCGTGGGCTGGCCGTCGGCCTTTACCGCGCGGTCGTAGGCCGCGAAGACCTTCTGCGGGTCGTGCCCGCCCCGGCGCAGCGCCCAGATCTCTTCGTCCGACCAGTCTTCGACGAGCTTCGCCGTCTCGGGGTACTTGCCGAAGAAATGCTCGCGGATATAGGCGCCGCTCTTCGACTTGAAGGTCTGGTAGTCGCCATCGACGGTCTCGTCCATGAGCTGGCGCAGCTTGCCGCTCTCGTCCGCCTCAAGCAGCGGATCCCAGGACGATCCCCAGATCACCTTGATCACGTCCCAGCCGGCGCCGCGGAAGACGCCCTCGAGCTCCTGGATGATCTTGCCGTTGCCGCGCACGGGTCCGTCAAGGCGCTGCAGGTTGCAGTTGATCACGAAGATCAGGTTGTCGAGCCCCTCGCGGGCCGCGAGGCTGATGGCGCCGAGGCTCTCGGGCTCGTCCATCTCGCCGTCGCCGAGGAAGGCCCAGACCTTGCGGTCGGCCGCGTCGATCAGCCCGCGGTTGTGCAGGTACTTCATGAACCGGGCCTGATAGATCGCCATCAGCGGCCCGAGACCCATCGAGACGGTGGGGAACTGCCAGTAGTCGGGCATCAGCCAGGGGTGCGGATAGGAGCTCAGCCCCTTGCCCCCGACCTCGGAGCGGAAGTTGTCGAGCTGCTCGGCGCTCAGACGGCCCTCCATGAACGAGCGCGCGTAGATGCCCGGGATCGCGTGCCCCTGGAAGAACACCAGGTCGCCGCCGTGCTTGTCGTGGCGCGCGCGCCAGAAGTGGTTGAGGCCGACGTCGTAGAGCACGGCCGACGAGGCGAAGCTGGCGATATGCCCGCCATATTCGCTGGAGACCTTGTTGCGCCGCACGACCGTCGCCATCGCATTCCAGCGGTTGATCGTGCGTACGCGCCATTCCAGGCTGGCGTCGCCCGGAAAGGCCGGCTGCTGGTCGGTGGGGATGGTGTTCGTATAGGCCGTCGTCGCCCCGAACGGCAGATTGGCGCCGTTCTCGCGCGCCGCGGCTACCGTGCGGTCAAGGAGATAGTGCGCCCGCGCCGGGCCATCCCGGTTGATCACGTCCTCTACCGCGTCGAGCCATTCGCGGGTCTCGATTGGATCTGTGTCCTGGGTCCGATCAGTCATGACGGTTCCGTCTCCCTACCTTCGGGATCGCAAAATTTGCTCCGGTCACACAGTGGCTGCGAAGACGCGGGGGAAGAGATGGTGCTGGAATTCCATTGGCATACCCCCCTGCGTGCCGTCGCCTCTGGCGCTGCGGACTCTAACGCGCTCTTTGGAAAAGACCTGACAGAGGAAGCGGCCGGAGTAAAGCGCGGGTCGCCGCTTTAAGGCCCCCTTTGCCGGCCGGCGCGGCGACCGGACGCATGCCGCCCGCGCATTGCGCCCGGGGCTGCCGGCTGATTCCCCGCCCCCTCGGCCCCGATCGGAGGGCTGCAACCGGAGCTGTGAACGCCCCGTGAACAATCGGCGGTTTTCTGCCGCTCCCCCGCCGCCGCCTCACATTTGCGCTACCGGCGCGGCCCGGCGAGCACAACTAATTGCAAACGTTAACACTTGTCGGTGAAGCGGCCGCCTGTTCCGCTCATCGAGCCTGGCAAGCTAATCGCATTGGCCGCGCAGGTCGCCGGAACCGCGGCGAATTCTTAGTTGCGACCAGCGGCATGATTGAAGTTAATGGCCCCGTGATCCGCGACACGGTGATCACGGGGCCTCGACGACCTACCCCACCCCTCATACACAGGGTCTTCGAGGTGTCCGCTAGCGGCGGGTGCTCCTATTTGCGGGCACCCGCCCACTCCTGCCCGGGCCAACTCAAACCCGCGCTTCGCCGCCGCACTCGGATACCGAAAAAGCATGGCACGAAATCACTCGTCCGCGTGCCGGCGACATGGCCTCTTTATTTCAGATGCCCGGTGCGGGAATCAACTCCATTCATACGACCTAGCGTGGTTTTGCAGCATTCGCGCGCCCCGGAGCGAGGCGCTTTTCGAGCCTCTCGGCCAGTTCCGCCAGGCATTCGAGGCAACTTCCTGAAATTACATCCAAAAGCAGAGTGCCCCGAAATTTGTCGCAAAACGCGAGACTTAGCGCTTTGCGATCAATGCATTCGCATAGAGAGCAAACTCAACTTGCTGTCACGGTAGAGCCGGCCTCACGTCACCGCACGGGCGAATCGGCTACTGCACCGCGCTCCTGCCCGGAGCACAGAATTACTGCGTCCAATGGTGATCCGCCGCCCGTCGCATCCCGAGCACCAGTCGCGCGTTCGCGAGGTCGTTGCCCTCCGCCCGAGCCACGGCATCCGGCTCGGAAAGCCCGTGGTCCAGCCAGCGCCGCACCAGCCGCGCGCGCAGCTCGTGCTCCGATACCGACAGGAACAGCGTCACGTCGAACATTCCCGCCAGCCCATCCCAGGGGCTGCGGCCCAGCAGCAGATAGTTGCCCTCGCTCACCACGATGCGCTGTTCGGGTCCGACCACTGCCGCCCCTGCCCGCGCCAGGTCGAGGCCCCGGTCGAATACCGGCACCGCAACGCTCTCGCCCGCCCGCAGCCGGCCGAGCGCGGCGCGGTAGCCATCGAAGTCGAAGGTCTCCGGCGCTCCCTTGCGCGCGCGCAGCCCCCGCGCGTCCAGCACGGCATTGTCGAGATGAAAGCCGTCCATCGGCAGCTCTGCCGCCATGCCCGGCGCGCGATCCTCCAGCACCTGCACCAGTGCGGCGGACAGCGTCGACTTGCCCGAGCCCGGCGGCCCGGCGACGGCGAGGATGATCCGCCCGTCCCCAGCGGCCCGCGCGACGAGCTCGTCCGCCAGCGCCTCGATGTCGCCCATCAGGCCGCCTCGTCCTCCCCCGGCGGCTTGCGCGCCCCGGTCATGAAGGCCACCGCGTCCGACATCGTGTGCTCGCTCGGGTTGATCACGCAGAGCCGCCGCCCCAGCCGGTGCACATGGATGCGGTCGGCCACCTCGAAGACATGCGGCATGTTGTGGCTGATCAGCACGATCGGCATGCCCCGCGCCCGCACGTCCTGGATGAGGTCGAGCACCTTGCGGCTCTCCTTCACCCCCAGCGCCGCGGTCGGCTCGTCGAGGATGATGACCTTCGAGCCGAAGGCCGCGGCCCGGGCCACCGCCACGCCCTGGCGTTGGCCGCCCGAGAGCGTCTCCACCGCCTGGTTGATGTTCTGGATGGTCAAAAGGCCCAGCTCGCTCAGCTTCTCCCGCGCGAACCGCTCCATCGCCCGGCGGTCGAGCTTGCGGAACCAGCGCCCCATGATCCCGGGCGCGCGCAGCTCGCGCCCCATGAACATGTTGTCGGCGATCGACAGCGCCGGCGAGAGCGCGAGGTTCTGGTAGACCGTCTCGATCCCCACCTCGCGCGCCTGCATGGGCGAGCTGAAGGCCACCGGCGCGCCGTCGAGGCGAATCTCGCCCTCGTCGGGCGCCACAGCCCCGGAGATCGCCTTGATCAGCGTCGACTTGCCGGCGCCGTTGTCGCCGATGACCGCGAGGATCTCGCCCGGCATCAGGTCGAAGTCGGCATAGTCGAGCGCGGTCACGCGCCCGTAGCGCTTCACGAGGCCGCGTGCCGTCAGGATGGGTTCCTGGGTCATGATGCTACCCCGCCACCTTGCGGATCCACTGGTCGATGGCGACCGCGGTGATGATCAGCACGCCGATCAGCAGATAGGTCCACTGCGGATCGGTCCCGATCAGCCTGAGGCCGAGCCCGAAGACGCCCACGATCAGCGCCCCGAACAGCATGCCAAGGATCGAGCCGCGCCCGCCGAAGAGCGAGATCCCCCCGATCACCACGGCGGTGATGCTCTCGATGTTGGCGAACTGCCCGGCGGTCGGCGAGACCGAACCGATGCGCCCGATCAGCACCCAACCGGCCAGCGCGCAGATCACGCCCGCCAGCACATAGACCGAGATCAGCGTCTTCTGCACCTGCACGCCGGCGAGTTGGGCCGCGTCCGGATCATCGCCGATCGCATAGACGTGCCGACCCCAGGCCGTGTGCTTCAGCACATAGGCGAGCAGGACGACGAGCAGCACCATCGCGATCACGCCATAGGTGAAGACCGCGCCCCCTATGCGGATCTGCGAGCCGAAGAGCTGCAGCAGCGGCGCGTTGGCCTCGATGTCCTGGCTGCGAATGGTCTCGTTGCGCGAATAGAGGAAGTTCGTCGCCAGCACGATCTGCCACATGCCGAGCGTCACGATGAAGGGCGGCAGCT
This sequence comes from uncultured Rhodovulum sp., assembly GCA_964383295.1. Taxonomy (GTDB): domain Bacteria; phylum Pseudomonadota; class Alphaproteobacteria; order Rhodobacterales; family Rhodobacteraceae; genus Amaricoccus. Next base: position 9,271 of record CAYLHK010000071.1, read on the forward strand.
TCACCCGCGCGACGAGAAAGCCGTTGATATAGCCGATCAGCGCCCCCACGCCGAACCCGCAGAGGATCGCCACCGGGGGCGGCAGGCCGTAGCGGAAGGTGAACTGGCCCATCACCACGGAGGACAGGACCATGATCGCGCCCACGCTCAGGTCGATCCCCTTGGTCAGGATCACCAGCGTCTGCGCCGCGCCCACGATGCCCACGATCGCCATCTGCTGGAGGATAAGCGTCATCGAGAAGGGCGAGAAGAACCGGTCGCCGAGGATCAGTCCGAAGCCCGCGATCGACACAATCAGCACGATCAGCGGCACCAGCGCCGGGTTCGAATGCAGGGCATGCTGCACCCGCTCGAGGAGGGTGTGGCGCTCATGGTCGAAGGACGCGACCTCGGTCTGGCCGCCCGCCAGCGCCGTCTCGAAATCCTCGCCCCGATGCGAGCGTCCTTCGGTCATGCTGGTCCTCCCCTGATCCGCCGGAATTGCCCGGTCCGGTCGTCCGGGCCGGGGCCGGCGCGCTGTCGCGTCCGGCCCCGGCCCGTCGCTGTTGTGCCAGGATCAGCCCCAGCAGAGCTCCGTGCCTTCGGCGGTGTCGATCGACTCGACCCCGTCCGCGGGGTTGTCCGTCACCAGCGCCACGCCGGTGTCGGTGAAGTCCTTGCCCTCGGTCGGGGTGGGCAGGGTGC
>CAYLHK010000071.1:9964-17848 GCA_964383295.1 uncultured Rhodovulum sp.
CTGCCCACCCCGACCGAGGGCAGGGTGCCGTCGGCCGCGTACTGGGCGATCGCCTCGATGCCGAGCGCGGCCATCAGCAGCGGATACTGCTGCGAGGTGGCGCCGATCACGCCGTCCTTGACGTTCTGGATGCCGGGGCAGCCACCGTCGACCGAGACGATCAGCACGTCACCCTCGCGACCGACCGCGCGCAGCGCCTCATAGGCGCCCGCCGCTGCCGGCTCGTTGATCGTGTGCACCACGTTGATGCCCGGATCGCGCTGGAGCAGGTTCTCCATCGCCGTGCGCCCGCCCTCCTCGTTGCCGTTGGTGACGTCATGGCCGACGATACGGGGATCGTCCTCGTCACCGATGACGTTCACGTCCTTGGTGTCGATGCCGAAGCCGGTCATGAAGCCCTGGTTGCGCAGCACATCCACCGACGGCTGCGAGGGCGTGAGGTTCAGGAAGGCGATGCGCGCATCGGCCGCCGCATCCCCGAGCTGCGCCGCGGCCCAGCGTCCGATCAGCTCGCCCGCGAGGAAGTTGTCGGTGGCGAAGGTCGCGTTCGCAGCGTCGAGCGGCTCGAGCGGCGTGTCGAGCGCGATCACCAACAGGCCCGCGTCCCGCGCCATCTGCACCGAGGGCACGATGCCGGCGGTGTCCGAGGCCGCGATCAGGATGCCGCTGGCACCGTCGGCGATGCAGGTCTCGATCGCCTGCACCTGGCTCTCGGTGTCGCCGTCGATGCGGCCGGCGTAGGACTTGAGCTCGATGCCGAGTTCCTCGGCCTTGGCCTGGGCGCCCTCCTTCATCTTCACGAAGAACGGGTTGGTGTCGGTCTTGGTGATCAGGCAGGCAGACACATCCTGCGCCATGGCCGGCAAGGCGGCGAGCACGGCGATGCCGGCAGCGGCCAGAAGCCCTGCCTTGAGGGATTTCGGGGTCATGGGTCTCCTCCCGTGTGGGTCGCTTCATTTTTGCAAGGTCGGCGCGGCTGCGCACCGCCGTCCGCCAAGGAACGCGATTCCCCTTGGACTGTCAATAAATAATTCAATGTGATTTATTATTTGACGGCTCGTCCGGGATCGGTCAGAAGAGCCGCATGGGAGAGATCATCGACGGCGAACCCGGCAAGGGACGGCCCGAACCGGAGGCCGCGGTTCAGCGGGGCACCAATCAGGCGGGAATGCGCGCGCACAACGAGCGGCTGGTGCTGTCGCTGGTGCGCCGGCACGGGGCCCTGTCCAAGACCGAGATCGCCCGGATGGTCGGTCTTTCCGCGCAGACGGTATCGGTGATCATGCGCGGCCTCGAAGCCGACCGGCTGCTGAAGCGCGGCGCTCCCCAGCGCGGGCGGGTCGGCCAGCCGTCTGTGCCGCTGGCGCTGAACCCCGACGGCGCCTTCTTCATCGGCGCCAAGATCGGGCGGCGCAGCCTCGACGTGGTGCTGGTCGACTTCACCGGCGAGATCCGCCACCACGAGAGCGAGCCCTATGCCTTTCCCGAACCCGGGCCGATCATCGCGCGCATCCGCGCCGGGGTCGCCGCCTGCGCGGACGTGCTCGGCGAGGATGCCGGGCGCATCGCCGGGCTCGGGGTGGCGATGCCCTTCGAGCTCTGGAGCTGGGCCGACGAGATCGGCGCACCCCCGGCGGCCATGCAGTCCTGGCGGCATGTCGACGTGCGCGCCGAGCTGGCCACCGCCCTGCCCTGGCCCGTCTACCTGCAGAACGACGCCACCGCCGCCTGCGGGGCGGAGCTGGCCTTCGGCGGCAATGCCGGGCTGCAGGACCTGATCTATTTCTACATCGGCGCCTTCATCGGCGGGGGGCTGGTGCTGAACGGCGGGCTCTTCACCGGGCGCACCGGCAATGCCGCGGCCATCGGCTCGATGCCGGTGCCCGATGGCTCGGGCGGCACCGTCCAGCTCATCGACCGCGCCTCGCTGGTGCTGCTGGAGCGCCGCCTGCGCGCCGACGGAATGGACCCGGGCCGGCTCTACCTGTCCACCACCGACTGGGCGGATTTCGCCGCCCATCTCGACGAATGGATCCCGACCGCCGCCTGCGGCATCGCCCATGCGATCGCCGCCGCCGCCACGGTGGTGGATTTCGAGGCTGCGGTGATCGACGGCGCCTTCCCCGAGAAGGTCAAGGACCGGCTGGTCGCACGCGTGCGCGCCGAACTGCGCCAGCTCGACCTCTCGGGCATCGACGCACCCGACCTGCGCCCCGGCACCGTCGGCCCCGTCGCCCGCGCGCTCGGTGGCGCCAGCCTGCCGCTGTTCGATCGCTACCTCGTGCAGCAGATCGCGCTGGCTGGCTCCATGCGTCGCGCCGGCTGACACTGGCGCCTGCCGGCGCGGGGAGCTAGGGTCACTCCGCGGCAGGAGGACCGCCACAACCCCGGGTAGAAGAATAATGAATGCTACGGTCGTGTTCGACGGCCGCTACGCTTGGTTCCGCCTAGCGGTCTCGGTGCTGGCGGGAACCGTCGTCAGTGTCGGCATGTGGTCGGTCGTGCTCGTGCTGCCGCAGGTGCAGGCCGAGTTCGGCGTGGGCCGGGGCGATGCCTCCCTGCCCTACACGGCGACGATGATCGGCTTTGCCGCCGGCAACCTGCTGCTGGGACGCCTCGTGGACCGCTTCGGTCTCGCCCTCGTGCTGATGGGCGCCGCGGTCTCGCTGTCGGCCGGATTCGCGCTGGCGGCGCTGGCGCCCAACATCTGGGTTTTCGCACTGATGCAGGGCGCCCTGATCGGCACCGGCGCGGCCGCAGGCTTTGCGCCGCTGATCGCCGATATCTCCCACTGGTTCCGTCGCCGGCGCGGCATCGCCGTGGCGGCGGGGGCCAGCGGCAACTACCTCGCCGGGGCGATCTGGCCGCTGCTCCTGCGCGACGTGGTGATCGAGGACGGCTGGCGCACCGCCTATTTCATCATCGCCGCCGCCTGCCTGCTGCTGGTTGTGCCGCTGGCGCTCCTGCTGCGCCGGCGGATGCCGATCGCGGCCATGATGTCCGCCGGCACGAATGGCGGGGCGTCCCGCACGCTCGACAGCGGCTTCAGCCCGCGCACGCTGCAGCTCCTGCTGGCGCTGGCCGGCATCGGCTGCTGCGTCGCCATGTCCATGCCCCAGGTCCATATCGTCGCCTATTGCACCGATCTCGGCTACGGCGTGGCGGTGGGGGCCGAAATGCTGGCGGTCATGCTCTTCGCCGGCATCGTCAGCCGCCTGATCTCGGGCTTTCTCGCCGACATGATCGGTGGCGTGCGCACGCTCCTGATCGGCTCGGTGCTGCAGGGGCTGGCGCTGGTGCTCTACCTGCCCTTCGACGGGCTGGCGGCGCTCTACATCGTCTCGCTGGTCTTCGGCCTCAGCCAGGGCGGGATCGTGCCGAGCTATGCGATCATCGTGCGCGAATACCTCCCCGCCCAGGAGGCCGGCCGGCGGATCGGCTTCGTCATCATGGCGACGATCGTGGGCATGGCGCTGGGCGGCTGGATGTCGGGCTGGATCTACGACCTGACCGGATCCTACCAGATGGCCTTCCTGAACGGCATCGCCTGGAATGCCCTGAACGTGCTGATCGTGGTGATGATCCTGCTGCGCACCCGCGGACCGGGACCGCAAGCGGTCCCGGCCTGAGCGCGGGCGCGTGCCGCGCCGGCTACTTCCTGCCGGCGCGGGATGGCGAGATGAAGAAGTCGTAGACCACCAGCAGGAAGGCGGCGGCGATCACGCAGGTGAGATCGAGCCGCGGAACGCGGTGGATCAGGACGGCGAGGAAGATCGCAAGCACGCTCAGCGTTAAGACCGCCATCAGCCGGTCCTGGGTGCGGGCATTCATGTCGTCGCTCCTTCTGGTGTCGTGCCGAGAATGTGGTGCATCAGCCAGTTCGCGGTGCGCAGCAGCCGGGCGTCGTCACCGCGCCGGCCGATCAGTTGTACGCCCATCGGCAGGCCGCCGTCAGTCTCGAAGATGGGAATGGTCACGGCGGGCGTGCCCGTAAGCGTCCAGAGCCCGTTGAAGATCGCGGTGCCGGTGCTGGCGAGGCCCGCCGGCGCCGGTCCGGGCGCCGCGGGCGCCAGGATCGCATCACAGCGATCGAAGATCTCCCCCAGCCCCGCATGCAGCACATCGCCCCAGTCGAGTGCCGCGATGTAGTCGCGCGCCAGCACCGACTTGCCGCCATCGATCGCCGCACGCATCTTCTCCGACAGGAGATCACGCCCGCGCCGCTCATAGGCGTAGTAGTTCTTCGCCATCTCTGCGAAGTTGATGCGCTCGCGGATCGCCGCCGCCTCGTCGAAGGCATTGGGCAGCGGCGCGTCGAAGCACTGCTCGCCGAGCGCGTCGGCCAGCTCCTCCAGCGCCGCGCGCGTCTCCGGCGCGGCGTCCTCCCAACCGGGCGGACGCACGAAGGCGAAGAGCGGCGCGATGCGGGGCCGTGAGCGCGCGGTCTCGAGCAGCCGCGGCACCGGCGCGGGCGCCGTCGCCCGGTCGCCCGGATCGTCGCCGAACAGCACCTCGGCGATCAGGGCCGCATCCGGCACGCTGCGGGCGAAGACCCCCAGCGTGTCCAGCGCGGGCGACTGGGTCAGCACCCCCGTCCGCGGGATCGCGCCGAAGGTCGGCTTGTAGCCCACGGTGCCGCAGAAGGCGGCCGGACGGATGACCGATCCGCCGGTCTGCGTGCCGATGGCAAGCGGGACCTGGCCGGAGGCGACCGCCGCAGCCGATCCCGACGACGACCCGCCGGGCGAGTGCTCGGGGTTCATCGGGTTGCGGGTCGGACCAGGGTGCATATAGGCGAGCTCGGTCGTAACCGTCTTGCCCATCATGATCGCGCCGGCCGCCTTCAGCCGCGAGACCACGAAGGCGTCCCGCGCCGGCACGCGGCCGGCATCCAGCGGCGTGCCGTTCTCCGTCGGCACGCGCGCCGTGTCGATCACGTCCTTTACCCCGACCGGCACGCCGTGCAGCGGGCCGACAGGGCGCCCGACGCTGCGAGCATGGTCGAGCGCACGCGCCTGCTTCCGCGCCGCCTCCGCGTCGAACCAGGCCCAGGCGCTCAGCCTGGGCTCGGTCTCCTCGATGCGAGCCACGAGCGCGTCGACGATGTCGATCGACTTCAGCGCGCCGCCCGCAATCCTGTCGCGAAGCTCGACAGCGCCGAGCCCCGCCAGTCCGGTATCCTTGCGTTTCATCGGGTGCCGTAGACGAGGTCAGGCAGCCAATAGACGATCGCCGGGAACTGGTAGAGGATCACCATGCAGAACAGCACGATGAACAGGAATGGCAGACATCCCAGGAAGATCTGGTTGATGGTCACGCTCGGTGGAGCCACCCCTTTCAGATAGTAGGCCGACATCGCCATGGGTGGTGACAGGAAGGCCGTCTGCAGGTTCACCGCGATCAGGATGCCGAAGAACAGCGGATCGATCTCGAAATGCGCCAGCAGGGGCAGGAAGATGGGCACGAAGATGATGATGATCTCCGTCCATTCCAGCGGCCAGCCGAGGATGAAGATCACGATCTGCGCCATCAAGAGGAAGGTCAGCGGCGTGAGGTCCATGCCCAGGATGAAGTCGGCGATCAGCCGGTCGCCGCCCAGATAGGCGAAGACGGCCGCGAAGGTATACGAGCCCACGAAGAGCCAGCAGACCATCGCCGTGGTGCGCGCGGTCAGGTAGACCGATTCCCGCAGGCGCTCGAAGGTCAGAGAGCGGTAGAGCGCCGCCAGGACCAGGCCGCCGATCGCACCGACCGCCGCCGCCTCGGTGGGCGTCGCCAGACCGAACAGGATCGAGCCAAGCACCGACAGGATCAGCAGCGCCAGCGGCACGAAGGAGGTCACCACCATCCACAGGAGCTTGCCCATGGGGATGTCGGGCATGTCCTCCTTGCGCGGTCGCGGTGCTGCCGAGGGACGGAAGATGCCCACGCCGACCACATAGATGATGTAGAGCCCGACGAGCAGCAGTCCGGGGAAGAGCGCCCCCGCATAGAGCCGCACCACCGACACGCCCGAGGTCGCCGCATAGACGATCAGCATGATCGACGGCGGGATCAGGATGCCGAGCGTGCCGCCGGCGCAGATGATGCCGGAGGCAAGGCTCGGCTTCCAGCCGGCCTTGAGCATCTGCGGCAGGGCAAGCAGGCCCATTAGCGTGACGACCGCGCCGACGATGCCCGTCGCCGTGGCGAAGAGCGCGCAGGTGAAGAGCGCGGCGACGCCGAGCGAGCCTGGGACGGCGCGCGTGGCGATGTTGATCGTGGTGAAGAGCCGGTTCACGATGTTCGCCCGCTCGACGATGTAGCCCATGAACAGGAAGAGCGGCACCGCGGTGAGCACGTCGTTCGCCATCACCGAATAGGTCTGGTTCACCAGCAGGTCGAATATTCGGTTACTGAAGAACCCTTCGAACCATAATTGCCACGACTCCCACCAACCTGCGGATTCGTCCAGTCGGTTGTAGGCGCGCCACATGCGGGAGGGGTCGTAATAGGCGTAGTACCCGAAGAGGATACCCATCCCCATCATCGTGAAGGCGATCGGAAAGCCCAGAAAGATGACGAGAATGAAGATCGACAGCATCACCAGTGCGACTTCGGCTTCGGTCATTTCGGGCCTCCCTGGGCAATCGACCCTTGCTGGGCGGCCTCGATCAGAATTTCATCGGTCTCGCGGACGTCTTCCTCGGGCGCGAGCCAGTCGCCGTGCTTTATGCAGTAGATGCAGCGCATGACCTGCGCCACGCCCTGAATGCAGAGCAGCACACCCGCGACGACGATGGCGGTCTTGAGCTGGTAGATGGGGATGCCCGCCGGGCTGTTGACGCTCACCTCAAGGAAGCGCCAGGAGCGCGAGGCATATTTCCAGCCGCTGATCGCCAGCGCCAGCACGCCGGGAAAGAAGAACGCCAGATAGAGCACCAGATCCACCCGCGCCTGCCACCTCGGCGACCAGAAACGGTAGATGAAGTCCCCCCGGACATGGCCGTTGCGCGACAGCGTGTAGGCGCCGGCCATCATGAAGAGCGTGCCGTACATGATGAAGGACACGTCGAACGCCCAGGGCGTCGGCCGGTTGAACAGATACCGGCTGACGACTTCATAGCCGGTTCCCAGCGTCATCAGCATGATCAGCCATCCGAAAGCATGGCCGAACCACGCAGATAGCCGATCCGCAAAGCGGATGTATGATATCACCTTATGCAAGCCTCCCCTGGCGTAGCGTCCGGTGGCGCACGGCATGCGCCACCGGTATCAACCCGTTTATCGGCTTTTTTTGTCGTTGACCGGCGTCGCGTCAGATCGACAGCTTGCCGGGGAAGTAGTGATTGTAGGCGAGCGCGAGGTCCGGCGCGCCCATCAGCTCATAGTAGGTGACGCGCTCGACGAACTCGCGCTGGCTGTCCATCAGCTTCTGCAGGAACGGGTCCGAGGCCATGTCGGCGATCAGCACGTCCCAGGCCTCGAGCTGCGCGGCGAGGAGCTCCTCCGAAGTCCGGTGCACTGTCACGCCGTGATCGTTCTGCAGCACCTGAAGGTCGGACGAGTACTGGTCGAGTGCGAGCGAAGTGTTCGCGGTGGACGCCGCCTCGACGCCGAATTCGAGAATCGCCTGCAGATCCGGGTCGAGATCCTCGAAAAAGTCCTTGTTGAACAGGAACTCGAAGCTCTCGGAGGCCTGGTGGTACGACGCCAGATAGTAGTTCTTGGCCACGTCCGGCGAGCCGAAGCGAAGGTCGGACGTCGGGTTGTTGAACTCGAACGCGTCGATCACGCCGCGCTCCATGGCCGGCACGATCTCGCCGCCCGGAAGCTGGGCGACGCTCATGCCCATCTGCTGCAGGAGGTCGGCGGCGAGGCCGACGGTGCGGTACTTGTAGCCCA
>CAYLHK010000072.1:0-17599 GCA_964383295.1 uncultured Rhodovulum sp.
CTGGGCCTTCCACACCACCGGCAACAACAACCCCACCGGGGTCGAGGTGCGCCGCACGTCGCGGGCCGAGGTCGAGGCCGACACCCTGCCGTTCTGGCCCTATTTCGTCATCAAGGACCTGTTCGCACTGGTCTTCATCCTGGTGATCTTCGCCGCGATCGTCGGCTTCATGCCGAACTTCCTCGGCCACCCGGACAACTACATCGAGGCGAACCCGCTGGTGACGCCCGCGCATATCGTGCCCGAATGGTACTTCCTGCCGTTCTACGCGATCCTGCGCGCCATCACCTTCGACTTCCTGTTCATCGACTCGAAGCTCGGCGGCGTGCTGGCCATGTTCGGCTCGATCGCCGTGCTCCTGATCCTGCCCTGGCTCGACACCAGCCGGGTGCGCTCGGGCCGCTACCGGCCGATGTTCAAGGTCTGGTTCTGGCTGCTGGTCGCCGACTTCTTCCTGCTCATGTGGTGCGGCGGCATGCCGGCCGAGCAGCCCTATGTGATCATCAGCCAGCTGGCGACGCTCTACTGGTTCGCCTTCTTCCTGGTGATCCTGCCGCTTCTCGGCGTGCTCGAGAAGCCGCTGCCCCAGCCCGCGACGATCGAGGATGACTTCCGGGCGCATTACGGGCCGAAGGGCGTCGAGGGCTCCAGCCATGCCCATCCGGCGGAGTGAGCGAGCCATGAGGATCACGACGATGTTCGCAGGACTGTTCCGCCCCGCCCTCGTGGCGCTGTCGCTCGCGGCCGCGCCCGGCCTTCCTGCGCTCGCCGCCGGCGGCGGCGGGCATGTGCAGGACTTCTCCTTCTCCTTCGAGGGTCCGTTCGGCAGGTTCGACCAGTCGCAGCTGCAACGCGGGCTGCAGGTCTACACCGAGGTCTGCTCCAGCTGCCACGGGCTCGAGTTCGTCGCCTTCCGCACCCTCGCCAACGAGGGCGGCCCGGCGCTTTCTGACGCGGCGATGCGCGCCTTTGCGGCGCAGTTCGAGGTCTTCGACGCCGAGATCGACGACTACCGCGCCGGGACGCCGACCGACCATTTCCCCGGCTCGTCGCTCGACAACGCGCCCGACCTCAGCCTGATGGCCAAGGCCCGTGCCGGCTTCCACGGGCCGGCGGGCCTCGGGATCAACCAGATCCTGCACGGCATGGGCGGCCCGGAATACATCGCCTCGCTGCTGGTGGGCTTCACGGGCGAGGACACCGAGCAGGCGGGCGTCATCCTCCACGAGAACACCGCCTTCGGCGGGTTCATGGCGATGGGCCCGGTCCTCTTCGGCGATGACGTGACCTACGGCGACGGCACCGAGGCGACGCCAGAGCAGCTCGCCCAGGACGTCGCCGCCTTCCTGATGTGGGCGGCCGAGCCGAAGATGATGGCGCGCAAGCACGCGGGCTTCACCGCCGTGCTGTTCCTGATCGTGCTGACCGTGCTGCTCTACTTCACCAACAAGAAGCTCTGGGCGCCGCACAAGGGCAAGCACGCCTGAGGCAAGCACGCCTGACGGCGACCCCATGATCCGAACGGCCCGCGGGACCCACCGCGGGCCGTCTGCATTTTCGGCTCCCTTACGTGGCGACAGGCCGCAGCGCGCGTGCGCGCACAGGGTGGGCACGCGTGCCCATTTTCCAACTAAATGGAATTACGTCGTTATTCGGGACAGGTAAGGATTAGGAAAGGTTTGGGCACGTCCGTGCGGGCGCCATCCAGGTCCGGCCGAGGGCTTTGCCCGCGTCTCAATCCGCCGAGTAGCGCTGTTCCTTCCACGGATCGCCGCGCAGGTGGTAGCCGTAGCGCTCCCAGTAGCCGGGCGCGTCGTCGGCGCGGAAGCGGATCTCGCGCAGCCATTTCGCGCTCTTCCAGAAATAGAGATGCGGCAGCACCAGCCGCATCGGCCCGCCATGGGACTGGGTCAGGGGCTCGCCCTGCCAGTGCGTGGCGAGAATGGCGTCCTCGGAGGCGAAATCCTCCAGCCGCAGGTTGGTGGTATAGCCGTCGTAGCTGGTCAGCAGCACCGCCCGCGCGTCATCCGTCGGCATCACCGCGTCCAGCAGGTCATGCACCGCCACCCCCTGCCAGTCGTTGTCATAGCGCGACCAGGTGGTGACGCAGTGGATGTCCGAGCGCTTGCGCGCCTGCGGCAGCGCGTTGAACCCGGCCCAGTCGAGCGAGACGGGATGCTCCACAAGCCCCTTCACGTCCAGCCGCCAGCGCGCCGTCGAGACCGTGGGCTCGGTCCCGAGATCGAGCACCGGCCAGTCGCGCACCAGATGCTGGCCGGGCGGCAGCCGCTCGTCCTCGGGCCGCCCCTCGCGCCCGGTCAGGAACTTCCCCTCCGCCGCCCAGCGGCGCTTGGTGCGGGTCAGCTTGGTCTCTTCCGGCGGATCGTCGGTCATGGGGCACCCCCGCGAACGCTGCGCGGAAGCATCGCTCCGCCGCCGCCGCCTGTCCAGCGCCTCAGCCGAGATAGGCCCGCAGCGCCGGTGGCGGATCGGCGAACAGCGCTTCGGTCTCGACCGGCGCCGACACCCGGCCATCGTCCACCAGCACCACCTGGTCGGCGATGCGCCGCGCATCCTCGGGCGCATGGCTGACCATCAGCAGCGTCGCCCCCTGTTCGGCGCGGATGCGCGCCACCAGATCGAGCATTTCGGCGCGCAGCGCCGGGCCCAGTGCGGCAAAGGGCTCGTCGAGCAGCAGGAGCGGCCGGTTCCTGAGCAGCGCGCGGGCGAGCGCCACCCGGCTGCGCTCGCCCCCCGACAGCTCGCCCGGTCGCCGCCCCTCCTTGCCGGCCAGCCCCGTCTCGGCCAGCGCCGCCGCCACCCGCGTCCGTTCGCCCGCGTCCAGCCGCAGGTCGGGCCGCAGGCCGAGCCCGACATTCTCCTCGGCGCTTAGATGCGCGAAGAGATTGTGGTCCTGGAAGAGCAGCGTCACCGGCCGCGCGGCCGGGGGCAGGGAGGTGAGATCGCGCCCTTCCCAGATCACGCGACCCTCCGCCGGCGTGGTGAACCCCGCGATCAGGTCGAGCAGCGTGCTCTTGCCCGCCCCGGACGGGCCGATGATCGCGGTCGAGCTGCCGGCGGCGATGGTCAGGTCCGCCGTCAGCCGCCATTCGTCCTGGACGACGGTGATCCCCTCAAGTGCGAGCATTCATCCGCCCCCCGCGATCCAGTATCCAGAACATCCCCAGCGTCAGCGTCACCAGCACCAGGGCAACGCCCGCCGCGGCCTCCATCCGATAGGCCGCCATCAGCCGCTGCATCAGGAGCGGCAGCGTCGCCACGTCGGGCGGCGCGAACAGCGCGATCACGCCTAGGTCCCCCATCGACAGCGCCGCCGCCAGCCCGGCGGCGAACCCCATCGGCCGGCGCAGCCGCGCCCAGGTCACCAGCCGGAACCGCGCGAAGCCCTCCATCCCGAGACTGTCCGCCAGCCGCCCGTCGACCGTCCGGGCCTCGGCCAGCGCCGGCAGCAGCGCGCGCAGCACGAAGGGCAGGGCCATGGCGGCATTCACCGCCGCCGTCACCGGCAGGGCGAGGGCGAAGGGGTTCGCAACGGGATGGATCACGATGAAGAGCCCGGTCCCGATCACGAAGGGCGAGGCGGCGAGCGACAAGAGCGCGAAGAGCTCCATCCCCCGCCCGCGCCCAACGGCCTTGCGCGCATCGATCAGCCCCGCCAGCGCCAGGCCGAGCGCGATCGCCAGCACGGCCGAGGCGAGCGCCACGCCGAGGCTGCGCGCCGCCGCCGGCCAGGTGCTCGCCGGCAGCCCGGCCAGCAGCCCGGGGATGCCCTGCGCCACCAGCGCCGCGATCGGCAGGCCGACGAAGAGCATCAGCGCCACGATCACCGCGCCGTCGAGGACCCGCAGCCCCGCGCTCTCGGCATCCCAGCGCCGCACCACGCCGCGGATGCCGGTCCCGAAGCCCGCCTCCGCCGCCATCCACAGCGCCAGCGCCGCCACCGCGCCGCAGAGGCCGAACTGGATCAGTGCCAGCAGCGCGGCGCGGCCCAGATCGAAGTCGAAGCGGATCGCCTGAAAGATCGCGAGCTCCACCGTCGTCGCGCGCGGCCCGCCGCCGAGGATCAGCGCCACGGCAAAGGAGGACATGCAGAGCAGGAACACCAGCACGAAGGCCCCCGGCGCCACCGCGCGCAGCATCGGCGCCTCGATGCGGCGAAAGACGTCGCGCGGACCGAAGCCGAGCTGGGCGGCCAGACGGAACTGTTCCGCCGGGATCGCCATCCAGCCCTGCAACACCAGCCGCGTGACCAGCGGCAGGTTGAAGAAGACATGCGCCAGCACCACGCCGGTCAGCCCGTAGACGTCGAAGACCGGCAGCCCCGCCTCGCGCAGCCCCTGGTTCAGCCAGCCGGCGCGTCCCCAGACCGCGATGATCCCGAAGACCACCACCACCGAGGGCAGCAGGAACGGCGCGCCCAGCAGCCCGACGATCGCCGCGCGTCCCGGAAACCGCCGCCGCGCCAGCGCGCGGGCCGCGGGCACCGCCAGCGCCACCGAAAGCGTGGCGGAGATCAGCGCCTGCCAGACGGTGAAGCGCAGCGCCGCCCAGTCGGCGGGGCCGAGCCCGCGGCCGGGCTCGGCGCGAAAGGCGATCACGGCGACCATGCCGAGGGTCAGCGCCGCGACGAGCGCGAGCGCCAGCCCCCCGCCGGCGGCGCGGACCGCGCCTAGCGGCTGAGCGCGGCCAGCCATTCGGCGATCGCAGCCTCGCGCAGCTCGGCCGCCTCCTGGGGCGAATAGAGCAGCGCCTTACGCGGAAGCTCGAAATCGGCATAGCCCTCGGGCAGCCCGTCGCTCGGGATCTTGGCGGGATACATCCACTGGGTCGTGGGCAGCACGCCCTGGAACCCGTCGGTCAGCATGAATTCGAGGAAGGCCCGCGCCAGCTCCGGCTGGTCCGAGGCCGCGGTCATCGCCGCCACCTCGACCTGGATGTAATGGCCCTCGTCGAAGATCGCCGCCGCCTTGGTGTCGTCGTCCTCGGCGATCAGGTGATAGGCGGGCGAGGTCGTGTAGGCGAGCGCCATGTCAACCTCGCCGCTGCGGAAGAGGCCGTAGCCCTCCGACCAGCCCGGGGTGACGGTCAGCACGCGCTCGGCCAGCCCCTCCCAGATCTCCGGCGCCCGGTCGCCGTAGACGGACTTCACCCACATCACCAGCCCGAGGCCCGGCGTCGAGCTGCGCGGGTCGAGGATGACGATGTCGAGGTCCGAGGCGATCAGCTCCTCGAAGTTCGTCGGCGGCTCGGGCACTTCCGTCGTGTCGTAGACGAAGGCGAAGTAGCTCCAGTCGAAGGGCAGGAACACCTCGTCGGTCCACTCGATCGGCAGGTCGAGCGCCGGCACCTCGATCCCGTGCGGCACCAGCAGCCCGGTCGCCGTGGCCTCGGCAGTGAGGTTGGTGTCGAGCCCGAGCACGATGTCGGCCTCGGTGCGCGCGCCTTCCAGCCGCAGGCGGCCGAGCAGCCCGGCGCCGTCGCCGGCGCCGACGAAGCGCACGTCGCAGCCGCAGATCTCCTCGAAATTCGCCGCGATCGCGGGGCCCGGGCCCCATTCGGAGACGAAGCTCTCATAGGTGTAGATGACGAGCTCCGGCCGGTCCTGCGCCGCGAGGGGCGCTCCCAGGACCAGGGCCGCAGCGAGGGGAAGGCCTTTCAGCATGGTATCCTCCTTCTGCGGCGAAAGGAGGTGGCCGCATCTGGTGCGACCAGGCCTTCCCTCCGCCGGTATGAGCCGGTTCAGGTTCAACGGGTCGCGCCGATTGCGCATCTCAGCCCGGCCAGTGCCGGACCCCCCGAGGCGGGGGCTACAATAAGGCGGCGGGGCGCCGGTGCAAGGGCTTTCCCGGGACATGCCCGGGGCGCGCCGCATCACGGTAGAGGGCTGTCGGCTCCCGCATCCAGCCACGCAGAAGGCCCACGCCGGAAGCGCGGGCCTCTCGCAGGCGCGGTATGCGCCCGTCAGTGGGCCAGGCCGCTCCCACCCACGATGGTCAGATTGTACGGCATGCCGCCGACCTCGATCGTGCCGGTTTCGGCAAGGCTCTCCGTCGAGATCCGCCGCAGGAGGCCGGCGCGGGGATCGCTCAGCACGATCTCGTCGCCCGCCACCGCCAGCCGCGGGCGCGGGTCGTTCCAGTGGCCATCCATCGAATAGGGCTCGGTCACGCGCGCGCTAGCGGTGATTCGGGCGGTGATGAGGTCGATCCGGTGCAAGCTGCCATCCTCGGTCAGCACGAAGCCCGTGGTCGGGCGCGCCGGGTCGAGGATGAAGTCAACGCGGCGGAAGGGCAGTTCGATGCGCCGCATGTGCGGCTCCTCCGCCGGATCGATGACCACCAGCCCCTCTGGTCCGTGATTGCCGAGGAAGACCTGCATGGCGGTGGCGCCGAGCAGCGTGCCCGTGGTCACTTCGGGGAAATCGGCCGGATAGGGCAGCATGCGGAATGCGGCGGCGCCACCCTCCTCGGTCACGGTCAGCACGCCTTCGCGGCAACCCGCCGCCAGATAGGCGCCTGAGAAGGCCTCGCCATGGATGGCGGTGCAGGTGGCGAGATCGCCAGCCGGGATGCCGTCGGCGTCGAAGGCCTGCAGCCCCAGCCGAGGCACCGAGGCCCCGTCTTCGACCGGCTCGTCCGAGGCGACGGTGCTGAGGAACACCTCGCCGAAGGGGGTCACGAAGCCATGGTGGGCGCGGGCCTGGGGGAACTCCACCGGTTCGATCAGGCCGTCCTCCAGCGCCGCTTCGGAGAGCAGCAGCGCATGTCCGCCCCTGTCGAAGTTGATGGCGACCTGCCCGCCGTGAACGACGAGATGGGAGGGAGCCGGGCCGGTCAGCGGCGCACCGAGCAGGGCGGGGGCCTCGGTCGTGATGTCGGCGTGATCACCGTGATCCTCGAGCCGGATGCCGCTCGACAGGAAATGCACCTGGTCGTTGCCGGTCTGGACTGCGGCGACCGCCGCGCCACCGGCGAGCGGATAGAGCCGCGCCTGGCCCGCGGTCTCGAAGCTCCAGCGCTCCGCCGGTTCGGGGAGGTCCAGCACGGTGACGCGCGGCTCGGCGTGATCAGCGACAAAGACCCGCCAGACGGTCGCATCCTCGTGGGCATAGGAGCCGGTGGCGTGCAGAACCGACAACGCCGTGGCGCAGGCAAAGGGAAGACGCATAGGGATCTCCAAGAATGTTATAACATAACATTCTTGAGCAGGTTGCGCAGGCCACGTCAAGCGTCATGCCGGCCGCCTGCCCACTTGCGCAGGGGCGGTCGGCCCCTATGCTGGCGCCCATGATCCTGATCGCCGGAACTCTCCGCTTCCCCGCCGAGAACATGCCCGCCGCCCGCCCGATCATGGCGCGGATGGTCACCGCAACCCGCGCCGAGGACGGCTGCCTGCAGTACGCCTTTGCCGAGGACGTGCTGGAGCCGGGCCTGATCCGCATCTCCGAGCTCTGGCGTGACCAGGCCGCGCTCGATGCCCATCGCGCCGCCCCGCACATGATCGCCTGGCGTGCCGAGGGGGCCGAAATCGGCGCCCATGGTCGCGACCTGCGCTTCTACGACGTCGGCGAGTCCGTCGACCGCTGAGACCCTGCGCCGGTCGGCTCAGGTCTCGCGGCTGATCCGCTCCAAAGCCGCCCGGTCGGCAATATCGATCCGCCCGTAGCCGGTCGTGATCGCCCGCGCCTCGATCAGGCTGGCGAGCGCGCGCTGCAGGCTCGATCGCGTCATGCCCAGCAGGCGCGCGAGATCGTCCTGCCGCACCTCGGCCCATCCGTCGCCGCCCGCGAGCCGCAAGACCACCCGTGACAGCCGCGCCCGCGGGCTGAGCGCCAGCGCCTCGGCGAGCAGCAGCGCCGCGTTCGTCGCGTTGATGTGGCTGAGCTGGTAGAAGGCCTCCCAGGCCTGGGGCCGCTCGCTCACCAGCTTGCGCAACGCCGGGGCGGGCACGAAGAAGATGCGCGTGTCGATTGCCGCGGCAATCGAAATCGCCCGCGGCGCACCGGCGAAAAGTGCGGACTCCCCGATCCAGAAGCCCGGCTCCGCCCGATGGATGAGCACCGGCTCGTCGGCATCCACGGGCAGCGATATCTCGAGCGCGCCCTCGCCCAGCCCGTAGATCCCATCCGGCGCGTCGCCCACGTCATAGAGCACCTGGCGGGCGGAATAGTGGTGCCAGCGCCCGTTCCGGGCGATCCATTCCCGAAACTCGGGCGACTGCCGCGAAAGCCAGCCGGTCCGGTCCAATGGGGCGAGTGGGTTCATCTTCACGGAATGACCGAATTCAGGCAGTCTGCATACAGTTGGGCGTTATAAAGGCCGCAATCGACGCTGCAACAGCGGCGTGCCTTGTGGCGACCGGGGTTCACCTGCCCCCCGGCGCCATATCGGAGTGGGGCGCAGGGAGGACCGATGCCATGACGTTGCCGACACGATTGACGTGTGCTGCCGGACTGCTTGCCCTGAGCGCAAGCGCCGCGATGATTGCACCCGCCTGGGCCCAGGACGCCCAGCAGCCGAACATCCTGGTGATCTGGGGCGACGACATCGGCACCTGGAACATCAGCCACAACAACCGCGGCATGATGGGCTACCGCACGCCCAACATCGACCGGATCGCGGCCGAGGGCGTGGGCTTCACCGATTACTACGGCCAGCAGAGCTGCACCGCCGGCCGCGCGGCCTTCATCGGCGGCAACGTGCCCGTGCGCACCGGCATGACCAAGGTCGGCATGCCGAGCGCCCCCGAGGGCTGGCAGATGACGGACGTCACCATGGCGACGGTCCTCAACGACCTCGGCTACACGACCGGCCAGTTCGGCAAGAACCACCAGGGGGACCGTGACGAGCATCTGCCGACGATGCACGGCTTCGACGAGTTCTTCGGCAACCTCTACCACCTCAACGCCGAGGAAGAGCCCGAGAACCGCGACTATCCGCGCGACATGGTGCTCGCCGACGGCCGGAACTTCATGGATGTCTTCGGCCCGCGCGGCGTGATCCATTCCTGGGCGAACGAAGACGGCACTCAGCGCATCGAGGACACCGGCCCGCTCACCAAGGAGCGCATGGAGACGGTGGACGAGGAGACGCTGGCCGAGGCCAAGCGCTTCATCACCGACGCCACCGCCGAGGGCACGCCCTTCTTCGTCTGGTGGAACGGCACCCGCATGCACTTCCGCACCCATGTGAAGGAAGAGAACATCGGCATCTCGGGCCCCTCGGGCGACGAGTATCACGACGGCATGGTCGAGCATGACGGCCATGTGGGCGAGCTGCTCGAGCTCCTCGACGAGCTCGGCATCGCCGACAACACGGTCGTCATGTATTCGACCGACAACGGGCCGCATTTCAACACCTGGCCCGACGCCGGTACCACGATCTTCCGCGGCGAGAAGAACTCGAACTGGGAAGGCGCCTACCGCGTGCCCGCCTTCGTCCGCTGGCCGGGCGAGTTCCAGGAAGGCGTGACGCTGAACGGCATCGTCAGCCACGAGGACTGGCTGCCGACCTTCGCGTCGATCGGCGGCAACCCCGACGTCAAGGAGCAGCTCCTCGAGGGTGTCGAGCTCAACGGCCGCGAGTACCGCAACTACATCGACGGCTACGACATGACTGCCTATCTGCGGGGCGATACGGAAGATTCGCCGCGCAACGAGTTCTGGTACGTGAACGACGAGGGCTCGGTGGTCGCCGCCCGTTACGGCGACTGGAAGGTGACCTTCATGGAGAACCGTGCCGAGCAGCTGCAGATCTGGCTCGAGCCCTTCGTCGAGCTGCGCGCGCCGACGCTGACCAACCTGCGCCGCGATCCGTTCGAGCGGGCGCAGATCGGCTCCAACACCTACTACGACTGGATGCTCGACCGCGTCTTCGTGATCGCCCCCATCCAGTCGATGGCTGCACGGTTCCTGCAGACGATGGTGGACTATCCGCCGAGCCAGTCGCCGGGGACGTTCAACCTCAGCGCCGTCGAGGAACGCCTGCGTTCCAGCCTCGGCGGAAACTGATACGGTCACGCTGACCAACCGGGGCGCCCCGCAACGGGCGCCCCAACATCTTTCCCGGGAGACCCTTTATGTTTCGTTCGGCAGTTATCCTTGCCTTCCTCGCCGCGCCGGCCTTCGCCCAGACCGATCCGCTGCCCTCCTGGAACGACGGGCAGACCAAGGAGACGCTTCTCGGCTTCGTCGAGGCGACGACCGATCCCGCCTCGTCGAAGTTCGTCGAGCCCGCGGACCGGATCGCCGTCTTCGACAACGACGGCACGCTCTGGTCCGAGCAGCCGGTGTATTTCCAGCTCCTCTACGGCCTCGACGTCGCGCGTCGCAAGGCCGAGGCAGATCCCGCCTGGGCGTCCACGCCTGCGCTGCAGGCGGCCGCGACCGGCGATGTCGTCGCGCTCGCCCAGGGCGGTTCCGCCGCTCTGATCGAGGTGACCAATGCCACGGCGACGGGAATGCCCGTCGAGACCTATACCGCGGACGTGGCCGACTGGCTTGCCACCGCGACCCATCCGGTGACCGGGCGGCCGTTCACCGAGATGGTGTTCCAGCCGATGCTGGAGCTTCTCGACCTGCTGCGCGACAACGGATACGAGACCTATATCGTCTCGGGCGGCGGGATCGACTTCATGCGCGCCTTCGCGCAGGAAGCCTACGGCATCCCCCCGCAGAACGTGATCGGCTCCTTCGGCAATGCGAGCTTCGAGATCGTCGACGGCGAGCCGCAGGTGCTGAAGGCGCCGGGCATCGGCTTCATCGACGACGAGGCAAACAAGCCGATCGCCATCGCGCGCCACATCGGCAAGCGGCCGGTCTTCGTCGCGGGCAATTCCGACGGCGACCTCGAGATGCTGCAGTGGGGCACCGGCGGCTGGGGCGCCAAGCTCGGCGTCATCGTCCACCATACCGATGCGACGCGCGAATGGGCCTATGACCGCGACAGCCACATCGGCCGGCTGGACGAGGCGCTCGATCTCGCGCCCGAAATGGGCTGGGTGCTCATCGACATGAAGGACGACTGGGCGACGATCTGGCCCGAAGCCGCGGAGTAACCCCGGTGGCGGCGCGGGGCCTCAAGGCTTCAGCGCCGCCTCGAGCCGGCGGAAGCTCGCGGCGACGCTCTCGGACTTCTCCGTGAACGCCGCGTCGAGCTTCGGCCACAGTGTGATCGCCTCGTCGATCGCCGGGTCGCTGCCGCGCACGTAGAGCCCGGTCTGGATCATCAGCGCCGCGTTCTCGTAGGCGGTCAGCACCCGCCGTGCCTTGGCCAGCATGGCGTTTTCCGCCTCGGTGGCGATGGCGGGCAACGCGCGCGAGACCGAGCGGCGCACGTCGATCGCCGGGAAGCGTCCGCGCTCGGCGATGCCGCGGTCGAGCACCACATGCCCGTCGAGCACGCCCCGGGTGATGTCGGCCACCGGCTCCTCCATGTCCGACCCCGCGACCAGCACCGAGAAGATCGCGGTGATGTCGCCCTTTCCCTCCGTGCCCGGTCCCGCGCGCTCGCAGAGCCCGGCGATCAGGTTGGCGGTCGAGGGCGGGAAGCCGCGCAAGCTTGGCGCCTCGCCGGCGGTCAGCGCGATCTCGCGATGCGCCTCGGCAAAGCGGGTCAGGCTGTCGAGCAGCAGCAGCACGTGGCGCCCCTGGTCGCGGAATACCTCGGCGGTGGCCATCGCCATCCAGGCGGCGCGGCGCTTGATCAGCGGCGCCTGGTCGGAGGTGGCGGCGATCACCACCGAGCGCGCCATGCCCTGCGGTCCCAGCACGTTCTCGACGAAGTCGCGCAGCTCGCGCCCGCGCTCGCCGATCAGCGCATAGACGACGATATCGGCCTCGATGCCGCGGGCGAGATCGGCGAGCAGGGTCGACTTGCCCACCCCCGAGCCGGCGAAGACGCCGATGCGCTGCCCGCGCGCCAGCGGCAGCATGGTGTCGAAGACCGTCAGTCCGGTGCGCAGCCGCCCCCCGAGCGTGCGCCGCGTCGCCGGCGGCGGCGGCGCGCGGCGCAGCGCCGCGGTCGCCGCGCCCTCGGCCAGCGGGCGGCCGTCGAGGGGCTGGCCGAAGGCATCGACGATGCGCCCGACCCAGGACGGGTCGGGATGCGCCCCCGCCGGCCCGAGCAGCGTCGCCGGCCGCCCGACCGCGGCACCGTCCAGAGGCGCATAGGTCATCGCGCGGGCATGGCGCTCGGAGATGCCGACGATCTCGGCGCCGAGATCGCCCCCGCCGGCCAGGCCGATGGCGAGCTGATCGCCGATCCGCGCCTGGTGGGTCAGCCCGGCGATCTCCATCGCCGCAGTGCCCACGGCCGCCACCCGCCCGACGCGGCGGTGGTTGGGCAGGCGGGAGATCTCGGCGGCGAGGGCTTCGAAATCGGTCAGCATCGGCGGCATCCGGGCAGGGAACGGGCTTACGCTTTGTCAACCATCAAGGGTTAAGCCCGGGTTTCGACGAATTCGACGATAAGGCGGGAGAAGCCGGCCGATGGACCTGAACCTGAACGTGCTGGCGCTGGCGAGCGGCCTCATGGGCCATGCCTCCACCCGCCAGCGGGTGATCGCCGAGAACGTCGCCCATGCCGACACGCCGGGCTACCGCGCCCGCGATATCGCCCCCTTCGCCGAGGCGCTCGACCAGACGCCGGGCTTCGCGGCGCGGCTGACCCGGCCCGGGCACATCGCCTTCGGCGCCGATGCCCGCGGCTTCGATCCGCGGCTGGAGACGGCCGAAGGCGCGGTCAGCCCGAACGGCAATTCGGTCAGCCTCGAGGACCAGATGACCCGCGCCGCCGAGGCCCGCCAGAGCCACCAGATGGCGCTCGGCGTCTATTCCAAATCCATGGACATCCTGCGCACCGCCATCGGGCGCGGTCGCTAGACGGGGAGAGCCCAGATGGACGAGATGAACAGGACCATGGCGGCAGCGGCGAGCGGCATGCGCGCCCAGGCCTCGCGCGTGCGGCTGAGCGCCGAGAACATCGCCAATGTCGACACGCCCGGCTACCGGCGCAAGACGGTCTCCTTCGAGGAGGCCTTCCAGCGCACCGGCGATGCGCGCGCCGTCGTCACCGGCCCGGTGCGGCTCGACCAGTCGGAGTTCACCCGCAGCTTCGATCCCACCAATCCGCTCGCCGACGCCGAGGGCTATTTCGAGAGCTCCAACGTCAACATGCTGGTCGAGATCGCCGACGCCCGCGAGGCGAACCGTTCCTACGAGGCGAACCTGCGCATGTTCGAGCAGGCGAGGGCGATGGCCGGCTCGCTGCTCGACCTGCTTCGCCGCTGACCCTGACGCCACCCCGAGGAGGATCCCGGACCATGGACATCAAGGCAACTCTCGCATCGCAGCTCTACTCGCAGATCCAGGTCGCGGCCCGGCCGGCCCCGCGCGAGGCCGAGGGCACAGGCCCGGCCGAGGCCTTCCGCGCCGTGGCCGCCGATTTCGCCGAGACGCTCCGCGCCGGCGAGGAGACGGTCAAGGCGGGGCTGGTCGGCCGCGCCGATCCGCAGGCGGTGGTCGAGGCCATGGCCGCGACCGAGCTTGCCGTGCAGACCGCCGTCGCCGTGCGCGACCGGGTGGTCGAGGCCTACCAGGAAATCCTGCGCATGCCGGTGTGACGAGATGTCCGAAACCGACGTCCTCGACATCCTGCGCCAGGGCCTGTGGACGGCGCTGATCGTCTCCACCCCGATCCTGGCGGTGGCGCTGATCGTCGGTCTTGCGATCGGCCTGGTGCAGGCGCTGACCTCGGTGCAGGAGATGACGCTGACCTTCGTGCCGAAGCTCGGTGCGATCCTGGTGGTGTTCTGGGCCT
Organism: uncultured Rhodovulum sp.; assembly: GCA_964383295.1. Taxonomy (GTDB): domain Bacteria; phylum Pseudomonadota; class Alphaproteobacteria; order Rhodobacterales; family Rhodobacteraceae; genus Amaricoccus. Next base: position 13,839 of record CAYLHK010000072.1, read on the forward strand.
CGATGAGCTTCTCGGGCCAGACGCTGGTGCGCTTCTACCAGGACCAGATCATCCCGATGGTGATCGGGCGATGAGTGCGGCAAAGGCCTACGACCGGACCGGGCCGGGCCACCGACGCGCCGCGGCGCGGCCCGGCAAGCCGCCTGCCGCCCGGATCACGGGGCGCGCGGGCTTCGCCTCGGCCACGGTGATCCCCGGCGGCGTGCTCGGACGCACGGGCAGGAACGCGCTGCTCAGGATGCGAGCAGCCTGCCAGGCCTAGGCCGCCGCCGTGCATGCCGCCCCTTGTGCTTCGCAGCGAAGCCGTCAAGATCGGCGGGCAGCACGGGGGAGAGCGCGTGACGACCCGCGAAGAGATACGCTTCCTGCTGAATGAGGGCGAACGGCGCCTGCCCGGCGTCGGTCCCTCCGACACGCTCCTCGACCACCTTCGGCTGACCGAACGCCTGCGCGGCAGTAAGGAAGGCTGCGCCGAGGGCGACTGCGGGGCCTGCACGGTGCTGGTCGGCCGGCGTGCGGGTGACGGCATCGTCTACGAGCCGGTGAACGCCTGCATCCGCCCCCTCGCCTCGGTCGATCTCTGCCATGTGGTGACGGTCGAGCATCTGGCCGAGGGAGATGGGCTGCATCCCGTCCAGCAGGCGATGGCCGATCTGCACGGCAGCCAGTGCGGCTTCTGCACCCCCGGCTTCGTCATGTCGCTCGCGGCGCTGAGGCTGCGCAACCACGCGCCGAGCGAGGCCGAGATCGAGACGGCGCTGCAGGGCAATCTCTGCCGCTGCACCGGCTACCAGCCGATCATCGCGGCGGCAAAGGCCGGCTGCGCCGATCCCGCCGGCGAGGCGCTGGCCGAGGGGGCCGCGGAGGTGGCCGCCCGGCTCGCCGCGCTCGACGACGGGGCGCGGGTGGAGATCACCTCCGCGCGCGGCCGCGTCGTCCTGCCCGCGGGCGTGGACGATCTCGCCGCGGTGCTCGAAGAGGCGCCGGAGGCCACGATCGTCGCCGGGGCCACCGACGTCGGCCTGTGGATCACCAAGGCGATGCGGGACATCTCGCCGGCGGTCTATATCGGGAACCTCCCCGAGCTGCGCCGCATCGAGGTCACGCCGGCCGGCGTCAGCCTCGGGGCCGGGGTCAGCTACGACGAGGCCGAGGCGGTGCTGGCCGAGGCCTTCCCGCATCTCGCGGCCTATTGGCAGCGCATCGGCGGCTGGCAGGTGCGGGTGATGGGAACCATCGGCGGCAATATCGCCAACGGCTCGCCCATCGGCGACACGCCGCCCGCGCTGATCGCCCTCGGCGCCACGGTGACCCTGCGCAAGGGGGGCGAACGGCGGCTGCTGGCGCTCGAGGATTTCTTCATCGACTACGGCAAGCAGGACAGGCAAGCTTCTGAATTCGTGGAAAGTATCTTCATCCCATCCGCGGCGCCCGACACGATGAACGCGGCCTACAAGATCTCCAAGCGCCGCGACGAGGACATCTCTGCCGTCGCCTGCGGCTTTCAGGTAGCGCTCAGCGGCGGCGAGGTGACTGCCGCGAGGCTCGCCTATGGCGGCATGGCCGCGACGCCCAAACGCGCCTCCGGCGCCGAGGCGGCGCTGGTCGGCCAGCCCTGGGGCGAGGCGGCCGTCGCGGCAGCCGAGGCGGCGATCGCCGATGACTTCACGCCGCTGACCGACTGGCGTGCCTCGGCTGCCTACCGCTCGAAGGTGGCGGCCAACCTGCTGCGCCGGTTCTATCTCGAGACCATGGGCGTTCATGCGCGCCTCGAACGGGTGCCGGGCTGATGGACGCGCCGGCCGAGATCGCGATCCGCGGCGGGGTCCACACCCCCCAGCGCCACGACAGCGCGCTGAAGCATGTCACCGGCGCCGCCGAATACTGCGACGACATCCCCGAGCCGGTCGGCACGCTGCACGCGGCGCTGGGCCTCTCGACCAAGGCCCATGCCGAGATCGCCGGCCTCGATCTCGACCCCGTGCGCGCGGCGCCGGGCGTCATCGGTGTGCTGACCGCCGCCGACATCCCCGGCGCCAACGACATCAGCCCGACCGGCAAACACGACGACCCGGTCTTCGCGACCGAGCGGGTCGAGTTCCATGGTCAGCCGATCTTCGCCGTGATCGCCGAGACCCGCGACGCCGCCCGCCGCGCGGCCCGTCTGGCGAAGGTTGACTACCGGGTCCTGCCCCATGTCACCGACGTGGCCGAGGCGATCGAGGCCGGCTACCCCCATGTCACCGACCCGCTGACCCTGGCCCGCGGCGAGCCCGGCCCCGCCCTCGAGACGGCCCCCCACCGCATCCGCGCCCGGATGCGCGTGGGCGGCCAGGAGCATTTCTATCTGGAGAGCCACATCGCCTTCGCCATCCCCGGCGAGGACGACGAGGTCACGGTGCATTCCTCCACCCAGCACCCCTCCGAGGTGCAGCACATGGTCGCCCACGTGCTCGGCGTGCCCTCGAACGCGGTCACCATCATGGTCCGGCGCATGGGCGGCGGCTTCGGCGGCAAGGAGACCCAGCCGAACCTCTTCGCCGCCATCGCCGCCGTGGCCGCGAAGAAATACGGCCGCGCGGTCAAGCTGCGCCCCGACCGCGACGAGGACATGGTGGCGACCGGCAAGCGTCACGACTTCCTCAACGACTACGACGTGGGCTTCGATGACGAGGGGCGCATTCTCGCCGTCGATGCGGTGCTGGCGGCGCGCTGCGGCTTCTCGGCCGACCTCTCTGGCCCCGTCACCGACCGCGCGCTCTTTCACGCCGACAACGCCTATTTCTACCCCGAGGTGCGGCTGGCCTCGCGGCCGATGAAGACCAACACCGTCTCCAACACCGCCTATCGCGGCTTCGGTGGCCCGCAGGGGCTGATCATGGCCGAGCGGATCATCGAGGAGATCGCCTATGCATTGGGGCGCGACCCGCTGGAGATCCGCCGCGCGAATTTCTACGGCGGACCGGGCCGCGACCTGACCCCCTACCACCAGCAGGTCCAGGACAATGTGATCGCCCGCATCACCGACGAGCTGGAGGCAAGCTCCGACTACGCCGCCCGCCGCGCCGCCATCCTCGCCCACAACGCCGCCGGCGGGGTGATCCGCAAGGGCATCGCGCTGACGCCGGTCAAGTTCGGGATCAGCTTCACCGCCACCTGGTACAACCAGGCCGGCGCGCTGGTGCATGTCTACACCGACGGCTCGATCCACCTGAACCACGGCGGCACCGAGATGGGCCAGGGGCTCAACACCAAGGTGGCGCAGGTGGTGGCCGACACCTTCCAGGTAGATCTGGGCCGCATCCGCATCACCGCCACCACCACCGCCAAGGTGCCGAACACCTCGGCCACCGCGGCGTCGTCGGGCTCGGACCTGAACGGCATGGCGGCCCAGAACGCCGCCGAGCAGATCCGCGACCGCCTGGTCGACTTCGCCGCCGAGAAATACACGATCGACCGCGAGCAGGTGGTCTTCGAGCCCAATGTGGTGCGCATCGGCAACCGGCGCGTCAGCTTCGACGACTTCATCCGCGAGGCCTACATGGGCCGGGTGCATCTCTCGGCCGCGGGCTTCTACAAGACCCCGGACATCCACTGGGACCGCGCCGCCGGCAAGGGCCGGCCCTTCTACTACTACGCCTATGGCGCCGCGGTCTCCGAGGTCTCGATCGACACGCTGACCGGCGAATACCACGTCGATCGCGCCGACGTCCTGCACGACGTCGGCCGCTCGCTGAACCCGGCGCTCGACATCGGCCAGG
>CAYLHK010000073.1:0-17573 GCA_964383295.1 uncultured Rhodovulum sp.
CTCGCGGTCGCCTGCAATTCGGGGCAGATCAAGACCGGCTCGCTCTCGCGCTCGGACCGGCTGGCCAAGTACAACCAGCTGCTGCGTCTCGAGGAGGATCTGGGTGGCAGCGCGGTCTATGCCGGCCGCTCGGTACTGAGGCGCGGGACCGCATGAGCGACTTTCCCCCGGCGCGGCTCTGCCTGGTCGCGCCACCGGATTTCAGCCTGACGGAATTCCCCGACCAGCTCGGCACGCTGCTCGACGAGTTTCCCGTCGCTTCCGTGCGCCTCTCGGGGGCAACGGTGGGCGAGGACGCCCTGATGCGCGCTGCCGACACGCTGCGCGCGGTCTGCCATGCCCGCGACGTGCCACTGCTCGTCACCGATCACTTCCGACTGGCCGCCCGGCTCGGGCTCGACGGGGTGCATCTCGGCGACGGGGCGCGGCAGGTCCGCGCCGCGCGGGCCGAGCTGGGGCGGGACGCGATCGTCGGCGCCCATGCCCGCGCCTCGCGCCACGAGGGTCTGAACGCGGCCGAGATCGGGGCCGACTACGTCAGCTTCGGGCCCTTGTCGGCCTCCAGCCTCGGCGACGGGACGCTGGCCGAGCGCGAGCTCTTCGAATGGTGGTCCGAGGTGATCGAGGTGCCCGTGGTCGCCGCCGGCGGGATCACGCCCGACCTCGTCACCGAGCTCGCTCCCCTCGCCGAATTCTTCGAGCTCGGCGAGGAGATCTGGGCCGCGGCCGATGGCCCCGCGGCGGCGCTCGCCGCCTTCCAGGCCCGCATCGCGGCCGCCTGATACGCTCTCCGGGCGATCGCTTCGCCCTCTGCTGCTCTTCTTCCGAACCCGCTCTTGCGAAGCACTGCTTCGCGCGGATTTGTTGACGGACAAATCCGCGAAAGGAACACGCGGCGCCCGTTCGACGAGGATAACCACCGCGCCCTCAGCCGTGCCCCAAACCTTTCCTAATCCTTACCTGTCCGGAATCGCCATTTGATTCCAATGTCTTGAAAATTGCGCACATGTGCGCACCCTTACCCGGGCACACCCCTGGCCGCTCACCAGTGCAGGATCATCCGGTCGCCGATGATCTCGATCCGCGCGAAGCGGCCGAGATAGGCCATGCCCAGCAGCGAGACATCGAGCTCGCCTCCGTTCACCCGCGCCGGCACGTCGTCGAGAACGACATCCCCCAGCCGCACGCTGTCGAGCCGCACCGCCGCCGTGCGCACCTCCCCGTTCGCGGTCAGCGCCCGCCCGGAGAAGTTCAGCGCCTCCACGTCGATCCCGACCGCAGCCGCGTCCCGGCGCGACAGCACCAGATCGCTCGCCCCCGTGTCGATCAGAAAGCGCACCGGCCGCCCGTCCACGGCCAGCTGAGCATGGAAATGCCCGTCCCCCCCGCGCCGCAGCTCCAGCGTCTCGCCGCTCTGTACCGCCCGCCAGGGCATCAGCGCCGATTGCAGCGTCCCCCACGAGGCATAGGCGATCACCACCATCGCGATGATCAGCACCCAGATCGCCAGGTCGCGCAGGTGCCCGAGCCCCATCCGCCGCCCACCAAAGGCAAAGAAGCCGAGCCCGGCCAGCAGCAGCCCCAGATAGAGCAGCCGCATCAGGGCGTCGGTGTCGAAGTTCGGCATCGCCTCAGCCTCCCATCAGGCCGGACTCGCGCAGCCCGTCGAGTACGAACTGGATCGCCAGCGCCGCGAGCAGGATGCCAAGCAGCCGCGTCACCACCACCACGCCGGTATGCCCCAGCGCGCGCTCGATCCAGCCGCCCGACAGGAAGACGAGCCAGGTAATGCCCAGCATCACGATCAACACGCCGTGGATCAGCGCCAGCGCGGCGAGGTCGCCCGAATGCCGGCTCGACAGCAGGATCATCGTCGCCAGCGCCCCGGGCCCGGCGATCAGCGGCGTGGCGAGCGGAAAGACCGACGGATCGGCGCGGGTGTTCGCCGTCTGCTTCTCGCGCCGTTCCGTGCGGCGCTCGAACAGCATGTCGACCGCCATCAGGAACAGCAGCATCCCCCCCGAGATGCGAAAGGCCGGCATTCCGATTCCGATCGCGTTCAGGAGCGCCTCCCCGGCCAGCGCGAAGATCGCCAGCAGCACCCAGGCGACCGCGACGGCCCGCAGCGCCACCCGCCGGCGTTCCGCCGCGCCCATGCCCTGGGTCAGTGCGATGAAGAGCGGTCCGAGCGCGACGGGGTCGATGATGACGAAGAGCGTGACGAAGGTGGTGAAGAGCAGTTCCGCCGACATCAGACCCTCTCCCCCGCCGCCTCCAGCCGCTCGAGCGCCGTCACCCACAGGGCCTCGGCCCGAACCAGCCCGTCCTCGACCTCGGCACGCTTGCGGTTCAGCGTCTCGATCTCTTCGCTGTCGCCCCGAGCATAGATCAGCGGGTTGGCCAGCCGCGCGTCGATCTCGGAGCGCATCGCCTCGAGCTTGCCGACGCGGGCCTCGCAGCGGGCCACCTCGGCGCGCAGCGGTGACAGGACCGACGGTGAAGGCCGTCGCGGTGCCGGCTTCGGCGCGTCTGGCGTGCGCAGCGGCGTGCCCGACCGCTCGGACAAGAGCAGGCGGCGATAGTCGTCCATGTCGCCCTCGAAGGCGGACACGCGCCCGTCCTTCACCAGCCAGAGCCGGTCGGCCACGAGTTCGACCAGATAGGGGTCGTGGCTGACGAGGATCACCGCCCCGCCATATTCGGTCAGCCCCTGCACCAAAGCCTCGCGGCTCTCGATGTCGAGGTGGTTGGTGGGCTCGTCGAGCACGATTAGGTGCGGCGCGTCGATGGTGGCAAGCAAGAGGCTCAGGCGCGCCTTCTGCCCGCCCGAGAGCCGCCCGACCTCGTTCGCCGCGATGTCCGCGCCGATCCCGCCGGCCGCCAGCCGCGCCCGCAGCTTCGCCGGCGGCTCCAGCGGCCGCAGGCGCGCCAGATGCTGGAGCGGCGTCTCGTCGAGATGCAGTTCGTCCACCTGATGCTGGGCGAAATAGCCCACGCGAAGCTTGGACGACGCCGTCTTGCGCCCCGCCATCGGCTGCAGCCGGTCGGACAGGAGCTTCGACAACGTCGACTTGCCCTGCCCGTTGGCGCCGAGCAGCGCGATCCGGTCGTCCTGGTCGATGCGCAGGTCGAGACCGCGCAGCACCGCCCGCCCGTCATAGCCGACGGAGACATCCTCCAGCCGGATGATCGGCGGGGACAGCTCCTCCGGCTCGGGGAAGCCGAAGCTCGCCACCGCGTCCTCGACCACGGCCGCGATCGGCTTCATCCGCTCCAGCGCCTTCAGCCGGCTCTGCGCCTGCCGGGCCTTGGAGGCCTTGGCGCGGAAGCGGTCGACGAAGGACTGCATATGCGCACGCTGGACGTCCTGCTTCTTCTTCTCAGCCACCTGCTGTTCCAGCCGGGCCCGGCGGGTGTTGTCGAAGGTGTCGTAGTTGCCCTGGTAGAGCGTCAGCTTCTGGCGGTGCAGGTGCAGGATCGCCCCGACCGACCGGTTCAGCAGGTCGCGATCATGGCTGATGACCACCACCGTATGGGGGTAGCGCGCGAGAAAGTTCTCGAGCCAGATCGCGCCTTCGAGGTCGAGATAGTTCGTCGGCTCGTCGAGCAGGAGCACGTCGGGGCGCGAGAAAAGCACGCCGGCCAGCGCCACCCGCATCCGCCAGCCACCGGAGAACTCCGCGCAGGGCCGCTGCTGTGCCGCCGCGTCGAAGCCGAGCCCGTTCAGGATCGCCGCCGCCCGCGCTTCGGCAGAATGCGCGTCGATGTCGGCGAGCCGCGTCTGGATCTCGGCGATCCGGTGCGCATCGGTGGCGGTCTCTGCCTCGGCCAGCAGGCTCGCGCGCTCGGTATCGGCGGCGAGCACCGTGTCGATCAAGCTGTCCTGGGTGGCGGGCGCTTCCTGGGCGACGCCGCCGATGCGGGCGCGCCTGGGCACCTCGATCTCGCCGCTGTCGAGCGCCAGTTCGCCACGGATCAGCCGGAAGAGCGTGGTCTTGCCGGTGCCGTTGCGGCCGACGAATCCCACCTTGTGCCCGGCCGGGATCACGACCGAGGTGTCGTCGAAGAGCCTGCGGCCCTCCAGCGTGAAGGTGACATTGCGTATCGCCAGCATGGGCGCGGATGTGGCCCGGCCCCGGCTTCTTGTCAACAGAAGCGGTGTTTTGCGGCTTCCCGGACCGGGGGCCGACGTGCTAGGTGCGCGCCGAAGGAACGAGGAGCCTGCCGAAATGGCTATTCAACGCACATTTTCGATCATCAAGCCTGACGCCACCCGGCGCAACCTGACCGGCGCGATCAACGCCAAGCTGGAGGCCGCAGGACTGCGTATCATCGCGCAGAAGCGCATCCACCTTACGCTCGCCCAGGCCGAGGCCTTCTACGGCGTCCACAAGGACCGGCCGTTCTTCGGTGAACTGACCGAATTCATGTCCTCCGCACCGATCGTGGCCCAGGTGCTCGAGGGCGAGGACGCGATCGCGAAGAACCGCGAGGTCATGGGCGCGACCAACCCCGCCGAAGCGGCCGAGGGCACGATCCGCAAGGAATTCGCGCTGTCGATCGGCGAGAATTCGGCGCACGGCTCGGACGGGCCGGACACCGCGGCCGTCGAAATCGCCTATTTCTTCTCGGGTCTCGAGATCGTCGGCTGACCGACCCCGAAGCGGTCGAGTTCGCGCTCGACCGCTTCCCATCCGGCATCGCGCCCGGCCCTCGCCGCCACCACGGCATCGAAGCGCGCCCGCAGCACCCCCTTCTCCTCCGACCCCAGGTCGCTCCACGGGCGGTCCTGGATCGCGAAGGTCAGCGCCCAGAACACCGCAAAATGCGGCCGCATGCCCGTCGTGAGCAGCTGCGCATAGGCGGCCTCTGGCCCCATGGCGATCAACTCCTCCGCCGTCGTGATCCCCGCCTTCGCAAACGCCGCCTCGAGCTTCGGCCCGAGGTTGCGCAAGGCGGACGGCGGGCGGGTCACTGGAAGAGCGCGACCGGCGTCCGGTCGCCGGCGGCGAAGCGCCGCAGCACGGCCGGGTAGAGCCGGTGCTCCATCGGCAGGAGCCGCTCGGCCAGCGTGGCGGGCGTGTCGCCTGCAACGACCGGGACCACCCCCTGCCCGAGGATCGGCCCGGCGTCGAGTTCGGGCGTCACCTCGTGCACCGTGCAGCCATGCACCGCCATGCCGGCGGCCAGGGCGCGCGCATGGGTGTCGAGCCCGGGGAACAGCGGCAGTATGGAGGGATGGATGTTCAGCATCCGCCCCGCCCAGGCGGAGACAAACCCGGGCGTCAGCACGCGCATGAAGCCCGCGAGGCAGATGATCTCGGCGCCTGCGTCCTGCAGTGGGCCCATCAGCGCGGCCTCGAAGCTTTCCCGGCTGTCGTGGGCGCGGTGCTCGACGCAGGCGGTCGGCACGCCCAGCGCCTCGGCCCTCGCCAGTCCGCCCGCCCCCGGGCGGTTGGAGAGGACGAGGCAGGGTGCCGCCGGATGGGCGGCGGCCTGCATATCCCGCACCAGCGAGACCATGTTCGACCCGCCACCCGAGATCAGGATCGCGACCCGGCGGCAGGTCAAAGGCGGCCCGTGTAGGTGACGCCGGCGACTTCGGTGACCTGTCCGATCACGGTGACCTGCTCGCCCGCGCCTGCCAGCACGCCCGCCAGCGCCTCGGCGCGGTCGGCGGCCACCACGGCGATCAGGCCGATGCCGCAGTTGAAGGTCTTGAGCATCTCGGCCTCGGCGATCCCGGCGCTGTCGCGCAGCCAGGCGAAGACCGGAGGCAGGTCCCAGGCGTCGAGGTCGATCTTGGCGCCCAGCCCCTCGGGCAGCACCCGGGGCAGGTTCTCGGTCAGCCCGCCGCCGGTAATATGCGCAAGTCCGTGAACGCCGCCGGCGCGTATGGCAGCCAGCGCGGCGCGCACGTAGATGCGCGTGGGCTCGATCAGGGCGGCGCCGAGCGTGCCGGGGGCAAAGGGCGCCTCCGCCTCCCAAGCGAGCCCGGTGCCCTCGACCACGCGGCGCACCAGGCTGTAGCCGTTGGAATGGACCCCCGACGAGGCCACGCCCAGCAGAACGTCGCCCGCCACGACGCCGGCCGGGAGGGCGGCACCGCGCTCCATGGCGCCGACGGCGAAGCCCGCGAGATCGAAATCGCCGCCGCTATACATGCCCGGCATCTCGGCGGTCTCGCCGCCCACCAGCGCACAGCCGGCATCGCGGCAGCCGGCGGCGATGCCCTCGATCACCCGCGCGGCGGCCTCTACCTCGAGCTTGCCGGTGGCGAAGTAGTCGAGAAAGAACAGCGGCTCAGCGCCCTGGCAGACCAGGTCGTTGACGCACATCGCCACGAGATCCCGCCCGACGCCGTCGAGCAGCCCGGTCTCGATGGCGATCCGCAGCTTGGTGCCCACCCCGTCGGTCGCGGCCACCAGGATCGGGTCGGTGTAGCCGGCAGCCTTGAGATCGAAGAGCGCGCCGAAGCCGCCGAGCCCCGCCATCACACCGGGCCGGGCCGTGGAGGCCGCCGCCGGCTTGATACGCTCGACGAGCGCATTGCCCGCGTCGATGTCGACGCCGGCATCGGCGTAGGTCAGCCCGTTGCCGGGTGCGCGCATGGTCGGTCCTCCGCTGGTCCGGGGTTGGCGTTCCTCTAGCGCATGGGACGGCGCAAGGGAACACGCACCGGATGCATTGAAGACTGTGCCCGGGCACGGGGTGGGCACGCGTGCCCACTTTTCAAGATATTGGAATCACGAGGCGATTCCGGACAGGTAAGCATTAGGAAAGGTTTGGAGCACATGCGAGCTGGCCCCGGGACGGACGGAAATCGTCATCCTGCGGGGATAGGGCTTGGCGTAGGGAAGCTGCACCCGCGCTTGACGCCTTCCTGCACCGCGCGTAGCACCAAGCGCGGGGGCCTGTAGCTCAACGGTCAGAGCAGAGCGCTCATAACGCTTTGGTTGCAGGTTCGAATCCTGCCGGGCCTACCACGAGCGCTCCCGTCGTCCTTTTTGGGGTGGTTCGTGCGCTTTTGGTTTTCAAGCCGACAGCGGTTCGATCGAGGGATCGTCCAGCCTCAAGCCGAGCCCGAAGAGGGCTCACTTCAATGCGGTGACCGCTATCCAGTCCGTTGGCTTGCGGTCATGCCCGCTGCCCGCCCAGACTTCCGTTTCGATCGTCCGCCAGGGTGCCGCTGCAATCCAGAGCGCCACCAGCTCATCGCGGGAGAGGTAGCTGTAGTAGCGACCGAGCGCGTCCGAGCCCTGGCCGGATCCCGCCTTGAAGCTGGCCCAGACAATCCCGACTTCGCTCAACGCGGTGTGGATTCTCGCGATCACGCCGACAAGGTCCGAGCGGGGCACATGCGTCAATGACGCACACGCATATACGCCGTCATAAAGGCCAACAGCATTCAACTCATTGAAGAGCATGGTCCTGACCGGCCGTCCAATCCGGGCAGAGGCGATAGCGGCCAGCTCGCGCGAGCCATCCGTCGGGTCAAGATCGAAACCTCGTTCGAGAATGGCAACCGCGTCCGTCCCACCCCCGGTGCCAAGTTCCAGGAGTTTTCCGTTCGGCCTGCAACGATCGAGAAAGCCGAACAGCCGCGGATTGGGGCCACCTTCGTCGGCGGCATAGTCCTCGGCATTCGCATCGTAGAATCGCAACGTCGGGTCACTCATCGCAGATCGCTCCCGCCCGGCAAGAAGGATTGCACACATCCCAGTCGCGAGGATGGCTCGCCGGCTGTGCAGGAGCAACAGACATTCTGCTTGAGCCGAAGGGCGGGAGATCCCCGCCGCACGTGTTCTGCCGCCCTCGCCTCAGTTCCCCCGGCGCGTGCTCCAGGGCAGGGGCGCAACGGGAATTCCGTCCTCGATCAGAGCCTTCGCATCGGCAGGGCGCGCCTCGCCGATGATCGAGCGGGCCGGGGCCGCGCCCTCGTGGATGCGACGGGCCTCGGCGGCGAAGTCGGCGCCGACGTTCTCGGACGCGGCCTCGATCCTGCGGCGCAGCTCGGCGAGCGCCTGCTCGGCGGGAGATGCGGGCGCGCTGAGCGGCCCCGCCGGTGATGCCGGTGACGCCGGCACCGGCGCGGAGGCGATCCCGGGCGTCATCAAATCCTTTTCCACGGCTGTGTCGCCACAGACGGCACAGGCGAGATGGCCGGCCGCGGAAAGGCGCGCGAAATCGTCGCTGGAGCCGAACCAGGAGTCGAACTGATGGTCGTTCGCGCAGCGCAGGGTGTAGCGGATCACAGGCGTGCCCCGGAAATATCTCAATCGGATACATATATTACAGGTCGATGAAGGCAATCTTTCTTCTCGGCCGCACGCGCTCCTGCTAGGAAGGCGCCCGGAACGAGACGGCGGCGACGCGAAGGAGGCGGCGTGAAGTCCCGACTGCATCCGATCCTGGCCCTCTGCGCCGGCGCGGTGGCCGCCGCGTGTCTCTGGGCGGGTCTTGCCCCCGTCGCGGGGTTCTTCGCCGTTGCGATCACCGTCCTCCTGGCTGCCTCCGTCCGCGACCGGCGGGCCGCCGCCCCGCAGGCGGTCGGCGCGTCCCTCCCCGCCCCGAGCCAGTCGCCTGCGCGCCAGCTTCTCGAGAACCTGCCGGCACCGCTGCTGATCATCGCGGCCAATGGACGGCTCGCCTATGCCAATGCCGCCGCCGAGGCCGTGCTGCCGCAGCTCCGCGAGGGCGAGCATTTCGCGCATCTGATCCGCGCGCCCGCCTTCGTGGAGGCGGTGAGCGCGACGCTCGCCGATGGCGAGGAGCGCAGCCTGCGGTTCACCGCCTTTCAGGATGCGGAGCGATACTACGACGCACGGGTGGCGCGGCTGCCGCCCGAGGCGGGGTTCGCCCCCGCCCCCGGTGACACCGGACGAGCGGAGCGCGCGGCAGGCATACAGGCGATCGTGCAGATCGAGGACCGCACCCGGGCCCGGCGCGCCGAGGAGTTGCGGGCGGATTTCGTCGCCAATGCCAGCCACGAGCTGCGCACGCCGCTGGCCTCGGTGATCGGCTATATCGAGACGCTGCAGAATCATGCCCGCAACGATCCCGAGGCACGCGACCGCTTCCTGGCGATCATGGCGCGCGAAGCGGCGCGGATGCAGCGGCTGGTGGACGATCTGATGTCGCTGAGCCGGATCGAGCAGGACGAGCATGTCCGCCCGGTCGAGACCTGGTCCCTGAACCGGATCGCGGCGGAAAGCGCCGCGGCGCTGGCGCCGGTGGCCGAGCGGGCGGGGGTGACTCTGGAGATCGCCCTGGCCCCGGACGGCGCGGAGGTGGCCTGCGATCGCGATCAGATGTCGCAGGTGTTCGCCAACCTGATCGACAATGCGATGAAGTACGGCGGCGAGGGCTGCACGGTGCGGATCACCGGCGCCGCCCCGTCCAAGGCGCATCCGAGCCGCGTCGGCGTCACCGTTTCCGACACCGGCCCCGGGATCGCGAAGGAGCATGTCCACCGGCTGACGGAGCGTTTCTACCGGGTCAATGCCAAGTCGGGACGGGGCCGCAGCGGGAACGGCCTGGGGCTCGCGATCGTCAAGCACATCCTGAACCGCCACAGGGGGCGGCTGGAGATCGTCTCGACCCCCGGCGCGGGCAGCGCCTTCACCGTCTGGCTGCCGCGGGCCGGCGGCGGCGCCGGTGCGGAAGGCGAGACGGCCCTGGTGGCACCGCCGGCGCCTTGAGCGTCACGAATCTGTCGCTAAACCATCATACGGCTGTCGCCGGGTCCGGTATATTGGCCCTGCCGGCCGCGGAAGCGGACCCGGTCCGAAACGCCACCCGAGGAGCTGCCGTCGCGCCATGGCCCATATTGTAACATCCTTCGACGAGGCGCTGGTCCAGGTCCAGGCAAAGGTGTCCGAGATGGGCGGGCTGGCCGAGGAGCTGCTGTCCAAGGCGCTCACCTCCGTGCAGGACCGCGACGCCGAGCTTGCCCGTCAGGTGATTCAGCGCGACGCGGCGCTCGATGCCATGGAGCTGGCGCTCGAGGAGCAGGTGGTGAAGGTCATCGCGCTCCGCGCGCCGGTGGCCGCCGATCTGCGTGTGCTGATCGCCGCGATGAAGCTCGCCTCGACGCTGGAGCGGATCGGCGATCTCGCCAAGAACATCGCCAAGCGCGCGATCCCGCTGTCATCCGCCAAGCCGATCAAGCTGACGCATTCGATCACGCGGATGGGCCGGCAGACGCTGGTTCAGCTCTCGGACGTGCTGAACGCCCATGCCTCGCGCGACGTCGATCTGGCGGTGCAGATCTGGAACCAGGACGTCGAGATTGACGAGATGTACAACGCCATCTTCCGCGAGGTGGTGACCTACATGGTCGAGGACAGCCGGCTGATCGGCGTGGGGGCGCAGCTGATGTTCATCGCCAAGAACCTCGAGCGCATCGGCGACCACACCACCCATATCGCCGAGATGGTCTACTACATCGTCAAGGGCGAGAGCCTGGGCGACGAGCGGCCGAAGGGCGAGCCCACCGGCATGGATTTCGTGGGCTGACAGGGAGGCACACATGTCCGCCAAGGTTCTGGTGATCGAGGACGAGGAGCCCATCAGCCAGCTCCTCGCCTACAACCTCACCAAGGAGGGCTTCACCGTCGCGATCTCGTCGGATGGTGACGAGGCGCTGATGGCGGTGGACGAGGAGAAGCCCGACCTGGTGCTGATGGACTGGATGCTGCCCAACGTCTCGGGCATCGAGCTCTGCCGGCAGCTCCGCACCCGAAGCGAGACGCGCGAGATCCCGGTCATCATGCTGACCGCGCGCGGCGAGGAGGAGGACCGGGTCCGGGGCCTCGACGTGGGCGCGGACGATTATGTGACCAAGCCCTTCTCGATGTCCGAGCTGGTGGCGCGGATGCGCGCGGTCCTGCGCCGCACCGCGCCGGCCCTGGCCGGGGATGTGGCGACCTTCTCGGACATCACGCTCGACCGGCAGTCGCACCGGGTGCACCGGGCCAGCCGTGAGGTACGGCTCGGCCCGACCGAGTTCCGGCTGCTCGACGTGCTGATGCAGCGCCCGGGGCGGGTGTTCTCGCGCGAGCAGCTGCTCGACCGGGTCTGGGGGCAGGACGTCTATGTCGAGCTGCGCACGGTCGACGTGCACATCGGCCGGCTGCGCAAGGCGCTGAACGGCCGCGGCCAGCGCGATCCGATCCGCACGGTGCGCTCGTCGGGCTACGCGCTGGACGAGACCTACGACGCTCGGGGCTGAGGCGAGCCAAGCGGTGCCGTTGCTGGCCGGTCGGGGTGTACGGCGCGACCCCGCTGCCCCGACCCGGTCGCCGCCGCGCGACGTGCAGCGGCGATGACGGGGCCGCGAGGCTCGGCGGAATACGTGACCTCTAGAAATATATCGCTATTTCAGTGACTTGATTGGCGTCACAAGTTGGGACGCCCCGTCGTACGCTTTCCGGGCGATCGCTTTGCCCTCACCTGCCCTCCTTCCGAACCCGCTTTTGCGGAGCACTGCTTCGCGCGGGTTCGTCGGCCGGAGCGCGGAAGCCGAGGGGCCGAACGCAGTCCCCTAGCTCGGTAATCCGCGCGCGCCTGTCGTCACGCCGAAGGCGTGCCTCCAGCACGACGTGCAGGCAGGCGCGTGCGGATTAGCCGACGGACAAATCCGCGAAGCAGTCGAACGGAACTCGTATCAGGCCCCCAGCCCGTCGAGCGCCGCCACCGCGACGCTCGCCTGCTCGATGTCGTCAAAGGGCAGCACGTCCTGGCCGATGATCTGGCCGGTCTCGTGGCCCTTGCCGGCGACGAGCAGCGCATCGCCCGGCTGGAGCGCGTCGACGGCGGTCAGGATCGCCTCGGCGCGGTCGCCGATCTCGGTCGCCTCGGGCGCGCCGCCGAGCACGGCCGCGCGGATCGCGGCGGCATCCTCGGTGCGGGGATTGTCGTCGGTGACGAAGACGACATCGGCATCGGCGGCCGCCGCCTGACCCATCAGCGGGCGCTTGCCGCGGTCGCGGTCACCGCCGGCGCCGAACACCACGATCAGCCGGCCCATCACATGCGGGCGCAGGGCGCGCAGCGCCGTGGTCAGCGCGTCGGGCGTATGGGCATAGTCGACGAAGACCGCGGCGCCGTTCGCGCGGGTCGCGGCGCGCTCCATGCGGCCGCGCACTGTGCGCAGGCCAGGCAGGGCGGCGAAGACCGCCTCGGGCACCGACCCCGAACCGATGGCGAGGCCGGCGGCGATCAGGGCGTTGTGCGCCTGGAAGCCGCCGATCAGGTCGAGCCCGGCGCCGTGGCGCTTGCCCTTCCACTCGAAGACCATCTCCTGGCCGGTGGCGCTGAAGCGCTGGTTGACGAGGCGTAGGTCGGCGCCCTTGGTACGGCCGACGGTGATGATGCGCTGGCCCCGGCCTTCGGCCGCCGCGCGCACGCGGGTGCCGTGGGGGTCATCCATGTTGATCACCGCCGCCCCGCCCCTTGGCAGCACGCGGGTGAACAGGCCGAGCTTGGCATTGAAGTAGGTTTCGAAGTCGGCGTGGTAGTCGAGGTGGTCGCGGGTGATGTTGGTGAAGCCCGCCGCGGCTAGATGGACGCCGTCCAGACGGTACTGGTCGAGGCCGTGGCTCGATGCCTCCATCGCCGCATGGGTCACGCCCTGGTCGGCGAGATCGGTCAGGAGCGCGTGCAGCGTCAGCGGCTCGGGGGTGGTGTGGCTCAGCGCCGCCGAGATCGCGCCTTCGACGCCGGTGGTGCCGAAGTTCACCGCGCGCTCGCCGAGGGCTTCCCAGATCTGGCGGGTGAAGCTGGCGCAGGAGGTCTTGCCGTTGGTGCCGGTGACTGCGACGATCGTTTCGGGTTGGCGGCCATGCCAGCGGCCGGCAGCGAGTGCGAGCGCACGGCGCGGCGTCTCGCTGACCAGCACGGGCACGGGCAGCGGGCTGCCGCGCTCGGCTTCGGCGAGGGCAAGGCCGGCGGCGTCGGTGAGGATCGCGGCCGCGCCCATGCGCAGCGCATAGGGAATGAAGCTCGCCCCGTGCAGGTTCGATCCGGGCAGGGCCACGAAGAGATGGCCCGGCCGCGTGCCGCGGCTGTCGACGGAGATGCCGGTCAGGTCGGGCAGCCCGTGCCCCCAGTCGCCGGCACGCCGGGTGCCCGACAGGAGGCCGAGCGCCTCGAGCGCCGCCAGCGATCCCGTCCTGTCCGTTCCGGCCATGCTCTGCCGCCCGTTTGTGCCGTGTCCCTCCGGGCTATTCGTTCCCGGCGAGCGTGTAAAGCGGCGCCTCCGCCGTCATGCCCCCGCTGGGGCGCAAGCCGAGGATGGGCGCTATGCGGCGGATGGCGGCGCCGGTGACGGGGGCGGCCGTGTAGCCGGCGGTGCGGATCGCATTGCCGTGTGCGCGGTTCGAGGGCTCGTCGAGCGCCACAAGCAGGACGTATTCCGGGTCATCCGCCGGGAAGACCGCGGCGAAAGTCGAGATCACCTTGTCGCGCGCATATCCGCCGTTCGGGAGTGGCTTGTCGGCGGTGCCCGTCTTGCCGGCGATGGCGTAGCCGGGCACATCGGCCTGGCGCGCGGTGCCGCGCACCACGACCTGGCGAAGCATGGCGCGCATCTGCGCGGAGGTGCGCTCGGAGATCACGCGCTCGCCCTCGCCTGGGGTCACGTCGCGCTCTACGATGCTCGGCTGAACCCGGTAGCCGCCGTTGGCGAGCGTGGCATAGGCGGCCGCCAGATGCAGCGGCGTGATGGCGATGCCATGGCCGTAGGAGACGGTCATCGTGGTCAGCTCGGACCAGCGTTGCGGCAGGAGGGGGGTGGTGCGTGTCGCCTCGACCAGTTCGACCGGGACCGGCTGGAAGAAGCCGAGGCGGCCGAGGAAGTCCTGCTGGGCGCGGGCGCCCTGCTCGACCGCGATGCGGGCCGTGCCGATGTTGGAGGATTTGACGATGACCTCCTCGACCGAGAGCCGCGGGCCGTAGTTGCGGAAGTCGCGGATGGTGAAGCGTCCCCAGCGCATCGGGCCGCGGGTGTCGATCATCGTGGTCGGCGCGACGGTGCCCGCGTCGAGCGCCTGGGCGACGGCGATCGGCTTGAGCACCGAGCCGAGCTCGTAGCGGCCCTGGGCAGCGCGGTTGAAGAGCGGGCTGTCGGCCGGGTCGCCCGAGGTGGGCAGCGGCGGGCGGAAGTTCGGGTCGAAGTCCGGCAGGCTGACCATGGCACGGATCAGCCCGGTCTTGGCCTCCATCACGATGCCCATGGCGCCACGGGCGCTCATCTCCGCCATGCCGGCGGCGAGAACTTCCTCGAGCGCGGTCTGCACGCCGAGGTCGATCGACAGGCGCAGCGGCTCGTCGGTGCGCGAGGGGTCGCGCAGCCGGTCCTCGAAGACCAGCTCGACGCCGGCCGTGCCGATGACCTCGGCGGAGTTCACGCCCTCGCGCCCGAAGCTGGCGCCGCCGAGGATATGGGCGGCGATTGGTCCGTTGGGATAGAGGCGGGTCTCGCGCGGGCCGAAGAGCAGGCCGGGCTCGCCCAGGTCGTGGACGAGCTGACGCTGTTCGGGCGAGATCGAGCGGCGGATCCAGATGAAGCGCCGACCGTCGGTCAGCCGGGTGAAGAGCGCATCGGCTTCGATCTCGGGGAAGATGCTCGCGAGCGCGTCCGCCGCGCGCCGCGGGTCGAGCATCTGCTGCGGCTGGGCGTAGAGCGAATGGGTGACGATGTTGGTCGCGAGAATCGCGCCATTGCGGTCGGTGATGTCGGCGCGCTGGGCGCGGATCGGCTCCGCCGTGCTCGACGCGCGCGGCTCGACCGGCACGGCAGCCGAGAGGAGCGCCATGCGCCCCGCGACGGCGGAGAAGCCGAGCACGAAGGCGAGGCCGAGCAGGAGGAGCCGGGTCTCGGCGCGCGCGCGCTCGGCGCGGCGCCGCGCGGCGAGGCGGGCGGCGCGCTCCTCGGCCTCGATCAGGTCGGGGTCGGTGCCCTCGGCGCGGGCGCGCAGGATGCGGGCGAGCGGGCGGAGCGGGCGGCGGATCATTGGGCACCTCCGGTCAGGGCGGGCCCGGTTTCGGGCAGGAGTTCGGGCTCGGGCGGGAAGGCGACCATAGCCGCCTCGCCGTAGTGGCCGGGCTGCAGGTCCATCAGCTGCAGGCTCCGGGCATGGGCGCTCACCAGTGCGCGCAGCCGATCGGGGCGGTTCAGGTATGCCCATTCGGCCTTGAGCACGTCGAGCGCCTCGCGCTCGGAGGCGATGGCTGCCCGCAGGTCCGCGACCCGGTTCAGCGCCTCCTGGGTGGCGTAGTTCACCCGGTAGGCCCAGGTGGCGCAGATGGCGACCAGCACGATCGCCGAGAGATAGAGCGTGACCCTCACCCGCGCAGCCCCCGGAGCGTGAGCGGCGGCAGGCCCAGCAGGCCCGCGTCGATCCGGCCCGCAGGCGCATCGAGGCGGCGGGCGAGGCGCAGCCGGGCCGAGCGGGCGCGCGGGTTGGCGGCGATCTCGGCCGGGTCGGGCTCGATCGCCTTGCGCGGGGTGAGGGCGAAGCGCGGCGCTTCGGCTTCGGTGTCGGGCGCATGGCGGCTGGCGCGCGGAGCGGCACCGCCGCGGACCTGGAGGAAACGCTTCACGACCCGGTCCTCGAGCGAATGGAAGGTGACGACGGCGAGCAGGCCACCCGGGGCCAGCGCCGCCTCGGCCGCCATCAGGCCGCGGGCGAGCTCGCCCAGCTCGTCGTTGACCGCAATGCGCAGCGCCTGGAAGCTGCGGGTGGCGGCATGGGGCTGTCCGGGCTTCGGCCGGGGGAGCTGGCGCTCGATCAGGGCGGCGAGTTGGAGCGTCGACGTGAAGGGTACGCTGGCACGTGCCGCAACAATGGCACGCGCGATCCGGCGCGAGGCGCGTTCCTCGCCGTACTGGAACAGGATATCGGCGATCTCGCCCTCGGGCGCGCGGTTGACGATGTCCGCGGCGGTCGGGCCGTCGGCCCCCATGCGCATGTCGAGCGGCCCGTCCTTCTGGAAGGAGAAGCCGCGCGCCGCCTGGTCGATCTGCATCGATGAGACGCCGATGTCGAGCACCACGCCGTCGAGGCCCGGCGCCCCCGCCTCGGCCGCGATGCGGTCCAGCCCGCCGAACGTGCCCGCGCAAAGGGTCAGGCGCTCGCCGTATGCGCCCGCCCAGCCCTCGGCAGCGGCCAGCGCGGTCGGATCGCGGTCGATGGCGACGACACGCGCGGCGCCCGCATCGAGCAGGCCGCGGCTGTAGCCGCCGGCGCCAAAGGTTCCGTCGAGCCAGGTGCCGGCGACCGGCCGGGCGGCGGCGAGGATCGGCTCGAGCAGGACGGGAATGTGCGCCTGGACGGGCGCCATCATCATGCCCCGTCTCCGCGCATCAGCCGGTCGAGCAGCGCAAACGGATCGGTATCGGCACCAAGCTCCTCGATCTCGCCGGCCAGACGGGCCTCGTCCGCGGCGAAGGCGTCAGGCGTCCAGATCTGGAACTTGTCGCCCATGCCGGCGAAGAGCGCCTCGTCGCTGAGCCCGATCATCTCGCGCAGCTTCGCCGAGAGGACCATGCGTCCGTTCTCGTCGACCTGGGCATAGACCGAGCGGGTGTTGATGAAGCGCTCGAGGATCTCGCGCTCGCGGCTGAAGCGGCCGAGCTTCGAGATCATGTCGTCGATCTCGCCGACGGCGCGGATCGAATAGCCCTCGAGGCAGGGACGCTCGCGGGAGCGCCCGTAGATGATGACGAGGTTGGGGTTCAGGCCCTCGGTCCAGTCCGGATCGCCCTCTTCGAGCACACGGCGGAACGGGGCCGGGACCGACACGCGGCCCTTCTGGTCCACCTTGTGGACCGATTCGCCCCTGAAGCGCCGTATCACCGGCCGGTACTCCTGTCCTCCCCCCGCAAGCAAATGGCGGGCCGTGCTGCCTGAAAGCACGACCCGCCATCCGGTCCCTTGGGGGCCTCGGCCCGACTGCGCCATTTCCTGCGGACTGCTCGTTATTCAGCGCCGCGTCGGGTCGTCATTTGGTTCGGAAGTCTGCGGGCCTGTATGAAACCTGCCGTGTTCCTGTTTGGCTGGGGTCTGTCGCCCCTAGTCCGATACCGCTGCCTTCCGTGGTATTTGGGATACCATGGGTGACTATGGGAATCAATGGATTTCTATGGGCCTTGGCTTTTAGGCCGCAGATCCGACAAGGGATTTGATCTGTTGCGTTCGAAACTTGCGCACAGGCACCATTTCTTGCGTGCCGCGGCGCGGCCGCACACAAGATATTGCATTACTCCTAGTTGATGGGACCCTTCACAAAACTGCTTACAGTTGTTCGCATCCGGGGAGTTTCCGCGATTTTGCCCGGGAATCCGCGATTTGAGGCCCCGGTGGGATGCAGTTCCATGCGAATCCCATCTCGGCAGCCGACCGCATATTGCCGCCCACACGCGAATCGCGGCAGGCGCGTGCCTGCCGATCCGGCGCCACCGGCCGCGGCGCCCGGTCAGACCTGCCGAGGGTTTACGATTCTGTCTCGGAGAATTGGTGGAGCCAAGGGGGATCGAACCCCTGACCTCTTGCATGCCATGCAAGCGC
>CAYLHK010000074.1:0-17454 GCA_964383295.1 uncultured Rhodovulum sp.
CCCCGAGAAGATCCTGCGCGGCATCCGCGCGAACGGCGGCGCCCGGCCGCAGGCAAGGCGCTAGATGGCGATCCGGCGCTCGATCGTCGGCATCGACAGCCCCGACCGGCTGGCGGGGGCGCTGCGCGACGCGCAGTACCTCGCCGATGACGGGCTGGCGACCTCCGCCTATCTGGCGCTCGCGCTTGGCAAGCCGCTCCTTCTCGAAGGCGCCCCCGGCGTCGGCAAGACCGAGGGCGCGCGCGCGCTGGCCTCGGTGCTGGGCCGGCAGGTGGTGCGGCTGCAGTGCTACGAGGGGATCGACGCCGCCCACGCGCTCTACGAGTGGAACTACCCCCGGCAGATGCTGGCGATCCGCCAGGCCGGCGACGAATACGTCAACATCTACGCCGACGACTTCCTGATCGCGCGGCCCATGCTCGAGGCGTTGCGTCACCCGCGC
Source organism: uncultured Rhodovulum sp. (assembly GCA_964383295.1). Taxonomy (GTDB): domain Bacteria; phylum Pseudomonadota; class Alphaproteobacteria; order Rhodobacterales; family Rhodobacteraceae; genus Amaricoccus. The sequence continues at coordinate 443 of CAYLHK010000074.1, forward strand.
GACACCGTGCTGCTGATCGACGAGATCGACCGCGCCGACCACGAGTTCGAGGCGTTCCTGCTGGAATTCCTCTCGGATTTCTCGATCTCGATCCCCGAGCGCGGCACCGTGCGCGGGTCCGAGCCCCCGGTCGTGGTCCTGACCTCGAACCGCACGCGCGAGCTGCACGAGGCGCTGCGGCGCCGCTGCGTCTACCACTGGATCGACTACCCCGATCCGCGCCGCGAGGCCGAGATCGTGATGGCGCGGTCGAGCCAGGTCGCCGCCGACACCGCCTACCGCGTCGTCGCGGCCGTGGGTGCACTGCGCCAGGAGCCGCTGGCCAAGCCCCCCGGTGTTGCCGAGACGGTCGAATGGGCCGAGGCGGCGACGCTGCTCGCCGAGCAGGGCGCCCCCTGGCCCGTCGCCTTCCGCCGTGCGATCGGCGTGGCGCTCAAGGACCAGGACGACCTTCTCTACATGGAGCCGCGGCTCGACGAGCTCCTGCGCGGGGCGGCCGCATGAGCGACCCGCTGCCGCGGCCGCTGGAGCCCTTTCTCCAGTTCCCCTCGATCCTGCGCGCGAACGACTTCTCCGTCGCCCCCGAGCAGACCCAGAACTTCATCACCGCGGTCGGCCTGCTTGGCCCGCGGTCGATGGAGGATATCCGCCGCGCCGCCCATGCCTGTTTCGCGCCGATCCCCGAGCGCCGCGACGAGTTCGACGCGATCTTCCGGCTTGTCTTCCTCGGCCAAAGCCTCGGGGCGCCCATCCCCGGCGAGCCCGAGGACGACGATGAGGTCGAGGCCTTCGACGACCGCGACGGCGACATGGAGCCGCCCGATCTGGACGACGCGGAGGAATCGGGCGGCACGCCGACGGGCGCGGAACGCCTCTTCGCCCGCCAGTTCGCAGGCGCCAGCGAGGCCGAAGCGCTCCGCCGCTTCCGCCGCGCCGCGCCGCAGATGCTGCCGCGCCGCCAGTCGCGCCGGCTGGTCGCCTCCAGTGGCCGCGGCCGGCTCGACATGCGCCGTGCGCTGCGCGAGGCGGTGCGCCGTGACGGAGAGATCGTCGCCCTGCCGGCGCTGACCCGCCGCACGCGGCGGCGCCGGGTTCTCGTCCTCATCGACGTCTCGGGCTCGATGAAGGCCCATACCGACGAATACCTGCGCTTCGCTCATGCACTCTCCCGCGCCACCGACCGGGTCGAGGTCTTCACGCTCGGCACCCGCCTCACGCGCATCTCCCGCGCGCTTCGCCGCCGCAACCGCGACCAGGCGCTGTCGCTCGCCTCGACGCTGGTCGCCGACTGGGACGGCGGCACGCGGCTCGGCGATGCGATGCAGGCCTTCCTCGCCGTGCCCCGCTTTGCCGGCTTCGCGCGCGGCGCGCTCGTCGTCGTCCTTTCGGACGGGCTCGAGCGCGGCGACCCCGCGGCCCTCACCGACGCGATGCAGCTCTTTTCCCGCCTCGCCTGGGCGGTCCTCTGGCTGAACCCGCTTGCAAACGACGGGTTCAGCCCCGAGACCGAGGCACTTGCGGCGGTGATGCCATTCATCGACCGCATGGGTAACGGATCGAGCTCCCAGCATCTCTGCGCCGAGGTCCTGGGCTTTGAACGGAGACTGCGCGCATGAAGATCATCGACGCCCATCATCACATCTGGCGACAGGCCGACCTGCCCTGGCTGCAGGGGCCGACCCAGCCGCGCATCTTCGGCAATTACGACCCGATAAAGCGTGACTATCCGATCGAGGAATTTCTCGAAGACATCGCCGGCACCGGCGTGGAGAAATCCGTCTTCGTCCAGACGAACGTCTTTCCCGACCGCGAGTTCGAAGAGGCGGAATGGGTGCAGGCGACCGCCGACCGCACGGGCTGGCCGCATGGGATCGTCGCCTTCTGCGACATGACGGCGCCGGACGCGCGCCCGGCGCTGGACCGGCTGGCGAAGTTGCCGCTCATGCGCGGCATCCGCCACCAGTTCCACTGGCACGAGAACCCGCTCTATCGGTTCGCGAAAACGCCCGACCTCTGCCGCGACCCGAACGTGCAGCGTAACGTCGCCCGCCTCGCCGACTACGGCTTCGCCTTCGATCTCCAGGTCTTCGCCGGCCAGATGGAGGGCGCGGCCGAACTTGCCTCCGCCTGCCCGGACGTGACCTTCGTCCTCCAGCACGCGGGCATGCTCGAGGACTTTTCCGACGCCGGCCGCGCCAGCTGGAAGGCGCAGATGCGCAAGCTCGCCGCCCAGCCGAACGTGACCTCGAAGCTCTCGGCCTTCGGCACCTTCATCCACCGCAACGACCCCGCGCATATCGAGCGGGTGCTGCACGACACGGTGGCGATCTTCGGGCCCGACCGCTGCCTCTATGGCTCGAACTTCCCGATCGAGAAGATCTGGACGAGCTACCCCGAACTGATCGGCGCCTTCCTGAAGGCCGCAGGCGATCTCGGCGCGTCGGAGCAGCGGGCGATCTTTCACGACACCGCGGCCCGGGTCTACCGGCTGTAGCGAACAGAGGGCAAAGCGCCCCGAACGATTGGGAGGACGACATGGCGCTCGAGATCAAGGTGCTGGACTACGGCGACATCGAGCTCGAATCGAGCTTCTTGGTGCTCGGGCGCAACTGCGGCATCCGGGCGCGGGTCTATACCTACGGCTTCCTGATCCTCGGCGGCGAGTATCCGATCGTGGTCGACACCGGCTACCGCGACAATGCGATCATGGAAACGCTCGGCATGCGCGGCCTGCAGTTCCACGAGAACATGATCGAGAACCAGCTCGCCCGCCACGGGGTGAGGGTCGGTGACGTGCGCTACGTCTGCCACACGCATCTGCACATCGACCACGCCGGCAAGGACGACCATTTCCCGATGAACACCACCGTGGTCATCAACCGCCGCGAGATGGAATGCTCGGTCTCGGGGCTGATGCACCCGCAATACCCCAAGCCGGACGTCATGCATCTGGTGGAGCGCCTGCACACGCCGCAGGCGCTCCGCTTCGAGGACCTCGAGCTCTCCGGCCCGGTGGAGCTCATCCCCGGCGTCGTGCTCGAGGCTGCGAACGCCCATACCGACGGCTCGATGAACGTCCATGTCGAGACCGCCGAGGGCCGCGCCACGATCTGCGGCGACGTGATCTACGACATCCAGAACCAGATCGTGGACCCCTTCCACCAGATCAGCGCGAACGAGCCGCAGGTCACCGGCAACCACGTGGGCTCCAAGCGCGGCGAGAAGGCGGCGATCAAGAAGCTGCTGAACTCCTCGAAGTTCCTGCTGCCGGTCCATGACAAGCCGGCCAAGGTCGAGCGCGGCCAGATCGTCGGGCGGCTCGACATGGCGGTGCCGGGGCCGGTCAGCCAGACGGTGGCGCGACGCAACTGGTTCCCGGTCTGAGGGGGAGGGCGCCATGGCACATGACGCGCTCCGCCCCGAGTTCCGCCGGCTGATCGACGAACACGCGCCCGTGCGCCAGATCGGCTCCGGGTTCACCTTCACCGAAGGGCCGGTCTGGCACCCGGCCGAGCACCACCTGCTCTTCTCCGACATGCCGGCCGACATTCGCCGTCGCTGGGACCGCGCCGGGGTAAGCGAGGTGACGCGCGCCTCGAACAAGGGCAACGGCATGACCTATGACGCGGAGCTGAACCTCCTCGTCTGCGAACATGCCACCTCCGCCGTGGCCCGCTTTCGTCCCGACGGCACCCGTGAAGTCCTCGCCACGCATTTCGAGGGGCGCGAGCTCAACAGCCCCAACGACCTCTGCGTGCATTCCAGCGGAGCGATCTATTTCACCGACCCTTGGTACGGCCGCATGCCGGTCTTCGGCGTCGAGCGGCCCCGCCAGCTCGGCTGGCAGGGCGTCTTCCGCATCGCCCCGGGGCAGGTCGGGGGCGAGCCGCAGCTTCTCGTCGATCGCTATCTCTTCTCGCAGCCGAACGGGATCTGCTTCTGTCCCACCGAGGAGAAGCTCTACGTCAACGACACCGAACAGGCGAACATCCGCGTCTTCGACGTGAAACCCGACGGGACGCTGGCGAACGGCCGCGTCTTCGCCGCCGGCATCAAGGACAGCCTCAAGCCGGGCGTGCCGGACGGGATGAAATGCGACACCGACGGCAATGTCTGGGTGACGGCGCCGGGCGGCGTCTGGGTCTATGCCCCCGACGGCCAGCTTCTCGGCAAGGTCTCGATCCCGGAACTGCCGGCCAACCTCGCCTGGGGCGGCGAGGACTGGCGCACGCTCTTTGTCTGTGCCTCGACCTCGGTCTATGCGGTGTCGACGAAGATCGGTCCCCGCAACGAGCCCTACATGCGCACAACGAGCCCGCAGCGGCGCGGCGCCCGCGCGGATGCAGCGAACGGCAGCCTCGGCCTCGACCCCTCGCGCTGCGCGCTGATCATCCAGGACATGCAGAACGACGTGGTGATGGACGGCGGCGCCTTTGCGTCCTCGGGCTCGCCGCAGCACTGCCGCGAGCAGAATGCGATCGAGAACGCCCGCCGCCTGGCCGAGCGCTGCCGCGCACTGGGCATCCCGGTGATCCACGTCTGGTTCGAGGTGCCCCCGGGGGCGCGGGGCGTCACCATGAACGCGCCGCTCTTCGAGGGGATGCTCGAGGTGAACGCCATGGTGAAGGGCACCTGGGGCGCCGCCCCGGTGCCGGGGCTCGAGGCCCAGCCCGGCGATTTCGTCGTCTCCAAGACGCGGATGAGCGCCTGGGAAGGCACCAATCTCGAGACGATCCTCAAGGCCGAGGGCCGCGACACGATCATCGAGACGGGCGCCTGGACCAACATGTCGATCGAGCACACCGCACGCACCGGCGCCGACAAGGGGTACCTGATGGTCATCCCCGAGGACGCCTGCTCGACGATGAACGCCGACTGGCACCGCGCCTCGATCGACTATGCGATGCAGAACGTCGCGGCCGTGACGACGACGGACGAGGTACTGCGCAGCCTCGGTGGCTGAACGGTGCGGGGCGCTCGGGACTAACGCCGGATTTGCCCGGGACGGGGCCAGTCCCGGGCGGTTTCCATCCGGTTAACGCCGCAAGGAAATGCTATTCATATCAGCGATTTGCCCAGATTCCCGCGCGCGGGAATCCGGGGCAGGCCCGCCTCAGTCGCGCAGCAGCTCGTTGATGGCGGTCTTCGAGCGGGTGCGTTCGTCCACGCGCTTGACGATGACGGCGCAGTAGAGGCTGGGGCCCGGCGTGCCGTCCGGCAGCGGCTTGCCGGGCAGCGAGCCCGCGACCACGACCGAATAGGGCGGCACCTCGCCGTAGTAGATCTCGCCGGTCGCCCGGTCGACGATCTTCGTCGACTGGCCGATGAAGACGCCCATGCCGAGCACCGCGCCCTCGCGCACGATGCAGCCCTCGACCACCTCCGAGCGCGCGCCGATGAAGCAGTTGTCCTCGATGATCGTCGGCCCCGCCTGCATCGGCTCCAGCACGCCGCCGATGCCGACGCCGCCCGACAGGTGGACGTTCTTGCCGATCTGGGCGCAGGAGCCGACGCTGGCCCAGGTATCGACCATCGTGCCCGAATCCACATAGGCGCCGACGTTGACGAAGGACGGCATCAGCACCACGCCGGGCGCGACATAGGCCGAGCGGCGCACCACCGCGGTCGGCACGGCGCGAAAGCCCGCGGCGCGCCAGTCGTGGTCGGTCCAGCCCTTGAACTTGCTGTCGACCTTGTCCCACCAGCCGCCATCCTGCGGCCCGCCGGACTGCGGCGCCATGTCCTGCAGGCGGAAGCCGAGCAGCACCGCCTTCTTCGCCCACTGGTTCACGTGCCAGGACCCGTCGCCCTGGCGCTCGGCGACGCGCAGCGTGCCGCGGTCGAGCTGCTCCAGCACCGCCTCGATCGCGCCGCGCGTGGCGCCTCCGGTGGCGGGCGTCACCGTGTCGCGGGCCTCCCAGGCTTGCTCGATGGTGCTTTCCAGCTCGGACAGGGGGGCGGACATCGGCGGCCTCTCATGCGGGGATGGGTCGGCTCAGGTCTATAGAGGCGGGCGCCGGGCGAGGCAATCGCCGCGCCGCTGCCATCGCGCCGACGGGGCCGATCCGCCGGTATCGCTAACGCGCTGGTAACCTTGGCTGACTAGACCTCGCTGCAAGCGGCGCCCGCCAACCGGCGCAGAGGAGAATCCCTGAATGCTGCACCGGCTTGTCCTCGGGCTCGTCTGCCTTGCCATCGCATCCGCCATGCCCCTCACGCCTGCGCGCGCCGAGGGCGGCGATGCAGGCGCCACCCTTTGCGAGCGGGCGATCGTGGCCGGCGCGCGGCGGGGCGGCGTCCCCGTCGAGGTTCTGCATGCGATCGCCCTGACGGAAACGGGACGCAACTCCGGCGGCCGCGTGCGTCCCTATCCCTGGGCGATCAACCGCGAGGGCCAAGGGCACTGGTTCGACAGCCGCGAGCAGGCGCTCGACTTCGCGCGCGAGAGCCTGGCGGCCGGGCGGCGATCCTTCGACGTCGGCTGCGTGCAGATCAACTACCGCTGGCACGGCCATGCCTTCCCGAGCATCGAGGACATGTTCGACCCCGAATGGACCGCGACCTATGCCGCGCAGTTCCTGCGCACCCTCTATGAGGAGCGCGGCGACTGGTCGGCGGCGGCGGGCGCCTATCATTCCCTGACGCCCGATCTCGCGCAGATCTACCGCGCCCGCTTCGACCGGCTGCTCGCCGGGCTCGATCCCGCGGCGCTGACCGAGGCCGAGACGATGCTCGCCGCGATGACGCCCGGGACCGATCTCGGCGGACGGATGACGCGGCGCGCGGGCGAGCGCCGCGCGATGGTGGAGGCGATCCGCCAGGCACGGCTGGCGCCGCCGCCCGATCCGGTGATGGGCTCGGTCGCCGCCGGGCCGCTGATCGGCGCGCCGGCGGTGGGGCTGCTGGGGCAGGGCGCCGCCCCGGGGGCCGGGCTGCTGACCGGGGCAGGGCCGCTGATCAGCGGACCCGCCGGCAGCCTGTTCTGAGGACCGGAGACCGAGCCCCGTGAAACAGAGCGTCGCCAGTCTTTTCCAGCCCACCGTCATGCTCGCCATGGCGCTGATGGCGATCATCGTGATGATGGTTCTGCCGATGCCATCCTGGGTGCTGGATCTCGGGCTGGCGGCGTCGTTCTCCCTGGCGATCCTGATCTTCACCACCACGCTCTTCATCAGCCGGCCGCTGGATTTCTCCGCCTTTCCGACGATCCTGCTGGCCAGCCTGATGCTGCGGCTGTCGCTGAGCGTGTCGTCCACCAAGCTGATCATCGGACAGGGGCACACCGGCACGCAGGCGGCGGGGCATGTGATCGAAGGCTTCGCCATGTTCATCATGGGCGGCTCGATCCTGATCGGCCTGGTGATCTTCGGCGTGCTCCTGATCGTCAACTTCATCGTCATCACCAAGGGCGCCGGCCGCATGGCCGAGGTGGGCGCGCGCTTTGCCCTTGACGGGATGCCCGGCAAGCAGCTCGCCATCGACAGTGACATGGCGGCGGGCGCCATCTCCCACGAGGAGGCGCGCGAGCGCCGCCGCGTCGAGCAGGAGGAGACGACCTTCTTCGGCTCGCTCGACGGCGTGTCGAAGTTCGTCAAGGGCGACGCGATCGCCGGGTTGCTGATCACGCTGCTGACCCTGGTCATGGGGCTGGTGATCGGCGTGACCGTGCACGGGATGCCGATCGGCGACGCCTTCGAGACCTATTCGATCCTGACGGTCGGCGACGGCCTCGTCACCCAGATCCCGGCGGTCATCATCTCCATCGCCTCGGCGATGCTGCTCTCCAAGGGGGGCGTGGTCGGCTCGACCGACCGGGCGCTGATCCGCCAGCTCGGCGGCCACCCGCAGGCCCTTTCGACCGTTGCGGTGCTGATGGCGCTCTTTGCCTTCATCCCGGGCCTGCCCTTCGTGCCCTTCATGATCGGCGCCGGCGTGCTCGGCGTGGCCGCCTGGTTCGCGCGAGCCAATCAGAAGAAGGTGGCGGCGGATGTGGCCACCTCGCCCGCCGATACGCCCGACCAGCCGCGGGGCAAGTCGCTCGGCGATCTGCTCGACGTGGACGAGATCCACATGGAATTCGCGCCCGATCTGGTGCCGGTGGTGATGGATGCCGCCACCGGGCTCGACGCGCGCATCGCCAACATGCGCAACCACATCGCCGGCGAATTCGGGTTGATCCTCCCCGAGATCCGGCTGACCGACAATCCCGGCCTGCCCGGCGGCACCTATGCCATCCGCATTCAGGGGGTGGAGGCGGCGCGCGCGCAGGTCGAGACCGACCGGGTGCTCGTGCTGCTGCCCGACGAGGATGCGCCCGCACCCGAGGGCCGCGCCGTGGCCGAGCCGGTCTATGGCGCGCCGGCACGCTGGATCGCCGAGGCGGATCAGGAGGAGGCGGCGTTGATGGGCCTCGCGGTCGTCTCGCCGACCGAGGTGGTCGCGACGCATCTCCTCGAAGTGGTGAAGCCGCATTTCGGCCGGCTCTTCAACCGCCGCGCGCTGCGCAAGCTGCTCGACGAGTTCGTCACCCCCTCGGATCCGCGCCGCGCCGAGGCGAACCGGCGGATGCTCGACGAGTTCGTCCCCGACAAGTTCCCCATCGACACGCTGCAGGCCGTGCTGCGGCTGCTGCTGGAGGAGCGCGTCTCGATCCGCAACCTGCCGCTGATCTTCGAGGCGATCGGCGAGGTCTATTCGGCCCAGTCGAGCGCCGAGGTGATCTGCGAGCATGTCCGCCATCGCCTGGGCTTCCAGCTGGTGGCCGAGGTGCAGGAGCCGGACGGGGCGCTGCCGCTGATCCAGCTCAACCCGACCTGGGAGGAGATGTTCCAGAAATACCAGCTCCCCGAGGGCTCGGGGATCGTCGACGTGGCGCTGCCGCCGGCCGAGTTCAACCGGCTGGCAAGCTCCGTCGCCGAGCGCATCGCCCATGCCGGCAGCAACGGGCGCTATCCGGCGGTGGTGACCTCGACCAAGCGCCGGCGCTTCCTGCACACGGTGCTGGCCGCCAAGGGCATTCGCAACCCGGTCCTCTCCTTCGAGGAGGTGGGCGCCACCGCGCGCCCCGCAGTGCTGGGCATGGCCTGAGGCGGGGGCGGGTGTGATCGAAGGTCTCGCCCTGCTGCTCGACGGCTCCGAGGTCTGGCTGGCGGGGTTCATCCTCGTCTTTACCCGGGTGGGGGCGGTGGTCTCGCTCCTGCCGGGCTTCGGCGAACACACGATCCCGGCGCGGGTCAAGCTCGGGCTCGCCTTCGCGTTCAGCGCGGTGGTCTGGTCGATGCTGGGCGGCGCGCTGGTCCCGGACCCGGACCGGCCCTTCTACCTGATGCTGGTCATCGAGGCAGGGATCGGGCTGCTGGTCGGGCTGGCGCTGCGGCTGATGGTGATCGCCCTCCAGCTCGCCGGCTCGATCGCGGCGCAAGCGACCTCGGTCGCGCAGATCTTCGGGGCCGGCGCCACCCCGGATCCGATGCCCGCGATCGGCAGCATCCTGATGCTGGCAGGGGTCACGCTGGCGGTCGCCTCTGGCCTGCACGTGAAGGCGGCCGTCGCCATGGCGCGCTCCTACGAGATCCTGCCCATGGGCCTGCCGGTGCCGGCGGCCGACATCGCCGCCTGGGGCACGGCGCGGGTGGCGCAGACCTTCGCGCTCGGCTTCTCGCTGGCGGCGCCGTTCGTGATCGCGTCGTTTGCCTACAACATCGCGCTCGGGGCGATAAACCGGGCGATGCCGCAGCTGATGGTGGCCTTCGTCGGTGCGCCCGCGATCACCGCCGCCGGGCTCCTGCTCCTGATGCTGGGGTCATCGACGATCCTGACCTTCTGGAGCGGGCGGCTCGATCTGATCCTCGCCGATCCGCTGGCGATGCCGCGATGAGCAAGGAAGACGACGGCGCCGAGAAGACGTTCGATCCGACCCCGCAGCGACTGGCCGAGGCGCGCAAGCGCGGTGATGTGGCCAAGTCCAACGATGTCACGGTGGCCGCGACCTATCTGGGGCTGCTGGCCGCGGCGGTGGCCATCGGTGCCTTCGCCGTCGACCGCGCCGCCTCGACCCTGATGGTCTTCGTGGCGCATCCCGACCGGCTCGAGGGGCTCGTGCTCGGCCCCGGCGGGGGAAAGCTGCTCGCCAGCATCCTCGGCGAGGCCCTGATCGCGCTTGCGCCGATCTTCCTCGTCCCGATCGCCGCGGTGCTGGTCAGCCTCTTCGCCCAGCAGGCGATCGCCTTCGCGGGTGAGAAGCTCCACCCCAAGGGTTCGCGGATCTCGATCCTGCAGAACGCCAAGCAGAAGTTCGGCCCCACCGGCCTCGTCGAATTCGCCAAGACGGTGGTGAAACTGACGGCCGTCAGCGTGACGCTCTTTTTCTACATTTCGAGCGATCTCAACCGGATGATCGGCGCCTCTCAGGCCGCGGCCAAGGTCGTCGGCACGCTGATGATGGAGAGCTTCGTCGTGCTGCTCGCGGTCACGGCCATCATCGCGGTGGCGATCGGCGGGATCGATCTGGTCTGGCAGCGATTCGACCACGCCCGCAAGCTGCGCATGTCCTTCCAGGACATGAAGGACGAAGCCAAACAGTCCGAGGGCGACCCCTACATGAAGGCGCAGCGCCGCTCGCGCGCCGAGGCGATCGCCACCAACCGCATGCTGCTCGACGTGCCCAAGGCCGACGTCGTGGTCGTCAACCCAACCCACTACGCCGTGGCGCTGAAATGGTCGCGCAATCGCGGCAGCGCTCCGGTCTGCGTGGCCAAGGGCACGGGCGAGATGGCGCTGAGGATCCGCGCCATCGCGGGCACGGCCGAGGTGGCGATCCACAGCGACCCGCCCACCGCGCGGGCGCTGCATGCCACGGTGGAGATCGGTCAGGAGATCCGCCCCGAGCACTACCGCGCCGTCGCCGCGGCGATCCGCTTTGCCGAGCGGATGGACCGGGCGGCGAAGGCGCGCGGGCGCGGGGGCCGGGGAGGGGCGTCCGCATGACGCCGGCGGCGCTCGCCGGGCTGCTCTCGCTTGCCGTGGCCATGCGCGACCGCGATCTGGCGCGGCTCGAGGCACTGATGGTTGAAGACCGCGGCCTGGCCGAGGAGATCATGCGCCTCGCCGCCGTGCCCGCCCAGGACATGGCCGCGGGCGGCACCACCCTGGCACCGCTGGCGCAGCAGGCGCTGCGCGCCGCCTGGGTCGAGCAGCAGATCACCCGCGCCCGCCGCCGACGCGCGGCCATCGCGGCCGAGATCGCCGGCGCGCGGGCGGCAGCGGCCTCCAGCGTCGGCAGGCACGAGGCGCTCGACCGCCTGCTCGCCGATGCCCGGGCCGCCGAGGCCGACCGCCGCCGCGCGATCGCCGAGCGCGAGGCGATGCCGCAGGCGGCGCCGGAGTGACACGCGTTTCGTTTGTTCACTTCTCGGATGTGTCCGTCGACAGATCCGCGCGCACCTGCCTGCCCGTCGTGCCGCCTTCGGCGTGACGTCAGGCGCGTCAACGCGCCCGCCAGGCGGGTGGGCGCGGAATACAGAGCGACGGGAAGAATGCCCGACGCCCGTCGGCTTCCGCGCTCACGCGCTCGCAGAGCCATGAGCCGGCCGCCCCGCGTGTCTCCAAACAATTTTAGAAGGTTCACGAACTTTTAGTGAACGCGCGCTTAGCTAAAGCCATCGCGAACGCCCCGAGTCACCAGTGAGGACCTCCGATGCACCAGACGCCCGCACTCGATCCCTTCCGTCTGGTCGGTGGCGCGAACGACGGTGGCCCGCTGCACGCGACCCGGGTCGAGGCGCGCGCGCGGCTGCGCTTCACCGTCGCCCAGGCGCTGGTGCAGGGCCGGCTCGGCTTCCACTACCAGCCGGTGGTGCGGGCGCAGGCGCAGCAGCGGCCCGCCTTCTTCGAGATGCTGGCGCGCATGACCCTGCCCGACGGCCAGGTGCTTACGGCGGGTGCCTTCCTGCCGGCGGTCGAGGAGGGCGAGCTCGGCCGCGCCATCGACCGCCTGGCGCTCACCCGCGCGTTGCAGGCACTGGTCGGCAACCCCGGCCTGCGGCTGTCGGTCAATGTCTCGCCGCGCTCGATGGGCGACGAGGAGTGGCTCGGCATCCTTGCCGCCGCCCACCGCGGCGGCACCGGGATCTGCCGGCGGCTGATCCTCGAGGTCACCGAGGACGATGCGCTGCGCGACGCCGATCTCACGCAGGAATTCGTCGACCACGTCCGTCCGCTCGGCCCGGCGCTGGCGCTGGACGACTTCGGCGCCGGGGCCACCGGCTTCCGGCACTTCCGCGGCTTCCGCTTCGACATGGTCAAGATCGACGGGGCCTTCGTGAACGGCGTCCACCGCGATCGCGACGCGCAGGCGCTGGTGCGCTGTCTCTCGACGCTGGCGCAGCATTTCGAGATGATGACCGTGGCCGAGCGGGTCGAGACCCGCGCTGACGCCGACTGGCTGGCCGAGGCTGGCATCGACTGCCTGCAGGGCTACCTGATCGGCAGGCCCTCGGCCCGGGCAGAGATGCCGCAGGCCGCGGCGCCGGACGCCCGCCGGGCAGGGTAGGGAGCGGGCCGGCGCCGGTTGGGCCTCAGCCCCGGTCCTTCACCAGCCGCGCCAGCTGCGCCTGCATGGTCGCGAGCTGGGACTTCAGCTCCTCGATCTCGACATCCTTCTTCGGTGCGGGATCGCTCGCAGGCGGCACATTGCCGCCCATGCCGGTCGCGAACGGCGCGAACATGCGCATCGCATTCTCGAACCACTCCATGTTCGAGCGGGCCAGCGCCTCGAAGTTCGCGAGCGCCGGATTGGCCTCGAAAGCGTGGCGCACCTGTTCGCGCATCTTCTCCTGATTGCGCGAGAAGGTCTCCATCGAGGCCTCGAGATAACCCGGCACGAAGCCCTGCAGGGTATCGCCGTAAAGACGGATCAGCTGGCGCAGGAAGTTCGCGGGCAGCATCGTCTGCCCCTTGGCCTCTTCCTCGAAGATGATCTGGGCCAGCACGGCGCGGGTGATGTCCTCGCCGGACTTGGCGTCGTTGACCACGAAATCCTGACCCGCACGGACCATCTGCGAGAGGTGCTCGAGCGTCACATAGCTGGACTTGGCCGTGTTGTAGAGGCGACGATTCGCGTATTTCTTGATGACGACCGGCTCGCCTGCGTTGTCCTTCCGCTCTGCCACGCGCATCTCTCCTGATGAATGTCGTCACCGCTGCGGCTAAGGTTACCGGGCAGGAGACGGGGGCGCAAAGTCATTTTTGCGGCTGCGAGATTCCGGGGGAAGCTTGGACGCGAGCGAGGATGAGCGCGAGGACCGGACGGCAGCCGGAGCCTCCGGCCGCGACGAGCGGGGCCGAGCGGTCGCCTATCTCGACCTCTGGGAGCGGCATGTCTGGCTGATGGCCATGGACGGCGCCTTGCCCTGGTCGGGCAATGCCGCGCATCCCCGCGACTGGGCCCGCGACCGCGCCCGCGACGGGACCGGCGCGTGAGGGGCGATGTGGCGCCGCATCGCGTCGGCCAGCCGAGCCCGCTCATCTTCCATCTCGGCGCGGCGCTGGCGACCTATGGCCAGGCGCTGCTCGCCGCACCACGCGCGGGCAGCCCCAGCTTTCCCTGGCGGCCGGAGCTGGCCGAGGCCGGGCGCGGCATCGGGCCGGATCTGGATCAGCTTGCCGTCGCCCGCGAGGTCGGCGCGCGCTTGCGCGCCAGCGTTGCCGGGATCGAGGCCTGGCAGCGCCATCCCTACCGGCGCACCACTGACGAGCCGCCGGGAGTCTGGCAGGCCGGCTGCACCCGGCTGCTCGACTATGGCCGGACGCCCGAGGCGGTCGCGCCGGAGGGTCCGCCGGTTCTGGTTGTGCCGAGCCTGATCAACCGCGGCTACATCCTCGACCTGATGCCGGGCCGCTCGGTCCTGCGTGACCTGGCCGCCGCGGGGTTGCGCCCGCTCCTGATCGACTGGGGCCCGCCCGGCCGGGCCGAGGCGCGCTTCGGGCTCGGGGACTACGCCGAAGAGCGGCTGCGCCCGGCGCTCGAGGCGGCGCAGGCGCTGACGGGGCGCGAGGTCGCCCTGCTCGGCTACTGCATGGGCGGCACGCTGGCCGTCGGGCTGGCGGCGCGGATGCCCACCGGGATCTCCGCGCTCGCCACGCTGGGCGCGCCCTGGGACTTCGCCTCGACCCGCGGGATCTCGGGCAGCCTGCGCGCGATGATCCGCGCCGAGGGCCCGCGCCGGATCGAGGCGATGCTGGCGGCGATGGGCGACGCCTTCGGCATGGTGCCGGTATCGGTCTTCCAGATGCTCTTCGCGATGGTCAATCCGATCCAGGCGGCGCTGAAGTTCCAGAAGCTCGCCCGGCTCGATCCCGGCGGCGAGGCAGCGACGCTCTTCGTGGCGCTCGAGGACTGGCTGGCCGACGGGGTCCCGATGCCGGCCCCGGCCGCCTGCGATCTGCTGATCCGCTGGCAGATCGAGAACTGGCCCGCGCGAGGGACCTGGCGCCTTCTCGGCGGCCCGGTCGATCCGGCGGGCATCCGCGTGCCGGCCCTGGTCTTTGCAGGGCGCAGCGATTCCATCGCCCCGCCCGCCCTCGCCGAGCCTCTCGCCGCCGCGATCCCCGGCGCACATCTCCTCCGGCCGCGGGCCGGACATGTGGGCATGGTGGTCGGCCACGCGGCCCGCAACGCGGTGGTGCGCCCGCTGGCGGAGTTCCTGCTGAGCCGGTCGCGCAGCTGAGGCCGGCAGCTGGGCCTAAGCGGACGACTGCAACCAGACGCGCGTACCGGTGTTCCCGATGGCCGTCACTCTCCAGGGCGCATGCGCCGCAGTCGCCCGAGCAGGAAGGCACCGATCGCGTTCAGGCTCAGGATGCGCAGGACATGGTGGACGCTCACAAAGGCGGGGTCGAGGTGCAGCGCAAGTGCCATGGCGGCCATCGCCTCCACCCCGCCCGGCGCGTAGGCGATCCAGAGCAGGCCGTAGGGCAGGTCCAGCCAGTATGCCCCGAAACTCGCAATGCCGGCAGAGATGCCGATCGCGATCAGAATGCTGGCGATCGCCCCCGGGATCGTGCGGCGGAGGGTGTCGAGCGTCGTGCCGCGAAAGCGCGCGCCGATCACGGCGCCAGTGGCGATGAAACCCGCGATCACCAGCGGCTGCGGCAACTTGCCCTCGACCAGGCCGCTCACATGTAAAAGGCTGCTGACCACCATCGCCCCGAGGAAGCTGGCGGCCGGCGCGCCCATCCATTGGAGCGCGGCGGCGCCGATGCCTGCGCCGGCCAGCGTGACGATGATGGCCCAAGGCGCCGCAACGATGCCGACCTGAGCCAGCGCAGCGCCGGCGGTGCCGCTCGTGCCGTCGCCGACGAGGCTCAGGAGCGGGGGCAGCAGGGCCACCAGCGTGAACACCCGCAACCCCTGGGCAAGCACGACCCGCGGAACGTCTGCCCCGGTTTCCGAGGCGAGGATGACCGCCGTCGAAAAGGCACCGGGCATCGAGGAGAAGGCGGCGGTTTCCCTGTCCCAGCGATGCACATATCTGAGCCAGGCGGAACTCGCGGCAAGGGTTGCGAGCACCGACACGAGGAAGAGCACGACGCTGCCGGGCCAGGTCGCGATCGCGTCCAGTGCCTCGGGCGTGACCGCCGAGCCGATCGAGGCGCCCAGAAGCAGGAAGGCCCCCTCGCGCACGGCGCGCGGCAGGGCCATGTCCCTCCCCCCGACCGCGAAAGCCGCGGTTGCAACCGTCGCCCCCATCAGCCAGCCCGCAGGCCAGCCAAACCAGGCAAAGGCCGCGCCACCCAGCGTCGCGATCAATACGGTGATGGCTATGGTGCCGAGCGCAGCGGCAGAAACGGGGGGCACGGACGCCTCTCAGTGAACTATGGCGGCCTTGTACCGCCTGCGCGTGCCGAGTGCCACCGGGGCTGCGACGACGGCTTCGACCGCGATCCGGGCGGCGCGCGTCATCAGGCTGTCGACGGGTTGCTCGGGCTCGGACAAGAAGGGTCGGCGAGCCGCGGCGCGGACGCTGACGACCCGAGTGCAGGCGGCACGCGGATTGCGTCGTCGCGGCCGGCGCTGCCGTCGGGGCTCCTCGCCGGCTCGAAGGGCCCGAACCCTTACCCAACATCTGGACCCGGATGGGCGCGGCAGTATCCGGCCGACTAGATCCGGTACCCGTTCCCCGGGCGACGGCGCCGTTTCCTAACAGAAGCTTCAATTTGGTTGAGGGATTTGAGAGTTTCGTTCAGAATCAATGGATTGCTGGATTGTGCAAGCGTGCGCATCCGTTGAGCAGGGACGTGTGCCCGCCCCGGGAACCTATAGCGGTTGAGGGCCGAGGGGACATGTGCGACGACGGAGGCAAGCCGCGCCGCAGCGAATCGTGCCGCGCGGAAGACCCGGGGGAGCCGACCGCCCAGGCGGTCGGTGCAAGGAGGATCGGCATGACCAACATCGTTATCGCCTCGGCCGCACGGACGGCAGTCGGCAGCTTCAGCGGCAGCTTTGCCGCCACGCCCGCGCACGAGCTCGGCGCCGCGGCGATCCGTGCCGCGCTCGATCGTGCCGGCGTCCCCGCCGACGACGTGTCCGAGACCATCCTCGGGCAGGTGCTGACCGCGGCGCAGGGCCAGAACCCGGCCCGCCAGGCGCATGTGGCGGCCGGTCTGCCGATCGGCTCGGCCGCCTGGGGCATCAACCAGGTCTGCGGCTCGGGACTGCGCGCGGTGGCGCTCGCCGCCCAGCACATCGCGCTGGGCGACGCCGGGATCGTGGTGGCGGGCGGCCAGGAAAGCATGTCGCTCTCGGCCCATGCCGCACATCTGCGCAACGGGCAGAAGATGGGCGACATGAAGTTCATCGACACGATGATCAAGGACGGTCTGTGGGACGCCTTCAACGGCTATCACATGGGCACGACCGCCGAGAACGTCGCCAGCCAGTGGCAGATCAGCCGCGAGCAGCAGGACGAGTTCGCGCTCGCCAGCCAGAACAAGGCCGAGGCAGCGCAGAAGGC
>CAYLHK010000075.1:0-17179 GCA_964383295.1 uncultured Rhodovulum sp.
ACCGAGTTCTCGGCACGGATCGCGCGCAATACCCAGCTCATCCTCCAGGAAGAGACCGGGATCACCCATGTGGTCGATCCACTGGCCGGGTCCTACTATGTCGAGAGCCTGACGGCGGAGCTCGCCAAGGGTGCCTGGGCGCTGATCGAGGAGGTCGACGGGCTGGGCGGCATGACGAAGGCGGTGATCTCCGGCATGCCGAAGCTCCGCATCGAGGAGAGCGCGGCGCGGCGGCAGGCGGCGGTGGACCGCGGCGAGGAGGTGATCGTCGGGGTCAACAAGTACCGGCTGAAGGAACAGGAGCCGATCGACATCCTCGACGTGGACAACGTGAAGGTGCGCGACGCGCAGGTGGCCGGGCTGGAGAGGATCCGCGCGACCCGCGATCCGAAGGCATGGGAGGCGGCGATGATTGCGGTCGAGGAGACCGCGCGCGGGGGCGGCAACCTGCTTGCGGCCGCCGTGGAGGCCGCGCGGGCGCGGGCGACGGTCGGCGAGATTTCGGATGCGATGGAGAAGGTGTTCGGGCGGCACCAGGCCGAGGTGAAGACCCTCGCCGGCGTCTACGGCGCGGCCTATGACGGCGACGCGGGATTTGCCGCCATCCAGGCGGATGTCGAGAAGTTCGCCGAGGAGGAGGGTCGCCGCCCGCGGATGCTGGTGGTGAAGATGGGCCAGGACGGCCACGACCGCGGCGCCAAGGTGATCGCAACCGCCTTCGCCGACATCGGCTTCGACGTGGACGTGGGGCCCTTGTTCCAGACGCCGGAGGAAGCGGCGCAGGACGCGGTGGACAACGACGTGCATGTGGTCGGCATCTCGTCCCAGGCGGCGGGGCACAAGACGCTGGCGCCGAAGCTGATCGAGGCGCTCAGGGCGCAGGGGGCGAGCGAGATCCTGGTGATCTGCGGCGGGGTGATCCCGCAGCAGGACTATGGCTTCCTGCGCGATGCCGGTGTTGCCGCGATCTTCGGACCTGGCACCAACATTCCCGATGCGGCGCGCGAGATCCTCGGGCTCCTGCGCGATCATCGGCGGGCGTGAGCATGGGTGCCGTCGTCGGGGTGGTGAAGTGGGGGACCCGCTACGGGTCCGACTATGTCAATGTGCTCTACCGGGCGGTGCAGGCGCATCTGAAGCGGCCGCATCGGTTCATCTGCATCACCAACGAGCCGGAGGGGATCGACCCGGGCGTCGAGGTGATCCCCTTTCCCGAGTTCCGCGTGCCGCGCGAGACCTGGCGGCAGAGCTGCTTTCCCAAGATCGCCATGCTGGCGCCGGGTGTGGTCGATGACGACGACATCGTGCTGCAGATCGACCTCGACGTCATGGTGGTGGGCCCGCTCGATGATTTCTTCGAGCTCTGGGAGCGCAAGCCCGCCTTCTATTCGCTGCGTGAATGGAACCCCGCGCTGGTCCGCGCGCTGGTGCCGCTGTCGCTGCGCCCCGACCGGGGCACGCAGGGCTCGATCTACGTCTATCGCGCGGGCGACCAGCGCGGCATGTTCGAGCATTTCAACACCGAGACCGAGTTCGTCTTCACCAATTATCGCAGCGACCGGTTCTATTTTCCCAAGATCGCCCGCGACCCGGCGTATCTGCCCTATGACTGGTGCCCGAGCTTTAAGAACGACTGCCTCTGGTACTGGCCGCTGAGCCTCGCCGCCGGCGAGCCGAAGCTGCCGCGGGAGGCGCGGATCCTGGTCTTTCACGGCAAGCCGCGGCCGATCGACCTGCTCGGCCCCGAGGGGCGCCGCTGGGGGACGGGGCGCAAGTTCGGACATGGTCCGGTGTCCTGGGTGCGGGACTACTGGCTGGGCTATGGCGGCAGTCTGCCCCGGGAGGATCGCTGACGCACCAGGGCCAGACCTTAGTTGGTCTGCCCTTCGGTGATGCCCGGCCCTATGGCTGTTCGCGCCAAATTCCGTCTGGTGGAACAGTTCGGTATGCCCAATGACACCGGTGCGCCGCGCATGTAATCACGGTCGTGCAAAGGCACAGGGAGGAAATTGGCATGGCTGATGCGAGCAGCGACGCGCGACAGGCGGCACTCGACTATCACGAGTTTCCGCGGCCAGGAAAGCTTGAGATCCGCGCGACCAAGCCGATGGCGAACCAGCGCGACCTGAGCCGCGCCTACAGCCCCGGCGTGGCGGAGGCCTGCCTCGAGATCCAGGCCGATCCCAGTGCTGCCGCGCGCTATACCGCCAAGGCGAACCTCGTCGCCGTGGTCTCGAACGGCACCGCGGTGCTCGGGCTCGGCAACATCGGCGCACTCGCCGGCAAGCCGGTGATGGAGGGCAAGGCGGTCCTCTTCAAGAAGTTCGCCAACATCGACTGCTTCGACATCGAGGTGAACGAGACCGACCCGGTGAAGCTCGCCGAGATCGTCGCGGCGCTCGAGCCCACGTTCGGCGCGGTCAACCTCGAGGACATCAAGGCGCCCGAGTGCTTCATCGTCGAGCGTCTCTGCCGCGAGAAGATGAACATCCCCGTCTTCCACGACGACCAGCACGGCACCGCGATCGTCGTGGGTGCGGCCACGGTCAACGCGCTGAGAATCGCGAAGAAGAACATCGAGGACATCAAGATCGTCTCGACCGGCGGCGGGGCCGCCGGCATCGCCTGTCTCAACATGCTGATGAAGCTCGGGGCGAAGCGCGAGAACATCTGGCTCTGCGACCGCTCGGGCGTCGTCTACGAGGGCCGCAACGACAACATGGGCCCGGAGAAGCAGGCCTTCGCCCAGAAGACCCAGGCGCGGACGGTCGAGGAGGTGGTGCCCGATGCGGACCTGTTCCTCGGCCTCTCGGGGCCGGGCGTGCTCACCGGCGCGATGGTGCGCAAGATGGCGCGCGACCCGATCGTGCTCGCGCTTGCCAACCCGAATCCCGAGATCACCGTCGAGGAGGCCAAGGAGGCGAACCCCGACGTGATCATCGCGACGGGCCGGTCGGACTATCCCAACCAGGTCAACAACGTCCTCTGCTTCCCGTTCATCTTCCGCGGGGCGCTCGACGTGGGCGCGACCACGATCAACGACGAGATGCAGATCGCCTGCGTCGAGGGGATCGCGGCGCTGGCGCGGGCCTCGTCGAGCGCCGAGGCGGCGGCGGCCTACCAGGGCGAGCGGCTGAGCTTCGGGCGCGACTACCTGATCCCCAAGGCCTTCGACCCCCGTCTGCTGGCGATCGTCGCCGGGGCGGTCGCCGAGGCGGCGATGAAGAGCGGTGTCGCCACGCGCCCGCTCGACGACATCGACGCCTACAAGGCACGGCTGAACCAGTCCGTCTATCGCACCGCCTTCGTCATGCGCCGGGTCTTCGACGCGGCGAAAAGCTCGGCGCGGCGCATCGTCTTTGCCGAGGGCGAGGACGAGCGCGTGCTGCATGCGGCCCGCGCGATGGTCGAGGAGGGCGGCACCCGGCCGATCCTGATCGGGCGTCCCGACGTCATCAACATGCGCTGCGAACGCCATGCGATCCCGCTGGAGATCGGCAGCGACATCGAGGTCGTCAATCCTGAGGACGATCCCCGCTACCGCGAGTACTGGGGCACCTATCACGGCATCATGCAGCGGCGCGGCGTCACGCCGGACCTGGCCCGTGCGATCCTTCGCACCAATACGACCGCCATCGGCGCGGTCATGGTCCACCGCGGCGAGGCGGACAGCCTGATCTGTGGAACCTTCGGCCAGTATCTGTGGCACCTGAAATACGTGAGCGAGCTGCTCGCGGGCGAAGATCTGTGCCCGATCGGCGCCCTGTCGCTGATGATCCACGAGCGCGGGTTGCTGTTCGTCACCGACACCCAGGTCAATCCGGTGCCGACGCCGGAGCAGATCGCCGAGACCACGATCGCGGCGGCCCGCCATGTGCGCCGCTTCGGCCTGGAGCCCAAGATCGCGCTGTGCTCGCATTCGCAGTTCGGCAACCTCGACACCGACAGCGGACGGCGCATGCGCGCGGCGCTGGCGATCCTCGATGCCAAGTCGCTCGACTTCGCCTACGAGGGCGAGATGCATTCCGACGCCGCGCTCGATCCGGTGCTGCGCGAACGCATCTTCCCCAACGCGCGGTTCGAAGGCCCGGCGAACGTGCTGGTGTTCGCCAACACCGATGCGGCGAGCGGGGTGCGCAACATCATCAAGGCGGTGTCGGGTGGGCTCGAGGTCGGGCCGATCCTGATGGGCATGGGCAACAAGGCCCATATCGTCACGCCCTCGATCACCGCCCGCGGGCTTCTGAACATCGCCGCGTTGGCCGGGGGGCCGGTGCAGAGCTACGGTTAACATCAGCGGGGGGCGCTATGGGCTATCGCGAGGTCTATGAAGGCTGGAAGGCTGATCCGGAGGGTTTCTGGATGCAGGCCGCGGGGGCGATCGACTGGATCACGCCGCCGAGCCGGGCCCTCGACGACAGTCGCGCCCCCCTCTACGGCTGGTTTGCCGACGCCGTCGGCAACACCTGCTACAATGCGGTCGACCGGCATGTGGCTGCGGGCCGCGGCGCGCAGCCGGCGATCATCTACGATTCCCCCATCACCGGGGCCAAGGCGACCCTCACCTATTCCGAGCTTCTGGACCGGGTGTCGCTTCTTGCGGGCGCTCTGGCGGCGCGGGGCGTGGTCAAGGGCGACCGCGTCGTCATCTACATGCCGATGGTCCCCGAGGCGCTGGTTGCGATGCTGGCCTGCGCGCGGATCGGAGCGGTGCATTCGGTGGTCTTCGGGGGGTTCGCCGCGCCCGAGCTTGCCGTGCGTATCGACGATGCCGCGCCCAAGGCGCTGCTCGCCGCGTCCTGCGGCATCGAGCCGGGCCGCGTGGTGGCCTACAAGCCGATGGTCGATGAGGCGATCGCGCTCGCCACCCACAAGCCGGAGTTCTGCGTCATCCTGCAGCGGCCGCAGGCCGAGGCGACGCTGATCGAGGGCCGCGACCATGACTGGCACGCGTTCCAGGAGGGCGCGGCGCGGGCCGACTGCGTGCCCGTCGGTGGCATGGAGCCGCTCTACATCCTCTATACGTCCGGCACGACCGGTCAGCCCAAGGGCGTGGTCCGCGCGACGGCGGGCTACATGGTGGCGCTCGCCTGGACGATGAAGAACCTCTACGCGATCGAGGCAGGCGACGTGTTCTGGACCGCCTCGGACGTCGGCTGGGTGGTGGGGCATTCCTACATCTGCTACGGCCCGCTGCTCGCCGGGGCGACCACCGTGGTCTTCGAGGGAAAGCCCGTGGGTACGCCCGATGCCGGCACCTTCTGGCGGGTGATCGCCGAGCACCGGGTGCGGAGCTTCTTCACCGCGCCGACGGCCTTCCGCGCGATCAAGCGCGAGGACCCCGAGGCCCGGCTCATCGGCGATTATGACCTCAGCTCGCTGCGCTACCTCTTCCTCGCTGGCGAGCGTGCCGATTCCGACACCATCCGCTGGGCGGAGGAGCATCTCAAGGTTCCGGTGATCGACCACTGGTGGCAGACCGAGACCGGCTGGGCGATCGCAGGCAATCCGGTGGGGATCGAGCTCCTGCCGGTCAAGCACGGCTCGCCGACGCTGCCGATGCCCGGCTATGACATCACCATCCTCTCCGAGGCCGGCGCGCCGGTGCCGCCGGGCACGCTCGGGGCGGTGGCGATCCGGCTGCCGCTGCCGCCTGGCACGCTGCCGACGCTGTGGCAGGCCGAGGCGCGGTTCAAGCGGTCGTATCTCGCCACCTTCCCGGGCTTCTACGAGACCGGGGACGCCGGGCTGATCGATGAGGACGGCTATGTCTACATCATGGCCCGCACCGACGATGTCATCAACGTCGCCGGCCATCGCCTGTCCACTGGCGGGATGGAGGAGGTGCTGGCCAGCCACCCGGACGTCGCCGAATGCGCGGTGATCGGTGTCGCCGACGATCTCAAGGGGCAGGTGCCGATGGGCTTTCTCTGCCTGAACAAGGGCTGCGCGCGCGACCACGACGTGGTCATCCGCGAATGCGTCGCCCTCGTGCGCGAGCGGATCGGGGCGGTCGCGGCCTTTCGCACCGCCGTGGTGGTGGACCGCCTGCCCAAGACACGCTCGGGCAAAATACTGCGCGGCGTCATGGCCAGGATCGCGGAGGGGCGGGAGTTCAAGGCCCCGGCCACCATCGATGATCCGACGACGCTGGGGGACATCGCCACCACGCTGGCCGGGATAGGCTATCCTCGGAACTCCTGAACGCCGGCCCGCCCGCAACCGCGCGCATTACGATTGTGCGCAGGCGCGATTTGCATTTTGAGACTCATCTTCAGGATGTGCTCGCGACTTGCGACACTCAATGATCCGTGTATTCACTATACCCGCTGCCCGAGTGGTGCGGGCGGGGCGGGGCGGACTGGCACGCTACTTGCTTATATGTCTGTCGGGTGCGCAGGGGTGCGTTCCGTCCGGAGAACCCGGCGATGTAGCTTGAGGAGCATTGAGTTCCCGTGTCCACCCTTTCCAACTTCATTGCCCGTCCCGTCGCGGTGCTGCTGGTGGTTGCCGGCATAACCGCGGCGGTTAAGGCCCAGGACGGCGCCCCGGCGCTGGTCCTGTCCCGTGGCGGCGATGCGTCCGAGACCCTTTCCTTCACACTCGACGAGCTGGCCGAGATCCCGCAGGTCACCGTCGTCACGGACAACGAGTTCGTGGACGTCCCCGTCACCTATCGCGGTCCGCTGGTGCGTGACGTGCTCGCCCATCTCGAGCTCGATCAGGCCGAGACGGTGCGGGTGTTCGCGGCCAACGACTATTATGTCGACATCCCGACCAGCGACTTCCGCCGCTATTCGGTGATCCTCGCGCTCGAGGCCGACGGTGTCCGGCTGTCTCGCCGCGAGAAGGGTCCCCTCTGGGTCATGTACCCGATTTCGGATCATCCCGAACTTCGGGACCCGGTCTACAACACCCGTCTGATCTGGCAGGTCGTGCGGATCGAGCCGCTGTAGAGCCCGATGCGTCCGGTCCCGCGATATCTCGGCATGGTTGTCCTGCTGGCGATGGCAGGGTTCGCTGCCGTTGGCTACGTCGCCATCCGGCGGGACGTGGACAACCTCCGGGTGATCAGCCAAGACAATATCCTCTGGTCGGCGACGCAGATGGAGGTGGAACTGCTGCGCTTCCAACTCAGCGTCGCCGAGCTGGCGGCGGAGCAGAGCGACGCCGCGCTGGAGCGGTTGCGCGAGCGGTTCGACATTCTCTGGAGCCGCGTGTTCATCATGAGCCGCGGCCGCGTCGGCGAGACGATGCGCGCCTATGACGAGGACCATGGCTCGCTGCAGGCGATCGCAGGCTATCTCGAGGACGTCGATCCGATCATGGCCGAGCTTCAGCCCGGCGACACCGCCACGGTCCGGGATATCGTCGAGAACCTGCAGCGGCTGCAGCAGGAGCTGCGCCTCTACACGCTACGGGTGGTCCGGGCCGACACGGCCGCCAGCGCGGTGGTGCGCGACCGGATCCAGTCGAGCGCGCAGACGACCGGCATCATCAGCATGGCGGCGGTGCTGCTCAGCCTGCTCGCGCTGTTCCTGATCCTGCGCGAGAACCGCCAGCAGCGCGACCTGGTGGCGATGAGCCAGCGGATCGCGCAGGAGGCCGAACTGTCGAGCCGGGCCAAGTCGCGCTTTCTGTCGATGATGAGCCACGAGCTGCGCAATCCGCTGAACGGCGTGGTCGGCCCGCTCGCCCTGCTCGAACAGAGCGAGCTGCCCGACCGCCAGTCGCGCCTGGTCGAACAGGCGCAGCAGAGCTCGCGCGCGATGCTGCGGATGCTGGGCGGGCTTTTCGACTATGCCGAGATGCAGGACGGGCAGCTCAAGATCCGCCAAGAGCCGTTCCGCGTCGACGCGCTCGCCACCACGCTGCGCGAGGCGCTGTCGCGCGACGGAGCCGCGCCCATGACCGTCCATGTCGCCAGCGACATGCCCGAGCGGATCGAGGGCGACCTCGAACGGTTCGCGCAGGTCTTCGTGCATCTGGCGGAGTTCGTCGTCGAGCTGCGTCAGCCGGGCGACATCGAGTTGTCGCTGCGCCACGACGGGGCGAGCCTGCATGGCGAGCTCCGCTTTGCGGCCAGCGACACCGCGGCGGACTGGCGTCTGGACCTGCTCACGGACCTGAGCGCCGCTACGCCGGATCAGGTGTCCGCCGATGCCCTGCGGCCCCTGATCGCCCGCGGGTTGATCGATGCCAGCGGCGGGACGATGGACATCGACAATTCCATCCCGGGCCAGCGGGTGATCCGCGTAAGGGTTCCGGCGGTGGTCGCCGGGCAGGCGACGGTGCGGGTTCACCTCGAGACCCGCTCGGCGGCACTCGCCACCATCTACCAAGCGGCGCTGCGCTCGGATCATGTGGTCTTCGTGGACCCGTCGGGCGGGGGGCCGGTGGATGTCGTTCTGGTCGACAGCACCAGCGTCGGCGGGGCCTCGCTCATGGACCGGCTTCGCACGCGCTACCCCGACGCGCTCTTCGTCTCACTGGGGAATCCGCAATCCCCCGATTCCTTTGACGATATCGTCGACACGCCCAGCGACATGAGTTCGCTGCGTGAGAGCATCCTCAACCGTCTCGCCTCCTGAGCCACCGCGATGCATTGCTTTTGCATTTTGCATCGTTGGGTGTATTGTGCGCTGAAATCGCCGCGCCTGATTCAACTTTGAGTTTTGCTGCGCCTGCCTCCGGGCCTGTTGCCGGAGACCGGTCGGCGTCGTTGAGGATAATATGCTGCCACTCGATCCGGGCTTCGACAGGGGATCTCACCGGGCCGTGGCCGGCTCTGCGGGACGCCTCGATCTGGCGATGATCGCCCACGACATCCGCGGTGCGCTGCAGGGCGTCTACGGGGGTCTCGCGGCGATCCGGGTGGACGAGCTGCCGGCCGAGGTGCGCGAGCAGCTGCAACGCATATCGGCGGCCTCGAACACCATCCAGGACCTGTCGGACGAGCTCGCGACGCTGAACACAGGCGGCGAGCTCGACCAGCCCGTCGCTGGCGAGCTGGTTCTCGACGAGTTCATGGGCTTCTACCGTGATCGCTGGGCCGGCGAGGCCCGCTCGCGACGGCTGGGTTTCGAATTGGCGGTCGCGGGCGATCTGCCGGCGGGGCTGCGCGTCCCGCGTCTGGCGCTTGCCCGCGTGCTCGGCAACCTGACGGCGAACTCGATCGCCTATGCGGGGCGGGGCAGCGTGCGGCTGGAGCTGCGCCGGACCGCGGACGGAGATTTGGTCTTCCAGCTCACTGACGACGGACCGGGACTGGGAGAGGGCCCCTTGCGCCAACTGGAAGGATCGGGCGTGCACGAGGCGCGCGACGGCGGGCACGGGCTCGGGCTCCATATCGTGGGCACGCTCGCCCGGCGGATCGGCGGGCGGATTTCGGTGCGCAACCGCGAGCAGGGTGGCATTCTCGCGACCCTGACCTTCCCTCCCTCGCTCTGCATCGAGACGAACGGCGGGGCGCCTGCATCGGCGGCCCCGAGCCCGACCGCGAACGAGGCTTCGATCCAGGCTCCGGCCGCGAAGGCCAGCGCGCCCCCGGCCTCATCCGCGGCGCCGCGCGAGAATCTCGCCGGTCTGCGGGTTCTGCTCGCTGAGGACAATCCGACGAACCAGATGGTCGCCAGCCAGATGCTGGGCGTCCTGCAGGCCGAGGTCGTGCTTGCTTCCGACGGCGTCGAGGCGCTGGAGCGGTTCGAGGAGGCGGATTTCGACATCGTGGTGGTCGACATCGAGATGCCGCGGCTGACCGGGCTCGACGTGATCCGCACCATCCGCGCCCGCGGCGACGCGCGGGCGCGCACACCGATCGTGGCGCTGACCGCCTATGCCCTGCGCGAGCATCGCGAGCGGATCGCCGGAGCCGGGGCGGACGGGCTGATCTCCAAGCCGATCACCGGCATCGACGCGCTTGCCAAAGGGCTGCTCGCCCATGTCACGCCGCGCACGCCGCCGCCAGCCCCGCCGGCCGAGGCGGCATTCGGCGACCAGGACGCCCCCGTCGTCGACGCAGCAGTCTATGGGGCGCTGGCCGAGACCTTCGGCCCGCAGATGATGGCGGACCTGCTCGAGAAGGTGGCCGCTGACCTGACCACGGCCCGCGACGATCTTGCCGCCGCGCGGGAGACGGGGGACCACGCGGCCGTACGGGCCGCTTCGCATATCGTCGTGGGCGTCGCCGGCGCCGTCGGGGCGAGCCGCCTGCAGGGTTGCGCGCGGCGGCTCAACACGGCGGCGATCGGCGACGACGCGGCGGCGGTCTTCGAGCTCATCCCCGAATGCGTCGCCGAGATCGAGGCGGTGGTGGCCTTCACCCATACCGAGCGGGCGGGGCAGTGACGATTCTTCAGGGCATGTCACCTCTGCTGCTGGTAGAGGACACTCCATCGCTGTCGATGGTCTACGAGCAGGTGCTGCGACGTGCCGGCCACCCGGTCGCCACCGCTGCTACGCTGGCGGCGGCGCGGGCGCAGTTCGATGCGCTGCGGCCGCGGCTGGTGCTGCTCGACCTCCAGCTTCCCGACGGGGACGGGCTGGACTTCCTCGATCAGCTGCACGCCGAGGCGCCCGAGGTGCGGGTGATCGTCGTCACCGCCAACGGCTCGATCAACCGAGCGGTTCAGGCCATGCGGGCGGGGGCGTTCGACTTCCTGGTCAAGCCCTTCGACGACAGCCGCCTGCTCAGTGCGGTGCAGAACGCGCTCGCCTCGGTCCCGCTGGCGGAGGAGGCCGACGTCGACCTCCGCGCCGAGGTTGCTGCGGGCGGGTTCGAAGGCTTCATCGGCCGCTCGCCCGCGATCCAGGACATCTACCGGATGGTGCGCTCCATCGGCCGCTCGACAGCCACCGTCTTCATCACCGGCGAGAGCGGCACCGGCAAGGACGTCTGCGCCCGGGCGATCCACGCAGTTTCGGCGCGGGCGGCCAAGCCCTTCGTGCCGCTGAACTGCGCCGCCATTCCGCGCGACCTGCTGGAATCGGAGGTCTTCGGCCACCTGAAGGGGGCCTTCACCGGTGCGCTCTCCGACAAGCCGGGCGCGGCGGCGGTGGCGAACGGCGGCACGCTCTTTCTCGACGAGATCTGCGAGATGGACCTGAGCCTGCAGACCAAGCTGCTGCGCTTCCTGCAGACCTCGACCATCCAGCCGGTCGGCTCCGCCCGCGCGATCCCGGTGGATGTGCGCATCGTCTGCGCGACCAACCGCGACCCGGCCGAGGAGGTGCGGCAGGGCCGTTTCCGCGAGGACCTCTACTATCGGCTGCATGTGGTGCCTATCCACATGCCGCCGCTGCGCGGCCGCCATGAGGACATTCTCGAGATCGCGCGGACAAACCTCGTCGCCTTCGCGGCCGAGGAGGGCAAGACCTTCACCGGCTTCGATGCCCAGGCGGCCGAGATCCTCGTGAACCGCCCCTGGCCCGGCAACGTGCGCCAGCTTCTGAACGTGATCCGCAACGTCGTCGTGCTCCACGACGGCCCGCTGGTCACGCCGGCAATGCTTCCCGGCGAGGTCATGCTGTCGGCGCCGCTCTCGAACGCCGCTCCTGCTGCGCAAGAGGTGGTGGCCCTGCATGGCGGGACCGGTGTCGCGACGCTGGCCCCGGCGCCTCCGGCCTCGGCCGGCGACCGCATCGTGCCGCTCGTCGGCCTGTCGCTGGCCGAGGTGGAGCGCGAGCTGATCGAGGCCACCATCGCCCACTGCGACGGCTCGATCCCCCGCGCCGCCCGCGTGCTCGAACTCTCGCCCTCGACCGTTTACCGCAAGCTCGAAGGCTGGGGTGCCGGCCAGCGTCGCTCGGGGACCTGAGGCGGACCCGGGCGCGCTTGCCTGTCCCGCGGGCCTCGCTCATAGTCGGCGTGCTGCAGCGGGAGGAAGCTGGATGGGCCTGTTCGAGACCGCGCGCGACGCGCATGCCAATGCGTATGCCCCCTATTCAGGCTTCAAGGTCGGGGCGGCGGTCCGCTGCGACGACGGGCGCGTATTCGCGGGCTGCAACGTCGAGAATGCGGCCTATCCCGAGGGAACCTGCGCCGAGGCCGGCGCGATTGCCGCCATGGCGGCGGCCGGGGGCCGGGTGATCGCCGAGGTCTGGGTGGTCGCCGACGGCACGGCCCCGGTGACGCCCTGCGGCGGCTGCCGCCAGAAGCTCGCCGAGTTCGCGCCACCGCACGTGCCGGTGATCCTCGCCGGTACCGCGGGCGAGATCGCGCGCACCACCGTGGGCGACCTGCTGCCCGGAGCCTTCGCCGCCGCGCATATGGAAAGGAGCGCGCTATGACCGCCCCTGAAGACATCCGCAACACCGCCCTGCGGGCGCTCGTCTGCCTCGATCTGACCAACCTCGACGAGACGAGCGACGCGGCCGCCATCGACGATCTCTGCGCCCGCGCTCAGACCCGCCACGGCTCGGTGGCCGCGGTCTGCATCTGGCCGCGCCATGTCGCCAGGGCGAAGGCGGCGCTCGCCCGCACCGGCATCCATGTCGCGACGGTGGTGAACTTCCCCTCCGGCGAGGCCACGGCCGAGGCCGCTGCTGAAGAGGCCCGCGCCGCCATCGCCGAGGGCGCCGACGAGATCGACATGGTCGTGCCCTGGCAGGCGCTGAAGTCGGGGGATGCGGATGCGGTCCGCGATGCGGTGAGCACGGTCAAGGCTGCCTGCGGGGGCAAGACGCTGAAGGCCATCCTGGAAACCGGCGGACTGGGCGATCCGGCGCTGATCGGGCTCGCCGCCGAACGCGCGCTCGCCGGCGGCGCGGACTTCCTCAAGACCTCCACCGGCAAGATCGCCGCGGGCGCCACGCCCGAGGCCGCCGAGATCCTGCTGGGGGCCATCGCCCGCCACGGCGGCACAGCCGGCTTCAAGGTCTCGGGCGGGGTGCGCACGCTCAAAGACGCGGCCACCTACATCGCGCTGACCGAGCGGAGCCTGGGCCAGGGCCGGGCGGGGCCGAAGCATTTCCGCATCGGCGCCTCGGGGCTGCTCGACGTCATCCTCGCCGCGCTCGACGGCCGCGCGGCCGCGGAGGACGGGGACGGCTACTGATGCTCGCCCAGGAGGTGATCGCGGCCAAGCGCGACGGCGCGACCCTTCCCGCCGCCCAGATCCGCTTCATGGTCGAGGGCCTGACTTCGGGTGCCATCTCCGAGGGCCAGGTCGCAGCCTTCGCCATGGCGGTGTTCTTCCGCGGCATGGACGTCGCCGAGCGCGTGGCGCTGACCGAAGCAATGCGCGACAGTGGCGAGACGCTGGCCTGGGACCTGCCCGGTCCGGTGGTCGACAAGCATTCGACCGGGGGGGTGGGCGATAACGTCAGCCTCATGCTCGCACCTGCGCTGGCCGCCTGCGGGGCTTATGTGCCGATGATCTCGGGCCGAGGGCTCGGGCACACCGGCGGCACGCTGGACAAGTTCGACGCGATCCCCGGCTATCGGACCCAGCCCGACATCGAGACGCTGCGCCGGGTGGTGTCCGAGGTCGGCTGTGCGATCATCGGCCAGACCGCCGACATCGCTCCCGCCGACCGCCGCCTCTACGCGATCCGCGACGTGACCGCGACGGTCGAGTCGATCGACCTGATCACCGCATCGATCCTGTCGAAGAAGCTCGCCGCCGGGCTCGATGCGCTGGTTCTCGACGTCAAGACCGGCTCGGGCGCCTTCATGGCGACGCTGGACGATGCCCGCGCCCTGGCCCGAAGCCTGGTCGACGTCGCCAAGGGCGCCGGCTGCCCGACCACGGCGCTCATCACCGACATGAACGAGCCGCTGGCCAGCGCCGCCGGCAATGCGCTCGAGATGGCCAATGCGGTGCGCTTCCTGCGCGGCGAGGAGATCGACGGCCGCCTCTGGGACGTCACCGTGGCGCTCGGGGGCGAGCTGCTGGCCTCCTGCGGCCTGGCCACCGATGCCGAGGACGGCGCGGCCCGGATGGAGCGCGCCTTCCAGAGCGGCGCCGCGGCGGAGCGCTTCGCGCGCATGGTAGCGGCGCTGGGCGGTCCGACGGATTTCATGGAAACCGCCTCCACGCATCTGCGCCGCTCGCCGGTGATGGCCGATGTCACGGCCGACAGCGAAGGCTATGTCGCCGCCATCGACACCAGGGTGATCGGCATGGCGGTGGTGGAGCTCGGCGGCGGGCGGCGACGCGCCGAGGATCTGATCGACCATGCGGTGGGCTTCGAGGGGCTGGTCGGGCTCGACACCTGGGTCGAGCCGGGCGCGCCGATCGCCCGGCTGCATGCCGAGGACGAGGCATCGTTCCAGCGCGCGGCAGCCCGGCTGCGGGCGGCCTACCGGATCGAACAGGAGGCGCCCACGCCGCAACCCCTCATCAACGAGCGGGTCGCCTGATGCCGCGCGCCATCCTGATGGTGATGGATTCCGTCGGCTGCGGCGGCGCCCCGGACGCGGGCGCCTTCGGCGACGAGGGGGCGAACACGCTCGGCCATATCGTCCAGGCCTGCGCCGCCGGCCGCGCCGAGGAGGGCCGCTCGGGGCCGCTACATGTCCCGAACATGGAACGCCTCGGTCTCGGCGCCGCGATCCGCGCGGCCTCCGACATCGACCTGCCGGGGCTGGACGCGGCCCCGCAGGGCATCCACGGTGCCGCCACCGAGGTCTCGCGCGGCAAGGATACGCCCTCCGGCCACTGGGAGCTCGCCGGCGTGCCCGTGCCCTGGGATTGGCACTACTTTCCGCGCACCGACCCGGCGATCCCGCCCGAGGTGACCGGGGCGATGATCGAGCGCGCCGGGCTGCCGGGGACGCTCTGCAATGCCCATTCCTCCGGCATGCCGGTGCTGCGCGACTTCGGCGAGGAGCATCTGCGCACGGGTAAGCCTATCCTCTACACTTCCGCCGACAGCGTGCTGCAGATCGCCGCGCACGAGGAGCGCTTCGGGCTGGAGCGCCTCTACGACCTGTGCCGGATTACGGCCGGGATCGTGCATCCGATGCGGCTTGGCCGCGTCATTGCCCGGCCGTTCCTGGGCGAGACGGCGGAGACCTTCTTCCGCACCCCGAACCGCAAGGACTTCGCCATTGCGCCGCCCGAGCCGACGCTGCTCGACCGGGTGGTCGAGGCCGGCGGGCGGACCTATGCGATCGGCAAGATCGGCGACATCTTCGCGCATCGCGGCATCTCGGCGCAGGCCAAGGGCGGCGACGACATGGCCCTTGTCGACCGGACGCTGGAGGTGCTGGAGACGGCGGCGGACGGCGACTTCATCTTTGCCAATTACGTCGACTTCGACACGCTCCATGGCCATCAGCGCGACGTCTCGGGCTATGCCCGCGCACTTGAAGCCTTCGACGCCCGCCTGCCGGAGGTGCTGTCCCGTCTGCGCGAGGGCGATCTGCTGATCGTCACCGCCGACCATGGCAACGACCCGACCTGGCCGGGCACCGACCACACCCGAGAGCGTGTACCGGTGCTCGGCTGGGCGCCCGGCACCGCGATGCCGCGCGACATCGGCCTCATCGGCTTTGCCGACGTCGGCGAGACCCTGGCCGCCCATCTCGGCCTCCCGCCCGGCCGTCACGGGCGGAGTTTCCTGTGACGGCGATGGCGAGTCCCGCGCATCGCCATACCCTGCGGTTCCGACAGAGCGAGGCCCAATGTCCGACCACCTGACGATCGTCGAGCACCCGCTGGTCCAGCACAAGCTGACCCTGATGCGCGACCGCGCGACCTCTACCGCGGGCTTCCGCCAGCTGCTGCGCGAGATCTCGCTGCTGCTCGCCTACGAGGTCACGCGCGACCTGCCGGTGACCACCCGCTCGATCGAGACGCCGCTGACCGAGATGGATGCCCCCGTCCTCAAGGGCAAGAAGCTCGCGCTGGTCTCGATCCTGCGCGCCGGCAACGGATTGCTCGACGGCGTGCTGGAGCTGATCCCCTCGGCGCGTGTGGGCTACATCGGGCTTTACCGCGACGAGGCGACGCTGCAGCCGGTCCAGTATTATGCGAAACTGCCGTCCGAGCTCGACGAGCGTGTGACGATCGTCCTCGACCCGATGCTCGCCACCGGCAATTCCTCGGCCGCCGCCGTCACGTTGCTGAAGGAGGCCGGCGCCAACGACATCCGCTTCCTCTGCCTGCTGGCGGCCCCGGAAGGCGTGGCGCGGATGAAATCGGCCCACCCCGACGTGCGCATCGTCACCGCGGCGCTCGACCGCAAGCTGAACGAGAAGGGCTATATCGTGCCCGGCCTCGGCGACGCCGGCGACCGGATGTTCGGGACGAAATAGCCTCAGCGGCGCCCGAAGAGCCCCATCAGTCCGCCGCGCAGCCCGAGGCCTGCGCCGAGCGGAAGCGGCTGCGGCCCGTCGGGAGCGAGCAGTGCGACCTCGCTGCCATCGAGCACCAGGCAGGACAGGACGCCGGTCCTCACCGCCCCCGTGTCGATCGCGATCCGGTTCGGGCGATGCTCGACCTTCGGCACGATCGTGTGGCCATGCACCACCTTGAAGCCGAAGTCCTCGTTCGTGCTCAGGAAGGGTTCGCGGATCCAGATCAGGTCGTCGCGCTCCTGCGCCTCCATGGCGACGCCGGGACGGATCCCGGCATGGACGAAGACATAGGAGCCGATCCGCATCCAGAGCCCGCAGCCGTTCAGGAAGTCCAGATGCGTCCGCGGGAAGGCCTCGACGAAAGCCGCATGGGTCCGGCGCGGGGCGCCTTCCAGCGCGTCCGGCACGCCGTAGGAGGCAAGCGTCGCGGCGCCTCCCATGGAGGTGTGCAGCCAGTGCAGCGGGCGGTCGGACCAGTCAGGATCTTCGAGATAGGCCAGCACATAGCTGTCGTGGTTGCCGAGCAGGCAGCGCGCGGGCAGGCCGGCCGCCTCAAGCCCGATCAGCGTCTCGAGCACCCCGCGCGTCTCGGGTCCACGATCGACGTAGTCGCCGAGAAAGACCACGAGCGGCTGCGAATGCGGCCGGGCGGCGAGATCGGCGCGGATGCGCGCCAGCATCGCGTCGAGCAGGTCCAGCCGCCCGTGAATGTCGCCGATTGCATAGATCCGGAAGCCGTCCGTGTGATCGGTCATCGCCTTCGGTCCCCGGAAAAGAAAAACGCGGGCGCCGGGGCGCCCGCGTCTGCTGACGCCCGCGGGCGCCCTTACTCGACGATCTTTGAGACGACGCCGGCGCCGACGGTGCGGCCGCCTT
>CAYLHK010000076.1:0-16655 GCA_964383295.1 uncultured Rhodovulum sp.
CATCCTCAACATGCGGCTGCGCAACCTGCGCAAGCTCGAGGAGATGGAGATCCGCTCCGAGCGCGACGCTCTCATCTCCGAGCGCGCCGGCCTGCAGGCGCTCCTGGCCGACGAGGGCGCGCAATG
This sequence comes from uncultured Rhodovulum sp., assembly GCA_964383295.1. Lineage (GTDB taxonomy): Bacteria > Pseudomonadota > Alphaproteobacteria > Rhodobacterales > Rhodobacteraceae > Amaricoccus. The sequence goes on from CAYLHK010000076.1 coordinate 127, forward strand.
GTCGCGCATCGCCGACGAGATCCGCGAGGTCCGCAAGGCCTTCGGCAAGGACGCCCCCGGCGGCGCCCGGCGCACCACCTTCGCCGATGCGCCCGATGTCGAGGAGATCAGTTTCGAATCGATGATCGAGCGCGAGCCGATCACCGTCGTCTGCTCGGCCATGGGCTGGATCAGGGCGATGAAGGGCCATCTCGACCCGGCGGCGGAACTGAAGTTCAAGGACGGCGACGGGCCGGGCTTCTTCCTGCATGCCGAGACCACCGACCGCATCCTGATGTTCGCCACCAACGGGCGGATGTACACGCTCTCGGGCGCGCAGCTGCCCGGGGGCCGCGGCATGGGCGAGCCGGTGCGGCTGATGGTCGACCTGCCGAACGAGGCGCAGCCGCTGGCGCTCTTCGTGCATGTGCCGGGCGGGCGGCTGCTGGTGGCCTCGGACGCCGGCGACGGCTTCATCCTGCCCGAGGACGAGGCGGTGGCGCAGACCCGCACCGGCCGCCAGGTCCTGAATCTCAAGGAGGGCGTGCGCGCCGCCGTCTGCCGCCCGGTGATGGGCGACCATGTCGCGGTGGTCGGCGACAACCGCAAGCTCCTCGTCTTCCCCACCGCCGAGCTGTCCGAGATGGCGCGCGGCAAGGGCGTGCGCCTGCAGCGCTACAAGGACGGCGGCCTCTCGGATGCGGCGACCTTCGACCTCGCCGACGGGCTCACCTGGAAGGACCCGGCCGGGCGCACCCGAACCGTCACCGCGGCCGAGCTAGCCGAGTGGATCGGGGCGCGGGCCAGCGCCGGGCGCATGGCGCCGCGGGGCTTTCCGCAGAACCGGCGGTTCGCCTAGGTGTGAGCCTTCGGAAGGCTGTCATTCGGGCCGCCCTGGTCCGAATGGGCATCTGCAGGGATGACCGTCTTGCCGCGCGGGGTGCGTCGCCGTCAGTCCTCGGTCCAGGCCTTTGCCACCCAGTCGCTCGGAAGGATGAAATGGCGCAGGTAGCGCAGCGGCGGGTCCGGGCGGTCGGCGGCGAAGACACCGCGGATGTGACCGAGCGGCGTGCGCTTGGGGTACTTTTTCCCCCAATGCCCGGCTGCGGCATGGGGCGGCTGCACGCCGCCGGGGAAGATCACCACCTTGGCCCCGGAGGGCAGCTTCGGCGGCAGAAAGAAGTTCAGCGGCGTAGTGCGTGCACACTCGGCACGGAAGTGCCGCACCCAGCCTGCGGGCCAGAAGTCGATGCCGCCCGGAGCCTCGCGAGTTACGTAGCGCTGCTCGAACTGGAAGCGGTCGGCGATCCCCTGCGGATCGGTGATGAAGCGGTCCTGCAACGTCTTCAGGCTGCCGACGGTAAAGCGGAAGATCGAGGTCTGCCCCAGCCGCTCGAAGGGGGTGGACTGGTTGCGCGCCAGCGTCACCCGGTCGGGATCTCCGTGGCTGAAGAAGCCGTCGAGCGAGCCCACGATCACCAGATCAAGGTCGAGAAACAGCACCGGCCCGCGCAGATCGCCGAGCCGCTCGCCCCAGAGCCGGGCCTTGGGCCAGATCCCCTGCGTGCCCGTCGGCATGACGACATCGAGCTCGGGCAGCGGCTCGAGGCGCACCTCGGGCCGGATCCCGTCGAAGCTATCGGTGAAACAGGTGACGCTGAACGGCGGCGTGATGTTGCGCGCCACCATCGCATAGAGCCGGTTGATGTAGGGAGCGCCGTACTTCTTGCCCCAGTTGATGCAGATGATCTGCTTTTCCAAGGCCTTCCTGCCCGTTCTGTCGATGTCGCGTCAGAAATCGACTGCGATGCCACGGCGCTCCCAGTCGCCGAAGCGCACCGGCTCGGGCCCGTCGCGGCCGCCGATCTCCGCCGGCAACGCCGCCTCGGCAGCGCGGGCGCGGCGCGCCGCGGCCTCGGCGAGTGCCCGCGTGGCAGCGGCTGCGCGCCGCGCCTCTTTCTCCCCCTGCGCCTCGGACATATATACCCCTTCGGATGCCCGGACAGAATGGACCGGGCCGGATCGGGCTGCAAGGGGCGGAGGGGCATGAATTACGTTCGCACGATGCTGCTGCTCGCCGCGATGACCGCGCTTTTCATGGGCGTCGGCTATCTGATCGGCGGCACCGGAGGCATGCTGATCGCGTTCGTCTTCGCGATCGGCACCAATGCATTCGCGTTCTGGAATTCGGACCGGATGGTTCTGCGGATGCACAATGCCGAGCCGGTGACGCGTGCAAGTGCGCCCGAGCTCTACGACATGGTGGGAAAACTTGCCCGCAACGCCGGCCTGCCGATGCCCAAGGTCTATCTGATCCGCTCGGACCAGCCGAATGCCTTCGCCACGGGCCGCAATCCCGAGAATGCGGCCGTCGCCGCGACCACCGGCCTGCTGCAGATGCTCTCGAGCGAGGAGGTCGCGGGCGTGATGGCGCATGAGCTGGCGCATGTGAAGAACCGAGACACGCTGACGATGACGATCGCGGCCACCGTTGCCGGCGCGATCTCGATGCTGGCGCAGTTCGGCATGTTCTTCGGCGCCTCGGGAGGCAATCGCGATCGCAATCCGCTCGGCATCGTCGGCGTGCTGCTCGCGGTGCTCTTCGCGCCGCTCGCCGCCATGCTCATACAGATGACCATCAGCCGCACCCGAGAATATGCCGCCGACCGGCTCGGGGCCGAGATCAGCCGCGATCCGATGGGCCTTGCCGGCGCCCTGCGCAAGATCTCGGCCTATGCCGGGCGGATCGAAATGCCGAGCGCCGAGCGCAATCCGACTTCGGCGCCGCTCTTCATCATCAATCCGCTGACGGGAGCGCGCATGGACAACCTGTTCTCCACCCACCCGAGCACCGAGAACCGCATCCGCGCGCTGGAGGCACTGGCAGGGGCACGGCCGTCGGCCACGGTGCGCCCGAGCTCGATCCCCGCCGTCGACCGCCGCGGAAGCCGGCGCTGAGCCCGCCCCGGAATTCGGGGCGCGATGCCCCCGGCCTGGCCGAGCGCCGTGCCGCCGCGGCGCTGCTCAGCGGCGTGCTGGGCGAGCGCGCCAGCCTCGCCGACCAGATCGCCGATCCCGCCGGCCCTGTCGCGAGGCTGATGCCGCCGGAGCGGGCGCGCGCCCAGTCGCTCGCCGCCACCACCCTGCGCCACCTGGGGCGCGTAGACGCGCTGCTCGCAGGGCTCATGGAGCGCCCGCCGCCGCTGCCGGCGCGCAACCTCCTGCGCCTCATGGTGGCCGAGCTGCATCTGGCCGGCGCGGCCGCCCATGCGGCAGTCGACAGCGCCGTGCGGCTGGCGCGCGAGCGGCCGAAGACCCGCACCCTTGCGGGGCTCGTCAATGCCGTTGGGCGCCGCGTCACCAGCGGCGGCGCCGAGCTCTGGGACGCGGCTCCCGAGGCGGAGATGCCCGGCTGGATCGCCGGGCCGGTGCGCAAGGCCTGGGGCAAGGGCGCGGTGGCGGCGATCCGCGCCGCGCATCTGGCCGAGCCGGTTCCGGTCGATCTGACGCCGAAGCCGGGCGCGGATCTGTCGGCACTGGCGGTTGAGCCCGGGGCGGAATGGCTGCCCACCGGCAGCCTGCGGCTGATGCGGCCTGGACAGGTCTCGCAGCTTCCGGGCTTCGCCGAGGGCGACTGGTGGGTTCAGGATGCCGCCGCCGCGCTGCCTGCCCGGCTGCTCGGGCCGGTGGAGGGGCAGGCCGTGCTCGATCTCTGCGCGGCGCCGGGGGGCAAGACGCTGCAGCTGGCCGCGGCCGGTGCGCGGGTGACGGCCCTCGACGCATCAGGCGCGCGGATGGCGCGGGTGACGGAGAACCTGGCGCGGATGCGCCTGGAAGCCGAGGTGGTCGTGGCCGATGCGCTCGCCTGGGAGCCCGAACGGCGCTTTGACGCCATCCTCGTCGACGCGCCCTGCTCGGCCACGGGCACGCTGCGCCGGCACCCCGACCTGCCCCATATCCGCCGGCCCGCCGATGTCGCGAGCCTCGTCGCGTTGCAGGCGCGGCTGCTCGATCGTGCCTGGGATTGGCTGTCACCGGGCGGGCGGCTGGTGTTCTGCACCTGCTCGCTGCTGCCGGCCGAGGGCGAGGAACAGCTTGCCCGCTTTCGCGCCGCCCACCCGGCGGCGCGGGTCGTCCGGCCGGACACATCGGCGATCGGCATCGACCCCGGCTGGGTCGATGCCGAGGGCGCGCTTCGTCTCAGGCCCGATTTCTGGGCAGAACGCGGCGGGATGGACGGCTTCTATGCCGTGCTCTTGACCAAACCCGTCGAGGCGACGTGACAAGACCGTGTCGTAACGATATGGCCTCCCAAGCAACCCTTGCGAGAGCCGTCCCGGTCCAATGTCCCGATCCGGCCTTACCCTGCGCGCCCTGAACGAGCGGCTCGCGCGGCCCTCGCGGCGGATGCGCAATCGCATCCAGGCGCATCGCTCGCGGCTCGGGACCCGCCCGGTGCCGGCCGAGCAGTTGCCCGAGCCGGTCCTGATCGGCGATGCCGATCGCGGCCATGCCCTGCTCGCCGGACACTGGCCGGTGCGCGGGCAGGACGTGATGATCGCGCCCGGCTCGATCTGGGCGGCGAAGCTTCCCGACCCCGCGCTTGAGGCGGAGCGGCAGTCCTGCGCCTGGCTCGACGATCTCGCCGCCGTCGGCAATCGCGCTGCACGCGGCCTGGCCCAGTCCTGGACGCAGGACTGGATCCGCCGCTTCGGCAGCGGTGCCGGCCCGGGCTGGACACCCGAGATCGCCGGCCGGCGCGCGCAGCACCTGAGCTCGCACTGCGCCTTCCTCACCGAGGGGCTCGACCGCACCGCCGCCGACCGGATGTGGCGCGCGATTGCCGCGCAGCAGCGCTATCTGTCGAACACCTGGCGGGACGCGCCCGCGGGGCTGGGGCAGCTGCATGCCCTGGCAGGGCTGGCCTGGTCCGGCCTCGCCCTGCCCCATCCCGAGCACCGCGCGGCGCTGGTCGAGCTCGGAGCGGCTGCCGAGGGGCTGGTGGACATGAACGGCGCCACGCCCAGCCGTTCGCCCGAGGACCTGGCCGAGATCGTGATGCTGCTGATCTGGACCGCGCGGGCGCTGGAGAATGCCGAACAGTTCGCGGCCCCGAGCCATCTGGCGGCGATCGTGCGCGGCGTGCCGATCCTGCGGCTCCTGCGCCAGGGCGACGGAACGCTGCCCCGCTTCAACGGCGGCGGCCCCAGCGACGCGGCGCGGATAGACAAGGCGCTGGCCGAGCTGCGCACCGGCGTCCAGGACAAGCCCAAGCTGCCCATGGGCTATGCCCGGCTGACCGGGGGGCGGACCGTGCTGCTCATGGACGGCGCCCCGCCGCCCACGCGCGATCAGGCGACGACCGCCCATGCCGGCGCCCTGTCCTTCGAGATGAGCATCGGGCGGATGCCGCTGGTGGTGAACTGCGGACCGGGGCGGGTGTTCGGGCCGACGGCGATGCTGGCCTCGCGGCAGACGGCGGCGCATTCGACGCTGGAGCTCGACGGGCGCTCGTCGGGCGTGATCGAGGCCCGCGGGCTCGCCGCCCGGACCTTCGGCGCGCGGCTCAGCGCCGGACCGACGCTGGTGGCGGTGCGCCAGGCGCAGGACATGAGCGGGCAGTGGCTGCTGGCCACCCAAGACGGATACGTCACCAGCCACGGGCTTATGCACGAGCGACGCCTGTTCATCGACGCCCGGGGCACGGAGCTGCGCGGCGAGGACATCCTGACCCCGCCCGACGCCCGCGCTAGGACGCAGTTCGACCGCCGCGCCCGGGGCGGACCGGTCCCCTTCGCACTGCGCTTCCATCTACATCCCTCGGTCGGGGTTGAGCACGACCGCGAGGACGACGTGATCGTGCTCACCCTGCCGACGGGCGAGACATGGATCCTGCGGACCGCCGGCGGCGCGATGGAGATCGAGGATTCGGTGCTCTTCGATCCCACCCGGCCCGAGCCACGCCGCACGGTTCAGGTGGTTGTCCGCAGCGAGGTCGTCGAGTATCTGGGGCAAGCGATCTGGTCGCTCGCCCGCCTCTCGGCGGCAACCGCGGCCGCCGATACCTGACCCAGAGCGCCCCGGAGAGCCCGTCCATGTCCGTCGATCTCGTGCCGCTTCGCCGCGCGCTCCTATCCGTCTCCGACAAGACGGGCCTGGTACCGCTGGCGCGCGCGCTGGCCGGCCGCGGGATCGAGCTGGTCTCGACCGGGGGCACCGCCGCTGCGCTGCGCGAGGCCGGGCTGGCGGTGCGCGACGTCGCCGAGCTGACCGGCTTTCCCGAGATGCTCGACGGGCGGGTGAAGACGCTACATCCGGCGGTGCATGGCGGCCTGCTGGCGCTGCGCGACGATCCGTCCCATCAGGCGGCCACGGAGGCGCACGGGATCGCGGCGATCGACCTTCTGGTGGTCAATCTCTACCCGTTCGAGGCGACGGTGGCCAAGGGCGCCGACTATGACACCTGCATCGAGAACATCGACATCGGCGGCCCGGCCATGCTGCGCGCGGCTGCGAAGAACCACCTCTATGTGACTGTTGTTACAGACATCGAGGATTACGACGCCCTGCTCGCGGAGTTCGATGCCCATGACGGCGCCACCACGCTGACGTTCCGCAAGGCTCAGGCGCTCACCACCTATGGCCGCACCGCCGCCTATGACGCAGCGGTCTCCACCTGGCTTGCGGGAGCACTGGAGCAGCCGGCGCCCAGGCGGCGCGTGGTCGCAGGCGAGCTGCGCCAGCCGCTGCGCTATGGCGAGAACCCGCATCAGGCGGCAGCGTTCTACACGACCGGCGACGCGCGGCCCGGCGTGGCGACCGCTCGCCAGCTCCAGGGCAAGGAGCTCTCGTACAACAACATCAACGACACCGATGCGGCCTATGAGCTGGCGGCGGAATTCACGCCCGCCGAAGGGCCGGCCTGCGTGATCGTGAAACACGCGAACCCCTGCGGTGTGGCGCGCGGGTCGACCGCGCTCGAGGCCTACCGGGCGGCGCATGACTGCGACCGCACCTCGGCATTCGGCGGGATCGTGGCGCTGAACGTGCCGCTCGACGGCGAGACCGCCGAAGCGATCGCCGCGATCTTCACCGAGGTGGTGATCGCCCCCGAGGTCACCGAGGAAGCGGCGGCGGTCTTCGCGGCGAAGAAGAACCTGCGGCTGCTGGTGGCTGGCGGGCTGGGCGATCCGGCCGCTCCGGGCCTCGCCTGGCGACAGGTCACCGGCGGCCTGCTGGTCCAGGATCGCGACGCCGCCCTGACCGGGCCGGAGCTGAAGGTGGTCACGCGCCGTGCCCCCTCTGCTGCCGAGATGGCCGACCTGCGCTTCGCCTGGACGGTTGCCAAGCACGTCAAGTCGAACGCCATCGTCTATGCCAAGGACGGCGCGACGGTGGGGATCGGCGCCGGCCAGATGAGCCGGGTCGAATCAACCCGGATCGCGGCGCGCAAGGCCGCCGACATGGCCGCCGTGCTGGGACTGCCCGAGACGCCGACCCGCGGCTCGGTCGTGGCCTCGGACGCCTTCTTTCCCTTCGCCGACGGGCTGCTGGCCGCGGCAGAGGCCGGCGCCACCGCGGTGATCCAGCCGGGAGGCTCCGTGCGTGACGCAGAGGTCATCGCAGCCGCCGACGACGCCGGGCTCGCCATGGTCTTCACCGCCATGCGCCATTTCCGTCACTGAGGCCGATGCCGCGTTCCACCCTCGCCCGTGCCGCCCTGATCGCCGCGACGATCTTCGTGCTCGACCGGATCTCCAAGGTCTGGGTCGTCGAGGTCCTGGACCTGCGCAGCCGGCTCTACATCCCTGTAGCTGATCCATGGCTGAGCTTTCGCATGGCGTGGAACACGGGGATCAACTTCGGGATGCTGGACGCAGGCGATGCCGGGCGCTGGATTCTGGTGGGCGTGGCGCTGGTGATCGTCGCGGGGCTGATCGTCTGGATGCGCAGGGCGCAGGGCTGGGCAGCGGCAATCGGCACGGGCGCGATCATCGGCGGGGCGATCGGCAATGTCTGGGACCGGATCCAGTATGGCGCGGTCGCGGACTTCCTCAACATGAGCTGCTGCGGCATCCGCAACCCGTTTTCCTTCAACATCGCCGATGCGGCGATCTTTGCCGGGCTGGCGATCCTGGTGATCTTCGCGCGGGATGGCGCCGCTGCGCCGACCGGTCGCGACGGCACGTGACGAGGCCGGCGGATTACGCTAGACACGGGCCTGCCCAAGGGGACGAAGATGGCAAGACGGCTGACGACGGCGGCGCTCATCATCACCGGTGGGCTCGTGCTCGCGGGATGTGGCGAGGGCGGGCTTGCCGGCTTTATGCGCTCGAGCGGCGTCGCGCAGACGCCGGATGAGTTCATGGTCCTGCCGACGCGTCCGCTGGAGATGCCGTCCAATCTCAACGCCCTTCCCCCGCCCACGCCCGGCCGGGCGAACCTCGTCGACTACCGGCCCAATGCCGAGGCGGTGGCGGGGCTGACCGGGCGCCAGGGCCCCGCGGGCACGGCCGACGGCTCGGCGCTGGTCGCGCGCACCGGCACCGGCAATCCGCAGATCCGCGGGACGCTGGCGGTCGAGGACGCGCAGTACCGTGCCGAGAACCGCGGGCGGCTCTTCGAGCGCTGGTTCTCGCGCGACAAGGTGGCGTTGACCTACCGCAACCAGACCCTCGACGCGCCCACGACCTTCGAGGCGATGCGCGCCCGCGGCGTTGGCGTCCCTGCGCCGCCGCCCGCCCTGCTCGAGGGTCAGTAAGCGGCAACGCTTCGCGGCTGCTCGCGCGCATTGGGTCGTCGTCGGCAGGGCTTGTATTTTCCGACTATATTGATCAGGTATGAGGCGAGCACAGCGCCCCAACCGAATCAGGCCCTGACCTATGATCGTCTGCTCCTGCACCGGTGTCACGGATCGCGATATTCGCGACGCGATCGCTTGGATGCGGGCCGCGGACCCCTATGCGCTGATCACGCCGGGCAAGATCTATCGGGCGCTCGGCAAGTCGGCGGATTGCGGCGGCTGCATAAGGCTTTTCGTGGCCCGGATGCGGTCGGACGTGAACCTCGCCGTCCCGGCGGAGCTGGCTGATCTGCGCCGGCCTGCCAAGGTGACCCTCGCGGAGGGAGGCTGACACCCCCCCGGCAGATCGCTCCTAGTTTAGAACGATTCCATATTGAAGCAACGTTGCCCTCGCTATACCGTAGCGCATACGCGCGGCGTTATGCGCTGCAATGGAATCCATGCAGGGGAAGCGAGATGAAGGGCGACAAGGGTGTCATCGACTACCTCAACAAAGCACTCCGGGCAGAGCTGACCGCCGTCAGCCAGTACTGGCTGCACTACCGGCTTCAGGCCGACTGGGGCCTCGGCAAGCTCGCCAAGAAGAGCCGCGCCGAAAGCATCGAGGAAATGAACCACGCGGACAAGCTGATCGACCGGATCATCTTCCTCGAGGGCCATCCCAACCTGCAGACGCTCGACCCCCTGCGCATCGGCGAGAACCCGCGCGAGACGCTGGAGTGCGACCTCGCCGGCGAGATGGATGCGGTGAAGCTCTATACCGAGGCGCGCGACTACTGCGAGAGCGTCAAGGACTATGTCTCGAAGAACATCTTCGAGAACCTTCTGACGGACGAGGAGGGCCATGTGGACTTCCTCGAGACACAGCTCGACCTGATGGACCGCATCGGCGAGCAGAACTGGAGCCAGCTCAACGCCGAGCCGACCAACGAGGTCGAGGGCTAGGCGACGGTTTCCGCCGCGCCGGCACCCGGGGCAATGAGCCCCTGCCGGCGCGCGCGGCCGAGCGCCGTCTCGATGTCGGCGGCATAGCGCACCAATGGCGGGCGCGCGCCCTGGGCCCAGAGCTCGCGGCGGAACCTGGCGCTGGTGCCGGTTACATAGACCGCCACGCCGCTGCGCCGGGCCTTGCGCGCCAGCCCCTCCACCATGTTCGCGGCGGAGGAGTCGATCAGCGTGACACCGGAGAAGTCGATAACGAGCAGCTTGTGCTCGTCGTCGATCTGTTCCAGCGCGCCGGCGACGGCCGAGACCGCGCCGAAGAACACCGCCCCGCGAATGCGAAAGACGAGCACCTCGGGATCACTCGCGCCGGCGGGGTCGTAGGCGCTGCGCACCGGCTGTGGCGCCACCTCGACAGCCGTCGACATACGGTGGATGAAGAGCATGGCGCCCAGCGCCACGCCCACCACGATCGCCTCGGTCAGGTCCCGGAAGATGGTCAGCAGCAGGGTGACGTAGAGCACCGCCGCATCTCCGCGCGAGGCGCGGGTCAGCGCGGCCATCGCAGGCTTCTCCACCATGTCCCAGGCAACGAGCGCCAGCACCGCGGCCAGCGCCGCCAGCGGCACGTATCCGGCCAGCGGGGCCGCGACCAGCAGGAAGAGCAGCAGGAACAGCGCGTGCAGCATGCCCGCGACCGGGCCCGAGGCACCGGCGCGGACATTCGTCGCCGTGCGCGCGATGGTCCCGGTGACGCAGAAGCCGCCGAAGAGGGCGGATCCGATGTTGGCGATCCCCTGCCCGACCAGCTCGGTGTTCGACCGATGCCGCCGGCCGGTCATCCCGTCGGCCACCACCGCCGAGAGCAGCGACTCGATCGCGCCGAGCAGCGTGAAGGCGATGGCACTCGGCAGCACCGCAACGACCAGCGCCGGCGAGAACTCGGGCAGATGCGGCATCGACAGGCCCTGCGGCAGGGCCCCGAAGGTATTGGCGATGGTCGCCGTCGGCAGGTCGAGCGCAACCGCCGCCGCCGCCGCCACGGCGACCACGATCAGCATGCGCGGCCAGTGCGGACGAAACCGGCGCAGCAGGAGCAGGCCCGCGACACAGGCGGCCGACAACACCGCCGTGGGCCAGCTCACGCTCGGCAGCGCCGCCCAGAGCGCCGGTATCTTCTCCAGGATCGGCCCCGGCTCGGGTCCGGCCAGGGTCAGCCCGAGCAGCGGCTTCAGCTGGCTCGCGAAGATGATCGCCCCGATCCCGGCGGTGAAGCCCACCGTGACAGGAAAGGGGATGAACTTCACGTAACTGCCGAGCCGCAGCAGGCCGAGCGCAACAAGCATCAGGCCGGAGAGGAAGGTGGCGAGGATCAGCCCGACGATCCCATGCGTGGCGACGGTGCCCGCCACCAGCACGATGAAAGCGCCGGCCGGCCCTCCGATCTGGAACCGGCTGCCGCCGAGGGCCGAGACCAGAAAGCCGCCGACGATCGCCGTCGTCAGCCCCATGCCCGGCGGAACACCGGAGGCGATGGCGATCGCCATCGACAGGGGCAGCGCCACGATCGCAACGGTCAGGCCGGCGAGCGCGTCGGCACGGAACTGCGACGCCCCGTAACCCTCGCGCAGGGTCACGACAAGCTTCGGCACGAATTCGGTCGTAGGCGCTGACAGAGAGAGCGTCATGCGGTCCCGAGGGGAGAGGTTGGCGGAAAATGCCGCCGTCGACCGTGTTTGGCGCGTTTGCCCGCCGGCCGCAAGACCGACCGCCGCGATTGGTTGCCGGAGGTGCCATCCCGCACTACCCTTGGGGCAGAAGACGGAGGTCCGTGATGATCCATGCGCTCGTGCTCGCCCTGACCAGCCTGGCCGCGCTGCCGGCCGCGGCGCAGGAGCCGCAACTCGTGCGCATGGGCACCGCGAGCCTCGCCGGCACCTATTTTCCCGTGGGCGTCGCGCTCTGCCGGCTGGTGAATGAGGACCGCCGACAGCACGGCATCCGCTGTGCCGCCCAGCCCTCGGCCGGGTCGGTGGCGAATATCCGCGCGCTGCGGGCGGGCGAGATCGACCTCGCGCTGGTCCAGTCCGACACGCAGGCGGCCGCTCTGGACGGCAGCGGACCGTTCGCCGAGGACGGCCCCTTTCCCGAACTGCGTGCCGTGCTCACCCTCTATCCCGAGGCGCTGACCGTGGTCGCCCGCGCTGACGCGGGGATCGCGGGCCTCGCGGATCTCCCCGCGCACCGCCTGAGCCTCGGGCCCGCGGGATCGGGCCAGCGCGTGGTCTGGGACGCGCTGGCCGCCGCTCAGGGCTGGACGCAGGATAGCTTCGCCGCCACGCTTGAACTGCCGGCGACCGACCAGGCGAGTGCGCTGTGCGCCGGTGAGATCGACGCCTTCGCCATTGCCATCGGCCAGCCCGCCCCCACGGTGCAGGAGGCGGCCAATGGCTGCGACGTTCGAATCGTGCCGGTCAACGGACCGGCGGTCGACGAACTGGTTGCGTCGGCACCCTACTATGAGGCGGCCGAGATCCCCGGCGGCATCTACCGAGGCAACCGCGCGCCGGTGCCGAGCTTCGGCGTGATGGCGACCCTCGTCACCCGCGCCGACGTGCCCGACGACGTGATCTCGACGCTGGTGGGTGACGCGCTCGGCAAGCTGGCGGCACTGCGCGCGCTCGACCCCGTGCTTGCCGGACTGCAAGCGGACCGCATGGCCGCGGACGGCCGCTCGGCCCCCTTGCACCCCGGCGCTGCCGCAAGATTCCAAGCCGCGGGACTGCTGCCATAGGTGCATTGATAGGAGGCGGTAGAGGCTACGCCTCGGTCGCCTCCAGTGCTCGGGTTCGGGTCGGTCAGGTTTGCCGGGCCGGATGAGCCGGCCTCAGGCCGGGATCGGCTGCCGTCCCGTCTCCAGCCACGCCCCGAAATCACCCTTCGCCCGATCCGTATAGCCCTTGTAGCGTTCCTTCCGCCCCCTGCGCCCGCCGCGCACGTCCTCCAGCGGGGGAAACAGCCCGAAGTTCACGTTCATCGGCTGGAAGGTCTTGGCGTCCGCGCCACCGGTGATGTGGGTGACGAGGGCGCCCATGGCAGTGGTGGGCGGCGGGGCCCCGAGGCTGCGGCCCAGGTGCTCTGCGGCGGCAAGGCGCCCCGCCAGAAGGCCCATGGCGGCGCTTTCGACGTAGCCCTCGACGCCGGTGATCTGGCCCGCGAAGCGCAGACGGGGGTCGGCCTTCAGGCGCAGCTGGCCGTCGAGGAGGCGCGGGGAGTTCAGGAAGGTGTTGCGGTGGATGCCGCCGAGGCGGGCGAAGGACGCATTCTCAAGGCCGGGGATGGTGCGGAAAACCTCGGTCTGGGCCGCGTACTTCATCTTCGTCTGGAAGCCGACGATGTTGTAGAGGGTGCCGAGCGCATTGTCGCGGCGGAGCTGGACGACGGCGTAGGGCTTGTCCGTCGGGGCGTGTGGGTTGGTGAGGCCGACGGGCTTCAGCGGCCCGAAGCGCAGGGTCTCGCGGCCGCGCTCGGCCATGACCTCGATCGGCAGGCAGCCCTCGAAGTAGGGCGTGTCGCGCTCCCAGTCCTTGAACTCGGTCTTCTCGGCGGCCAGTAGCGCGTCGATAAACGCCTCGTAGGTGGCGCGGTCCATGGGGCAGTTGAGATAGGCGGTGCGCTCCTCCTCCGTCTCGCCCTTGTCGTAACGCGACTGGAACCAGGCCTTGGAGAGGTCGATGGTGTCGAAATGCACGATCGGGGCGATCGCGTCGAAGAAAGCGAGCGCACTCTCGTCGGTGAACTGGCGGATCGCCTCGGCAAGCGCCGGCGAGGTCAGCGGGCCGGTGGCGACGATGACGCTGGACCAGTCGGCGGGCGGCAGGCCGGCGACCTCCGCGCGGTCGATGGTGACAAGGGGATGAGCCTCGAGCCGCGCGGTGATGGCGCGGGAGAAGGGCTCGCGGTCGATGGCCAGCGCGCCGCCGGCGGGCAGCGAATGGGCATCGGCGGTCGCGATGACGAGACCGCCCGCTTGCCGCATCTCCCAGTGCAGGAGACCAACGGCGTTCTGCTCGTCGTCATCGGAGCGGAACGAATTGGAGCAGACGAGCTCGGCCAGAGCGTCGGTCTGGTGGGCGAAGGTGCCGATGCTGGGGCGCATCTCGTGCAGGATCACCGGCACGCCGGCCTCGGCGATCTGGAAGGCGGCCTCGGATCCGGCGAGGCCGCCGCCGATGACGTGGATGGGCGCTGGACTGGTCATGGCCGCCATCTAGGCCGTTCGGCGGGGCATGGAAAGCCCCGCCGCGCCCGCGTTCAGGCTGGTACGGTCAACCCGCGCTGCACCGCCGGCCGGGCGACGAAAGTCTCCAGGGCGCGCGCGGTGGCGGGAAAGGCGTCGAAGCCCACCAGATCGCCTGCCCCGTAGAAGCCGACCAGGCTGCGGATCCAGGGGAAGGTGGCGATATCAGCGATGGAATAGTCCTCGCCGGCGATCCAGGCGTGCCGCGTGAGCTGGCCCTCGATCACGCCGAGCAGGCGGTTGGACTCGTCCACGTATCGCTGTAGCGGCCGCTTGTCCTCGTAGTTCTTGCCGGCGAACTTGTGAAAGAAGCCGAGCTGGCCGAACATCGGCCCGATGCCGCCCATCTGGAACATCACCCACTGCAGGGCGTTCAGCCGCCCGGCAGGGTCCGCCGGAATGAACTGGCCGGTCTTCTCGGCCAGATAGACGAGGATCGCACCGGATTCGAACAGGCCGAGCGGCACACCCCCCGGCCCGTCCGGATCGATGATCGCCGGGATCTTTCCGTTGGGATTGAGCGAGAGGAATTCGGGCGTCTTCTGCTCGCTGGGACCGAAGTCGACCTTGTGCTCCTCATACGGGAGGCCGGTCTCCTCCAGCATGATCGAGACCTTCTGCCCATTGGGCGTGGCCAGAGAATAGAGCTGAAGCCGCTCCGGGTGCCGGGGCGGCCATTTGGCGGTGATGGGAAAGTCGTCGGGGAATGTGTTGGGCATGGCTGCATCTCTTCCGCGCATGAGTCAAAGTCAACCCGGACGGCATGGCGCCACCCCGCGCCATGCCGTCCGGGCTAGTGTCAGGCAGGAACGACCTGCCGGGTGTGGCGGGCGTCGACCGAGAACTGGCCGGCGCCGAGGCCCGCGAGCACAAGCAGGCCGCCGGCGATGGCGACGTTCTTCTGGAACATCAGCACCTGCAACATGGCGTCCCAACCCTCAAGGCTCTGGGCGGGCAGGTAGTGGTAGAGGTATCCGGCGACGAGAGAGAAGCCGGCGAGGCCGAGCGCGGCCCAGCGCACCTGCCAGCCGACAAGGATGGCGAGGCCGCCGAGGATCTCGAGCGCGATTGCGCCGAAGACGAACCAGCCCGGCAGGCCGCCAGAGGCGGTGTAGGCCATGTTGCCGGCGATGTCGCCGAACTTGGCGAAGCCCGCGGGGACGAAGATGGCGGCGATCAGGACCCGGCCTGCAAGCGCCGAGAGAGAAGCGAAATTGGTCATCGGAACGATCCTTGGAGTGGGGGCGCGACCATTCCGCGCCGACGCCGGGACATCTGGGGCATCACCGCACTGGGGACAATTCACGCATTCAGCGACTGTTTGTTTCCGGATGGTGAAGGCTGCCAGCCCGGCGCGCCGGGCGGCGAGATGCGGATCGAGGCACCGATCCACATCATCGGCGAATGATGGCGGTCCTCCTTGCGATCGAGCGCGAGTCCCCTGGTTCCCTGAGACCGAGGCCGCCAACCAAGCTTGTCGCCGACGGCTGGCTCTGATTCACCAACAAGGAAAGCGGCCTCATCTACGCGGGCACGGGCGGCTGAGGCCGCCGCGCCCGGCGCTATTCCTCGTCGCCGTTCTCGGCCACCAGCGCCACCGAGACCACGCGCTCGCCTGAACCGGTGTTGAACACTCGCACCCCGCCCGCGCTGCGCGAGCGGAAGGAGATGCCCGCCACCGGCACCCGGATCGACTGGCCGGCGTCGGTCGCCAGCATGATCTGGTCCTCGCTCGTCACCGGGAAGAGCGTCACCAGCGGCCCGCCGCGCATCGCCTTGTCGATCGCCTGCACGCCCTGCCCGCCCCTGCCCCGAACGGGATAGTCATGGCTGGACGAGAGCTTGCCGGCGCCCTTCTCGGTGATCGTCAGCAGCAGGTCTTCGGCTGCGGACATGGCGGCATAACGCTCCTGGCCGAGCTCGAAGCCCGCCGAGGCCACTTCCTCGTCCTCGTCCGCCTCAACCTCGTCCTCGACGGCGCCCGCCACGGCCCGCCGCATCTTGAGATAGGCCGCCCGCTCCTCGGAAGTCGCGTCGAAATGCCGGATGACGGCCATCGAGACGACCTCGTCGCCGCCCGCCAGCCGGATCCCCCGCACGCCGGTGGAATCGCGCCCCTTGAAGATGCGCACGTCGGTCACCGGGAAGCGGATCGCGCGTCCGCCCTTGGCGGTCAGCATCACGTCGTCGTCCTCGGAGCAGATGCGCGCGCCGATAAGCCGAACACCATCAGGCAGTTTCATGGCGATTTTGCCATTACGCATGACATTGGTGAAGTCGTCGAGCGCGTTGCGCCGCACGTCTCCCTCGGAGGTGGCGAACATGATCTGCAGGCTCGCCCATTCTTCCTCGGGCACATCCACCGGCATGATCGCGGCGATCGAGACGCCCGTGGGGATCGGCAGGATGTTGACGATCGCCTTGCCGCGCGCGTTCCGCCCCGAGAGCGGAAGGCGCCAGGTCTTGAGCGTGTAGACCATGCCCGCCGTGGTGAAGAACAGCAGC
>CAYLHK010000077.1:0-16646 GCA_964383295.1 uncultured Rhodovulum sp.
CCGCCGGCCACCTGCGCCGTACCACCGGCCTCGCGCGCGGCGCGGCGGATGAGCGCGGGGTAGGTCTCGTAGGGCTGATGCGCCGAGAGCATGTCGTTGTAGGCGGTGATGATCCCGAGATTGCCCGCGCCCCCCAGCGCCAGCGCGTCCTTGTCGGCAATGGGCATGGCCGC
This sequence comes from uncultured Rhodovulum sp., assembly GCA_964383295.1. GTDB lineage: Bacteria > Pseudomonadota > Alphaproteobacteria > Rhodobacterales > Rhodobacteraceae > Amaricoccus. Next base: position 174 of record CAYLHK010000077.1, read on the forward strand.
ATAGGCATGGGCCTGGTTGCCGCAGGTGAGATGCGCGCGCTTGGGACCGGCCTCACGGGCCCGTGCGGTGCGGTCGAGATAGTCCCGCCGCAGCGAGCGCGAGCGTTCAACGATGCGTTCGGTGACGCGGGCGACGGTGGCGTTCAGGGGCATGGACCCCTCCCTGGCTTCGGTCGGCTTCAGTCTGCGTAATGCACGGTCACGGGGACGGGCGCCGACAGCACGGCGCGGATCGGGGCCTCGGTTGCCGGCCCATCCTCGAGAGCGGCGCGGAACGCGGCCTGCTTGTCCGAGCCGGTGATCAGCACATGGATCACCGAGGCGCCACGCAACACCGGAGCGGTCAGGCTGATCCGCGCCTCGGCCTCTCCCGGCGGATGGAGGACCATCAGATCAGGCGCGTCGTCGGCCAAGGCCGCCGCAAGCTCGGGCGCACCGGGAAAGAGCGAGGCAGTGTGCATGTCCGCCCCCATGCCGATAACCAGAACGTCGATGGGCAGCACCGCCTCGACCCGCTCGCGGGCGATCTCCAGCACCGGCGCTACCCCGCTGGCACCCGCGTGGTAGTGGACGAGATGCGCCCGTGCCGCCTCGTTCGTGAGCAGGGTCTCGCGCACCATCCGGGCATTCGAGCGTGCGCTGAGCTCGGGCACGTGCCTCTCGTCGGTCAGGAGAACGTGGACGTCCTCCCAGGCAAGATCGAACCGCGACAGCTCGGCGAGGAAAGCCGCCGGCGTGCTGCCGCCCGGCACGGCGAGCGTCGCATGTCCGTGCGAGGCATGGGCAGCCCGGAGCTGGTCGGCGACCAGATCGGCGAGGCTGCGCATCAGCGTGTCGCGGTCAGGATAGTCTTGGTAGGCACATTCAATCACGCCGCGATCTCCCGCCAGAGGTGTCCGTCCGCACTGGTCAACTTGTAGACCTCGATGGGACCGGCGCCACCGGGGTCATAGAGCAGCGGCCGCGAGCCGCTCTCCGCCCAGAGCCTGATGATTGGGTCGGTCCAGGCCCAGGCGGCCTCGACCTCGTCGCCCCGCATGAACAGAGTCTGGTCGCCGCGGATCACGTCCATGATCAGCCGCTCGTAGGCCTCGGGCATCTGCGCCTCAGCGCCCAGCGCCTGGGCAAAGGTCATGTCGAGCGGCACCTCGGTCAGGCGCATGCCGCCGGGGCCCGGCTCCTTGATCGTCACCCGCATGGTGATGCCCTCGTCGGGCTGCAGGCGAATGATCAGTGCGTTGCCCTTCTGCGCCTCGATCTGCGGGAAGATCACATGCGGCGGCTGCTTGAAGGTCACGACGATCTCCGAGAGCCGCGCGGAGAGGCGCTTGCCGGTGCGCAGGTAGAAGGGGGTGCCCGCCCAGCGCCAGTTGGAGACATGGGCGCGGATGGCGACAAAGCTCTCGGTACGGCTGGCGGGATTGGCCACATGGTCGAGATAGCTCCCCTCCTTGCCACCCGCCCGGTACTGGCCGCGCACCGTGTCGCCCAGCGCGAGGGGGTCGAGGGCGCGGATGACCTTCAGCTTCTCGTCGCGCACCGCGTCGGGGTCGAACTTGGCCGGGGGCTCCATCGCGGTCAGGCACAGGAGCTGCATCATGTGATTCTGCACCATGTCCCGCATGGCGCCGGCGCCGTCGTAATAGGCCCCGCGCCCGGCAACGCCCACGGTCTCCGACACGGTGATCTGTACGTGTTCGACGTAGCGCGCGTTCCACAGCGGCTCGAAAAAGGCATTGGCGAAGCGGATCGCCATCAGGTTCTGGACGGTCTCCTTCCCCAGATAGTGGTCGATGCGGTAGATCTGGTGTTCGGAGAAGTGCTTCGAGAGCCGCTCGTTCAGCGCCCTGGCCGAGGCGAGGTCATGGCCGAGCGGCTTCTCGATGACGATCCGGCTCGGGGCGGTGGCCATGCCGCCGCCGGCCAGCCGCTCGGCGATCTGGCCGAATAGCCCCGGCGCCACCGACAGGTAGAAGGCGCGGATATGGTCGGGCTTCTCGTCGAGCTTTCTGGCCAACTGCGCCCAGCCCCCCTCGCCGCTCGCATCGACGGGGACGTAGTCGAGACAGCCGAGGAACTTCTCGACCTGCTCGGCATCGAGCGCGTTGGGACCAATGAACTCCTCCAGCGCCTCGCGCGCGGCCTTGCGGAAATCGGCGCGGCTCATCTTCGAGCGCGCCGCGCCGATCACCCGTGCCGTCTCCGGCATCTGATGGGCCGCGAGGCGTCGGTAGAGACCGGGCAGGATCTTGCGCCGGGCGAGATCGCCGGTGGCGCCGAAGATCACCAGATCGAAGGGCTGCACGGGAATTACGGTTGAGACCATGGGCAGTCCTCGGTGTCAGTCGGGCTCGCCGAGTTCGGACGCACGCGGCAGGTCGGCACCCCGCCGCGCGCAGGTGATGGCCGCCGCGCGGGCGGCCTGGTCGAGCAGCGCAGCAAGCCCAGCCCCGTCGAGCGCCGCCAGCGCGGCGCGCGGACCGGAGGGGCTGCGCAGAAGCCGCGCGAGCAACGCGGCCTGAAAGGTATCACCTGCACCGACGGTGTCGACCACCGTAACTGCCGGGGGCGCCGCCTCGGCATGGAGGCCGCTGGCGGTCCAGCCGTGCGCGGGCTCGCCGCCATCGGTAATGGCCACCATCGCCACACCGCGCCCGGTCAGCTCGGCAGCGAAAGCGGCGGCACTCATGCCCGGACGCAGGAGCGCCAGATCCTCGGTACTGATCTTGACCAGATCGACGAAGGGGAGGAGCGCATCCACGCGCCGCCGCCAGACCTCCATGTCCGGCTCCACCGTCGGGCGGATGTTCGGATCCAGGCTGATGAAGCGCGCGCGCTCGGCGCTGGCCAGCGACAGGAGCGCATCGGCCACAGGCTCAGCCACGATCGAATAGGAGCCGAAATGCAGGCCCTCGACCTCGGGACCGATCGCCGGCACGTCCGCGACCGTCACCCCGGTGTCGGCCGAGCCCGTGTCGTAGAACTGGTAGGCGGGAACGCCGGCGGTATCGAGCCCGACAAGGCTGATCGTGGTCGGCCGGTCGGTGGCTATCAGATGCGCGGTCGATACGCCCTCGTCCTCGAGCACCTTTCGCAGCCGCTGGCCGAGAAGGTCGTGCGACATGCCGGTCATCAGGCCCGCGGTCCGACCGAGCCGCGCCAGCCCGATCGCGACGTTGAACGGCGACCCGCCCGCCCGCGCCGCATAGCGTGCCGAGCCCGGACCTTCCTCCGCCTCGAGGAAGAAGTCGAACAACGCCTCGCCGCAGACCAGAAACATGCCCCTCCCCGCTCTGTCGCGCCTTTGATCGACTGCTTGGTGAATTAATCACGCAAGTTGAATTATCCCAGGCCGTCGGATTCCGCAAGTGCGAAAAACGCCTGTGCTGGAGGCAGGTAGACCTCCCTGCCCTCCAGATGCGACTGGAACCCGATGCCGCCGATCGCCTGCCAATCCCCAGGCGGCAGTGCAACCGCCTGGTCGCGCCCCGACAGGTTGAAGGCGCAGAAGATCGCCTGCCCGTTCAGGCGCCGGGTAAAGGAGACGAAGTCGCCCGACGTGTCGCCGAGCGTGAAGTCGCCCTTCGCCAGCGCCGGATGGGCGCGGCGCCAGCGCAGCATGCGGCGGTAGAAGGAGAGAAGCGATCCAGGATCCTCGGCCTGGATGCCGGCCGCCAGCGACAGGTGCTCGGGCGAGACAGGCAGCCAGGGCCGCGCATCGGAGAACCCGCCGTTGGTGTTGTCGCCTCGCCACACCATCGGCGTGCGGCAGCCGTCGCGGCCGCGGAACTTGGGCCAGAACCGCTTGCCGTAAGGATCCTGCAGATCGCCGAAGGCAACGTAGGCTTCAGTCAGGCCCAGCTCCTCGCCCTGGTAGAGGCAGACCGAACCGCGCAGGGAGAGGATCAGCGCGAGGTAGATCTTCGCGCCCGCGGGGCCGAGGCCCCAGCGCGAGATGTGCCGCTCGACGTCGTGGTTCGAGAACGCCCAGCAGGCCCAGCCATCGGCCGCCACGCGCGCGAAGCGGCGCAATACCTCGCCCACCCGGGAGCCGTCGGGAATGTCCTTGGCGAGGAACTCGAAGGCGTAGCACATGTGGATCAGGTCGTCGCCGCGGGTGTATTCACCCATGATCTCCATGCCGCGCTGCGCGTCGCCCACCTCGCCCACCGCGGCGGTGGCCGGGAACTCGTCCATCCGCGCCCGCATTCGTCGCAGGAAGTCGAGGTTCTCGGGCTGGCTCTTGGAATAGAGGTGCTCCTGCCAGTTGTAGGGGTTCACCTCCGGCGCGGTGGAGAAGTCGCGCCGTTCCGGCGACAGCGCCGGATTGTCGCGCAGCGCCTGGTCGTGGAAGTAGAAGTTGATCGTGTCGAAGCGAAACCCGTCGACGCCGCGCTCCATCCAGAACCTCGCCACGTCGAGCAGCGCGCCCTGCACCTCCGGGTTGTGGAAGTTCAGGTCCGGCTGTTCCTTCAGGAAGTTGTGCAGGTAGTACTGCATCCGCTCCCCGTCCCATTCCCAGGCCGAACCGCCAAAGATTGACAGCCAGTTGTTGGGCGGCGTGCCGTCGGGCTTGGGATCGGCCCAGACGTACCAGTCGGCCTTGGGATTGTCGCGCGAAATCCGGCTTTCAGCGAACCAGGGGTGCCGGTCGGACGTATGGCTCAGCACCAGGTCGATCATCACCCTGAGACCGAGCTCATGCGCCCGGGCGATCAGGGCGTCAAAATCCTCGAGCGTGCCGAACATCGGATCGACACCGCAGTACTCGGTGACGTCATAGCCGAAATCCAGCATCGGCGAGGGGAAGAACGGCGAGATCCAGATCGCGTCGACGCCCAGGTCGGCGACATAGGGCAGCCGAGAGATGATCCCGGCAAGATCGCCGATTCCGTCTTCGTTACTGTCCTGGAACGAGCGCGGGTAGATCTGATAGATCACCGCGCCGCGCCACCAGTCGCGATCGGGCGGCAGCGGCTTGGTCCAGGGAACATGCTCGTCGAGCGCGACCATGCGGGCCTTCCTTGTCTGCGGGCGGAGCTCGCATCTTTGCCGAGGATGGCGGCGGCCACAAGGCGCTGGGCCACGGATGGGCGCAGCATCGCCCAAAGGGCGGAATGCCGGCGCCTCGCACGCGTGCGAATTCATATAACATGCTGATATAAAAGGATATGGCCGCGCGCGTTAACCGCGCAGCAACTTCCGGTAACCTTTGGTCGCCCGCGGGGCGCTCGCGAGGCCATATCTTGGGGGTGCAAGGCCTGGCCAGCCGGGTCCGGTCAAGATGTCGAGTAAGAACCGCCCCGAGCCCGGACCGATCTCAGACCGCCGCGCGGGTGATCGCGCCCGTATCGGCGTGGCCACTACCGGCCGACACGCCGCCGGCCAGGGCCGTGGCCGCCGTGGTGCCGCTCGCGTGGCCGAAGCGGCGCTCGCGATGACGAAAGTCGGCCACGGTCTCGGCCAGCATCCGCGATCCGAAGTCGGGCCACGCCACCCGCGGGAAGCCGTATTCGGCATAAACCGACTGCCAGAGCAGAAAGTTCGACACCCGAAGCTCGCCCGAGGTGCGGATGATCAGATCCGGGTCGGGCAGCTCGCGCGTGTCGAGGGTCTGGCCGATCAGCCGCTCGTTGATCGCCGAGGCTGCAAGCCGGCCCTCTGCCACTTCACCGGCCAGCCAGCGCACGGCGCGGGTCACCTCGTCGCGCCCGCCGTAGTCGATGGCAATGGTCAGCTGAAGGCCGCGGCAGGCGCCGGTGCGCTGCTCCAGCTCCTCCATCAGCGCCCGCAGCCGCTGCGAAATCCGCTCGCGCATGCCGATGAAACGCACGCGCACGCCACTTGCGACGAGATCGTCCATCTTGCCGCGAATGTACTGGCGGAAGATCCGCATCAGCCCGTCGACCTCGGCCAACGGCCGCTGCCAGTTCTCGGTCGAGAAGGCGAAAAGGGTCAGATGGGTGATTCCCAGCTCCGGACAGGCGTTCACGATCTCGGTCACCCGCCGCGCGCCCTGGGCGTGACCGGCGATGCGATTGAGACCACGAGCTTCCGCCCATCGCCCGTTGCCATCCATGATTATCCCGACATGAAGCGTCGGGCACTCGTTATGCTGCATCTGGTTCTACCTGCTCTCGGCGCCAATATGCACGTTTCGCGGGTGCATCAACAGCGGTGATTGGGTCAACGGCGAAAACCGGCGGACGTTCCACGCCCGCTCCGGCGCCGATGAGGAATGCCGCGTGCGCCGAGGCAGCCTCACAGCAGACGCGCAAGCCCCAGCGGCAGGCGCGGCGCGTTCAGCGACATCACCCGGTAGAGCTGGCCGTAGATGAATGCGGTCAGGAAGAAGAAGCCGGCCGCCAGCCAGACCCGGTCATAGCTGACCATCACGAAGACCGTGGTCAGGAGCGGTATGGTCCAGGTGACGAGGCTGGTCGCCGGGTTGCGCAGATGCAGCGGCCCGCCCGGCCGTACCAGCCGCCGCCCGTAGCGGCGATAGGCCAGCATGTGGAAATGCACCCGGTCGGGCTGCCCGACATGCGATCCCTCGCGCCTGGCCTTGCGCCGCATGGAGGCGAGCGTCTCGATCACCGGATAGGCGCAGATCAGGATCGCCGCCCAGGCCGAGACCTCGGGGTTGCGCGAGGGCAGGAGCACGCCGAGCGAGGCGAGCAGGAAGCCGCAGAAATAGGCCCCGCCGTCGCCGAGGAAGATCTTGCCGAAGGGGAAGTTAACCACCAGGAACCCGAGCACCAGCGCGGCGTAGACGAGCGCCAGCCCCATCACCAGCGCGTCGCCCACCTGGTGCGCGACCCAGGCGAAGGCGCCGAACATGATGACCAGCGCGCCCCCCGCCAGCCCGTTGAACCCGTCGATGATGTTGACCGCGTTGGCAACGCCGCCCATCGCGAAGCCGGTGAACAGAAGCGCGACGATCCAGAAGCCGAGCAGCCAGTCGACCCCCGGCAGGCTGACCTTGTCCATCGCATAGCCGGTGGCCAGCGCGAAGCAGACGCCGGCGAACATGGTGGCCAGCAGCCGCCAGCGCACGCCCACCCGCCGCGTCAGGTCCTCGGCGAGGCCTGCGGCCAGCGCGGGCAGTCCGGCCAGCCCGATCAGCGCCCAGATGCGCGACAGGTCGGCCGGCAGCAGCGGCCAGACCGCGAGATAGGCGAGCGCGATCCCGAACCCGCCGATGCGCGGGATCTGGTCGCGATGGAACTTCTGCACCCCCTCGACATCGTCGAAGGTGATCCGTCCGTGCCAGCGCCGGGTGGCGACCAGCGCCAGGCAGAAGATGAGCGACAACAGGAAAGCGGCGAGCATTGCCCCTGACAACGTGCCCGCGACATCGACTGAAAAGGCGCGCGCCATCGGCAGGAACCGACCCCCTTCGGACACGGCAATTCCGCTGCCCGCTCCGCATCTTACCGGAGGCCGCGGAGATTGGCGAGAGCGTGGTTAAAGCCCGGCGGCCTCGCGCGCGGGCGCGCGTGCGTATCCGTCGGGATTTTCCCGGATGAAGGCCCAGGTCGAGGAACACATCTCGGCGATCCCCGCTCCGGCCTGCCATCCGAGCTCGTGCGCGGCGCGTCCCGGGTCGGCGTAGCAGATGGCCACGTCGCCCAGCCGGCGCGGCTCGATCTGCACCGGCACGCGCCGCCCCGAGGCCAGCTCGAAGGCCGCGACCATCTGGCGTACCGAGATCCCCGATCCGGTGCCGAGATTGAAGACCCGCGCTCCTTGCACCCGGCCGGTCCAGTCCAGCGCGTCGAGATGGGCACGGGCGAGGTCCATCACATGCAGATAGTCGCGCACCCCGGTGCCGTCCGCGGTGTCGAAGTCGTCGCCGAAGACCGGCAGCGCCGCCCGCAGGCCCCGCGTCACTGCGACGATGCCGCTCATCAGGTTGTCCGGCGGATCCGCGGGATGCTCGCCGATCCGTCCCGAGGGATGCGCCCCGACCGGGTTGAAGTACCGCAGACTCGCGACTGACCAGGACGGATCGCAGGCGGCCGCCTCGTCGAGCATCGCCTCGACCATCGCCTTGGTGGCGCCATAGGGCGTGGTGGGCCGGAGCGGATGGTCCTCGCCCAGCGGCAGCCGTTCGGGCGGTCCGTAAACCGCGGCGCTCGACGAGAAGACCAGGCGCCGGCACGGCGTCGCCCGCAATGCCGCCAGAAGCGTGGCGCTGCCCTCCACATTCACCTCGTGGTACTTCTCCGGGCGCCGCAGCGACTCCGCCGGCGACTTCAGCCCCGCGCAATGGACGACCGCCTCGGGCGCGAAGTCTGCGAGCAGGCGGTCGAGCGCCGCGCGGTCGCGGATGTCGCCGGTGGTGGCGCCGAATTCCCGCCCGGTCAGCGCACGCACCCGCTCGAGCGCCTGGGCGTGCCCGGTGATCAGGCTGTCGAGCACATGCACCGCGTGCCCGGCGGTGAGCAGTTCGGCCAGGACATGGCTGCCGACATAGCCCGCGCCCCCGGTCAGCAGCACCCGCATCAGGCAGCGCGCCCCAGCCGGGCGCCGATGCGCCGCTCGTCGAGCCAGGCGTTGATGCGCCAGACGAGGCTCTTCCAATGCGGGTCGATCGGCAGCCCGTGGGCGCGGCCCGGCAGGATCTCGGTTTCGGCGCCGTAGGCCATCGCGATCGTCCAGAGCTCGCTCAGCGGCACGAAGGCGTCGCGATCACCCATCAGCGCCAGCGCCGGCGTCATCCGCGCCAGCGGCCAGGCCGGCAGGTCCCAGGCGATCGCATCGAAGAGCGCGGCCGGGCTTTCGGGCTCCAGCGCGCCGATCACGTCGCGGATCCAGGCGTCGGGGGTGTCCTCGGTGAAGAGCGCGCGGCGTGCCTCCGCCACATCGTCGCCCGCACCGCTCCCCGCCTGGAGGCTCAGGAGCGTCGCCAGCACATCGCGCGAGCCGGTGCTGAGCTGCCAGAGCGTCGGCCCGAGCCCGAACGGCCCGGGTGAGGCGACGAGCACCATGCCCGCGGCCCGGCCCTCGGCAGCGAGATGCTGGGCGACGAAGCCCCCCAGCGAATGCCCGACGATGACCGGCCGCCCGCCCAGCGCCTCCGCCGCAACGCGCGCCGCACGCACATAGTCGCGCAGCCGCGGCATCCCCCCCTCGGTGCCATTCAGCCGCGGCGCCGCCACGGCGTGGCCGCGCGCCGCGAACCAGGGCGCGACGAAGCGCGTCCAGACCTCGGGCCCGGAAAAGGCGCCGTGCAGAAAGAGGATGGGCGGCATGTCGGCCATGGGAAACCTCCGTCGCCCCACATAGGCCTTTGCGCCGGGAAATGTCGAGATTTCCCCCGCCCCGACCATCGTCTCCGGCGCTCGGCCTCCTGCCCGCACATGCCTCCTCCGGCGAGAAACCTGGAGTGCGGTGCGGGGGCGGTGAGCACCCCGCCGGCCTGCGCCAACGCGCGCGTGCCCAGCAAAGAAGCCTTGCGCGCACCTGCGCGCGCGGCATGACGCCCAAGGGGCGCCTAGGGTCATCCCGGCGGACCCAGCCGCGGACGCAGAAGCGCCATCGGATGCGCGCGCAGGCTCAGGCGCAGGGCCGAGTAGTCGGACACGACCTCCTCGCCGAGCGTTGTGGCCGGCAGCGGCACCGGCTCCGTCTGTGGTCCCTCCTCGCCCTCGATCCCGGCGAAGAGCGGCAGCGGGGCCGCGCCGCGGATCGCCGCCACCTGCCACAGTGCCTCGCGCCGGGTGAGGCCGAGGCCCGCGAAGGCATCCGCCTCGGCCAGCGCCGCCAGCACCCGCGGCGCCACCTGCGCCCGGCGCCAGACGGCCGCGGCGTCGAGATAGCCGTTGCCCCGCTCCTTCGCGATCCGCTCCCCGACTGCCTCGGCGATCCCCTTCACCTGCCTAAAGCCCAGCCGCAGCGCGAGGCGCCCCTGCCCGTCGGGCTCGAGCGTGCAGTCCCAGTCGCTCGTGTTGATGCAGACCGGCCGCAGCTCCACCCCATGCTCGCGCGCATCCCGCACGAGCTGGGCGGGGGCATAGAACCCCATCGGCTGCGAGTTCAGCAGCGCACAGGTAAAGACCGCCTGATGATGGTACTTCAGCCAGGCCGAGGCATAGACCAGCAGCGCGAAGCTCGCCGCATGGCTCTCGGGAAAGCCATAGCTGCCGAAGCCCTTGATCTGCTCGAAGCAGCGCCGGGTGAAATCCGCGTCATAGCCGTTCGCCGCCATGCCCTCGAGGAAGCGCTCCTCGAAGAGGTGGACGGTGCCGTCGCCCTTGAAGGTGCCGAGCGACCGGCGCAGCCCGTCCGCCTCGGTGGGGGTGAACCCCGCGCCGACGATCGCAATCTGCATCGCCTGCTCCTGGAAGAGCGGCACACCGAGGGTGCGCTCCAGGACCCCCTTGAGCGCCTCGGAGGGGTACTCGACACTTGTGGGATCAGCCCGCCGCTGCAGATAGGGATGCACCATGCCGCCCTGGATCGGTCCGGGCCGCACGATCGCCACCTCGATCACCAGATCGTAGAACTTCCGCGGCCGCATCCGCGGCAGGAAGCTCAGCTGCGCCCGGCTCTCCACCTGGAAGACCCCGATCGCATCCGCCCGGGCGAGCATCTCGTAGACCGCCGGGTCCTCGGGGGGGATGTTTTCGAGGGTGTGGCGGATACCGCGATGCTTGGCCAACAGCGCGAACGCCTTGCGGATGCAGGTGAGCATGCCCAGCGCCAGTACATCGACCTTCAGGATGCCCAGCGCCTCGACGTCGTCCTTGTCCCAGCAGATGACGGTGCGTTTCTCCATCGCTGCGTTCTCGATCGGCACCAGCTCGTCGAGCCGCCCCTCGGTGATGACGAAGCCACCCACGTGCTGGGAAAGATGCCGCGGAAAGCCAACGAGCTCGCCGACCAGTTCCATCGTCTGCGCCAGCCGCCGCTCGTCGGGGTCGAGGCCGAGCTCGACCAGCCGCTCGCGGGGCAGATTGCCGCTGCCCCAGCCCCAGATCTGGCTGGCCAGCGCCGCCACCGTGTCGCGCGACAGGCCCATGGCCGCCCCCACCTCGCGGATTGCCCGCTTGCCGCGGTAGTGGATCACCGTGGCGCAGAGGCCCGCGCGCTCGCGTCCGAAACGGCTGTAGATGTACTGGATCACCTCCTCGCGGCGCTCGTGCTCGAAATCCACGTCGATGTCGGGCGGCTCGTCACGGGCGTCGGAGACGAAGCGCTCGAAGACCATGGTGCCCACCTCGGGCGAGACCTCGGTGATGCCAAGCGCATAGCAGACGATGGAATTCGCCGCCGAGCCGCGCCCCTGGCAGAGGATCTCCTCGGCCCGGGCGAAGCTCACCGCATCGTGCACGGTCAGGAAGAACGGCGCATAGGCCTTGCGGGCGATCAGCTCGAGCTCCCTCCCGGCCTGCCGCCGGTGCTGCTCGGGGACGCCGCGCGGATAGCGCCGGCGCAGCCCCTCCTCGGTCAGCCGTTCCAGCCGCAGCTGGGGATCCTCGCCGTCCCAGATCTCGCGGGGATATTCGTAGCGCAGCTGGTCGAGCGCGAAGTGGCAGTCGGCGGCGATCTCGCCGGCCCGATGCACAGCCGCCTCGTGGCCCGCGAAGAGCCGCAGCATCTCCGCCTCCGCGCGCAGCCGTCGCTCGGCATTGGCCTGCGCCCGCCGGCCGATCGCGTCGATGCGGATGCCCTCGCGGATGCAGGTCAGCACGTCCACCAGCCTCCGGCGCGCGCCATGGTGCATGATCGGCTCGGCCGAGGCGACGAGGCCGAGGCCCAGATCCGCCGCCACTCCCGCCAGTCGCTCGAGACGCGGGCGGTCCTGCCCGTCGTAACGCGGGCTGGCAACGAGATGTCCTCCCGGGAACTGGCGGGCGATCACGCGCGCCTGCGCCAGCCAAGGGCGCAGCCTCCGCCCGGCCGGCGGGTGCAGCAGGAGGTGCATCTCCGCCCCCAGATCGGCCAGGTCCTCCGCATGGAGCAGGCATTCTCCCTTCTTCGCCCGCCGCGCGCCCTTCGACAGCAGTCGGCAGAGCCGCCCCCAGGCCGCCCGGTCGCGCGGCAGCACGGTCATCTCCGTCCCCTCCGCCAGGCAGAGCCGTGTCGCCGGCAGGAGCCGCGGCACCGCGAGCCCGTCGCGCGCCGCCGCCTTCAGCGCGGCATGGGCGCGCACGATGCCGGCGACCGAGTTGCGATCGGCGATGGCGAAGGCCGGCAGGCCGAGCAGGCGGGCGCGCTCGGCATATTCGTGCGGGTGGCTGCCGCCGGTCAGAAAAGTGAAGTTCGAGGTGACGGAAAGCTCGGCAAAGGCCATGCTCATGCCCCCCCGTCTTTCTGCCGCGCCGGGGCTACGGGTCGGGGGCGAATCGCTCTATATAGGGAGAACACGACGGCAGAGATGGAGAACGTCGATGCACATGACCATGGTCGATGACTACGCCCGCAGGCTCTATTCCGCGCATGGTGATCGTGCGGAGTTCGAGGCGGCGCAGCGCGCGCGCGAATGCGAGGATCAGGGACGCTACGAGACCGCCGAGCAATGGCGTCAGGTCCGCAGCCGGATCCGCATCCTGCGCGGCCCGAACGAGAGCTGACCCCAACGCGCGGCTGGGCGGGACGCACGGCGACGCCATGACGCGCGTGGTCGTTCATGCGCGCCGAGGTCGCGCTTGCGTCCATCCCCCTGGCACGAGCAGCGGCCGCCCGCCGCCCAGGCATGCGGCCGCTACGCTGATCGCGCGGTACTGTACGGCTAAGGCGCAGGCCCGACTTCTTCACGCGAACAGCCCCTGGGCGAACCAGCCGGGGGCGGCCTCCCCGCCCCGCAGCCCATAGATCCAGAGCCGCACCCCCTCCGCAGTCTCCACCCGCCAGTAGTCGCGCGGCCCCGCGCGCCAGGCAGGGTCGTCGAGCCACCATTCCGACGCGATCCGCTCCGGTCCGAAGGCGGCCTCCCGCTGGCGCAGCCGCCGGCGCCAGACGAAGGCCCGTGGCGGGACCTCGTCGTCACGGGCCAGCAGCGGCTCGGGCGGGAAGATCAGCAGCGGCCGCGGCACGGGCGGCCGCGGCCAGTCCCGCGCCGGCTGCGAGAAGCCCGCCGCCATCACCGTGTCGCCCTTCTCGGGGATATGGCTGTCGGCCGGGTGCAGCCGGGTCAGCGCCTCGATGCCGAGCCGCGCCCCCAGCCGGCCCAGCAGCTCGCCCAGCGCCTCGGGCTCTTCCCCCGCGGCCGGTCCCGCCAGCCCCGCCCGCCGCTGGCGCGGTCCCAGCGGCTCCATCGCCACCGCCTCCAGCCGCAGCGCCTCGATGCCGGTGCCGGTCTCCGGCGCGCCGCCGAGTGCCTCGAGCTTCAGCGCCATTAGCGGCCGGATCGCCTCCGGCCGGTCGGCAGGACGCACCAGCGCCACCTCGCGCACCAGCGCCCGCCCGTCGGTGCACATCAGCGTCAGCCGCACCCGCCGCGCGCCCCGCCCCGCCGCCTGCAGCCGCGCGCAGAGCGGCGGCAGCAGCCGGTCGAGCCCGGCCAGCACGTCGGCCTCGCGCGCGATCGGCTCGGGCAAGGTCAGGCGCAGGGCGAAGACCGGACCCGGCGGCGCCGGCGAGACCGGCTCGGCCATGCGCCCCAGCGCCTGGTCCAGCCGCTCGGCCACCTCGGGCCCGATCCGCCGCGCCAGCGGCGCGCGCGGCAGCACCGCCACATCCGCGATCCGCCGGAGCCCGAGCCCGTTCAGCATCGACACCGCCTCCGGTCCGATCCGCAGCGCCGCCACCGGCAGGGGGCCGATATGGGCAAGCGTTCCGCCCGGCGGCACGATCACGATACGGCCCGGGGCCGCAGTCTGCGCCGACCCCGGCGACGGCCCGCCCCGCTCCCAGCGCCGCTTCTGCGCCCGCGACCGCGTGGCCCGCGCCTCCTGGTCGATCGCATCGCCCGCATGCAGCGGCCCGGCGGCCGCGCCGGCGAAACGCGCCACCGCCCAGGCCGCCCCGCGGGTATCCGCAAGACCGAGGCGCAGGCTCAGCCCCAGCCGCGCCGCGTCCGCCTCGACCTCCGCCACCAGCCCCGCCTCGCCGCCGAAGAGATGCGCGCAGCCGGTGACGTCGAGCACCAGCCCCTCGCCGCCATCCGCGGCCACCCAGGGGCTGAACCGCCCGGCCCAGCGGCCGAGCACCGCCAGAAATCTGCCCCCTCCCCGCGCGTCCTCGGGGCGGGTGGCGAGATCCGGGCAGATCGCCCGCGCATCGCCAAGGGTCATGCCCCGCCGCAGCCCCTTCCCCTCGGCCTCGACCGTCAGGCTGGCGAGGGTCAGCGCCCCCCTGACCTCGGCCACCACCGCCAGCGGCCGGCCGGCAAGCCCCGGCACCGCGCGCAGCAGCCGCTCGGCGGCAAGCCTCGGGAACCAGAGCGACAGGATGCGGCGCGACGACATCGGACAGTCTCTGAGAGGGGGCCAAACCGGAGTGAACACCGGCATGACACCCGTGAGTTCCTGTTATGTTCTAGTGTATCCATCCACCCTGGAGAGTCGAGTCGCTTTCCCTGCTGGACGCCTGAGGCGCCCCCGCGTACCACGGCGCTTTCCATCCTCCAGGCCCCCGATGACCCGCGACCGCAACACACTCCTTCCGCTGCAGATCGTCTTCGCGCTCAATGCGCTCGGCCTGTCGGCGTGGTTCCCGCGGATCCCGGACGTGAAGGCCGCGCTCGATCTCGACGTCCTGACGCTGGCCTTCTGCCTGTTCGGCCTGCCGGCGGGCACCATGGTAGGCTTTCTCGTCGTCGGCCGGATCACCGCCTGGCTCGGCATCAAGGCCGCCTGCATCTGGGGCGGGTCGCTGTTCCTGATCACCTTCATCGGCCCGGCGCTTGCCTGGAACGCCCCCTCGCTCGGTCTCGCCCTGTTTCTCTGCGGGGTCTCGATCGCGACGATCGAAGTCGCCATGAACGCCAAGGCGAGCCAGACCGAGAAGGCGCTCGGCCGGCGGATCATGACCCGCTGCCACGCGTTCTGGAGCTTCGGCGCCGTGGGGGGCGCGCTGATCGGCGGGATCTTCGCCGAGGCGGGGTTCAGCTTCCTGACCCAGCAAATGGTGCTGCAGCCGGTCTTCGCCCTGCTGAACATCGCCTTCGGCGCCCGGCTGCTCGCCGACGAGCCCGCGACCGCCGCGCCCTCGACCCGCTACCAGTTGCCCAGGGGGCCGCTGCTGCTGCTCTGCCTGGTGCCGATCGGCGCGCTCTTCATCGAGGGCGCGATGATGGAATGGTCGGCCCTGCTTCTGCGCGAGCATGTGGGGGCCGGCCCCTTCGCGACGGCCGCAACCTTCTCGATCTTCGCCTTCGTGATGGCGCTCACCCGCCTTGCCGGCGACCGGCTGGCCGAACGGTTCGGCCCCGAGCCGGTGATCCGCGCCTCGGCCGCGCTGATGGGCATCGCCATCGGGGGCTTCGGGCTTTCACCCAGCCTGTGGCTGTCGATGCCCTTCGCCGCGCTGGCGGGCGCGGGCTGCGCCAACATCTACCCGCTCACCATGTCGATCGTCGCCCGGATGCCGGGCCAGCGGACCGAGGGCAACGTGGCGACGCTGGCGCTGATCGCCTTCACCGCCTTCCTCATCAGCCCACCGGCGATCGGCCTGCTAGCCACCGCCTTCGGGCTGCCCGTGGCGCTGGCGCTGCTGGCGCCTCTGGGCGTGGTGCCCTGGCTGCTCCTGCGCCGCCGGGGGGCGGGTCAGCCGCAGTAGACGCGGGTGATCGTGTCGTTGCCGTCAACCGAGACGTTCAGCCGCTCGGGGTTGAAGTCCATGGTCGCCGGCGTGGTCGGGAACAGCACCCGCGAGCCGGCCGGCAGCTCCACCTCGTTGAGCGCATCGACCCGCTGGCCGACGAAGGTCTCGAACGGCCCGGCACCGCAGGCGGCTTCACCCTCGACCGCAGCCACCACCTCATCGCCCGCCCGCTCAACCTGGGTACAGGCGCCCAGCGCCAGCACGAGGGCCACGATCGGGACAGGGCTGCGAAGGATGGACTGCATGGCTGGCTTCTCCTGAGGATGGAATTCGGCGGCAGGCAAACATGCGCGGCCACGGTTGGCAAGGAGAACGGCCCCCATTCCGCCGTTCGGCGGTGATCCGCTGCATGCCGCCGCGGGCCGCCGCCTTGACAGGCCGAGAGGCACCGGCGACAAGGCGGCGGGCGCACCAGCCCCATCCGGGAAGGACGGCATGGCGAGCGACAGCAAGGGAAAGAGCAAGGGCGGCTTTGCCGAGCTGGTCAAGACGATCGTCTACGCGCTCCTGCTGGCGGGCGTCATCCGCACCCTGTTCTTCCAGCCCTTCTGGATCCCATCGGGCTCGATGAAGCCGACGCTGCTGATCGGCGATTTCCTGTTCGTCAACAAGATGGCCTACGGCTATTCGCGGCATTCCTGCCCGTTCTCGATCTGCCCGTTCTCGGGCCGCATCCTGGGCTCGGGCTCCGAGCCCAGG
>CAYLHK010000078.1:0-16643 GCA_964383295.1 uncultured Rhodovulum sp.
GGCCGGCGACCACGTCGCGCTGGCCGAGCGCATCCTCGACGAGAGCGGCTACACCGCCATGTGGCAGGCGGAGAAGTCCCCCGATGCCGCCGGCCGGCTGGAGAACCTCAAGGAACTCGTCCGCGCGCTGGGCGAGTTCGAGAACCTGCAGGGCTTCCTCGAACACGTCAGTCTCGTGATGGAGAACGAGCAGGACGAGGGCACGCCCAAGGTCTCGATCATGACGCTCCACGCCGCCAAGGGCCTCGAATTCCCGGCCGTATTCCTCCCCGGCTGGGAGGATGGCCTCTTCCCGTCCCAGCGCTCCATGGACGAGTCCGGCCTCAAGGGTCTCGAGGAGGAACGCCGCCTCGCCTATGTGGGCATCACCCGCGCCCAGCGCCTCGCCACGATCAGCTTCGCCGCCAACCGCCGCGTCTACAATCAGTGGCAGAGCCAGATGCCCTCGCGCTTCATCGACGAGCTGCCCTCCGAGCATGTCGAGGTGCTGACCCCGCCGGGCCTCTACGGCGGCGGCTTCGGAGCGGCGGCGGTGCAGCCCGCCCCTACGCTGGCCGATGCGGCCGCCAAGGCCGATGTCTACAACTCCCCCGGCTGGCGGCGCATGCAGACCCGCGCGCAGAGCCGGCCCATGTCGCAGCCCCAGGAGGCGCGCAACATGGTGATCGACGCCGGCGCCGTCTCGGCCTTCGAGATCGGCACGCGGGTCTTCCACCAGAAGTTCGGCTACGGCAGCGTGACCGGGATCGAGGGCGACAAGCTCGCCATCGACTTCGAGAAGGCCGGCCGCAAGAACGTGGTGGCGCGCTTCGTCATCGCGGCCGAGGACGTGCCGTTTTGACCCGCCCGGGCCGGGTCTCCGCGATCGGCCTCATCCTTGCCCTCGGCGCCTGCGCGCATGTCCCGGTCCCCGATGTGCCGGGTGTCGCCTTTCCCGGATCGGGCAGCGGCCCCACTCGCGAGATGGTCGAGGACCGCGTCTGGCTCGCGCAGGACGCGGATCAGGCGCCCGGCTCGTTCCTTGTTTTCGTCTCGGACGGGACGCTGGTGATGGATTCCTGCCACGAGACCTGGCGGATGGCGCCCTGGCGCTGGGTCGAGGACGCGGTTGTCGTCTGGGAGGAGGATGCGGTCACGGTCCGCGCCGAGGTCGTGATAGTCGGCCGCGACGAGCTTGTCCTGCTCGTCGAACCGGGAAAGCTCGATCTCACCCGCACCTATGCCGCGGCAAAGGCTCCGCAGCTCTGCGGCGGCGGCTAGCGCCGCCGACACAGGTTACGCTCAAATTAACGCTGCGGCAATAATTCCTAAAAATCAATGCGTTACATCGATGCTCAACGTTGAGCACCCCAGCCTTACCCCTCGCCGATCGCCCGGCACGCCGATGCCAGCCAGCGCGCGGTCTCCGGCTCCACCAGCGGCGTCAGCGCCTCCAGAACGCGGGCATGGTAGGCGTCGAGCCAGGCCGTTTCCTCGGGGGTCAGCAGCGCAGGCTCGATCAGTCGCCGGTCGATCGGGGCCAGGGTGATCGTCTCGAACCCCAGCATCTCCCGCTCGCCGCCCGCGGGCACCTCGGGCTCCGTCACCACCCCCAGGTTCTCGATCCGGATCCCGAAGGCGCCCTCGCGGTAGTATCCCGGCTCGATCGACAGGATCATCCCGGGCCGGATCGGCTCGGCGCCACGCCGCGACAGCGATGCCGGCCCCTCATGCACGCCCAGATAGGCCCCGACCCCGTGTCCGGTCCCGTGATCGTAGTCCATCCCCGCCTGCCACAGCGCGGCCCGCGCGACGGCGTCGATGTCCCGTCCCGCCAGCCCGACCGGCCAGCGCAGCCGCGACATGGCGATAACCCCCTTCAGCACCCGCGTGAACGGCCCCCGCGCCTCCGGCGGCACCTCGCCCACCGCCACCGTGCGGGTGATGTCGGTCGTTCCGTCCAGATACTGCCCGCCGCTGTCGATCAGCAGCAGCTCCCCAGGCACGACCGCCCGGTTCGTCGCCGCGTTGACCCGGTAGTGCACGATCGCCCCGTTCGGCCCCGCGCCGCAGATCGTCTCGAAGGAAATGTCGCGCAACTCGCCCGTCGCCCGCCGCGCGGCCTCCAGCCGGCGCACCACGTCGATCTCGGTCAGCCCGCCTTCCGGCGCCGTCCGTTCCAGCCAGGCCAGGAACTCGGCCATCGCCGCCCCGTCGCGCATATGCGCCGCCCGGGTCCCCGCGATCTCGGCCGGGGTCTTGGTCGCCTTCGGCACCAGGCAGGGATCGGCGCGCCAGACGATCTCCGCCCTGCCGGCCGCCAGTCGGTCCGAGACCCACACCGGCGCGCGCGCCCTATCCACTGCCACCCGCCCGGTCAGCGCATCGAGCGCCGGCCCGAAGCCGTCGCGGCCACGGATCGCCACCTCCGGCCCCAGATGCGCCCGCACCTCCGCATCCGCTGCCGCCGGATCGACAAACAGATCCACGCGCCCGCCGGCATGCAGGATGGCGAAGCCGAGCGTCACCGGCGTCCGGGCGATGTCCGAGCCGCGGATGTTCAGCAGCCAGGCGATCGAATCCGGCGCGCTCAGCACCGCCGCCGCCAGATCCTCGGCGATCAGAACTTCCGACAAAGCGGCCCGCTTGTCGGCACTGCTTCGTCCCGCCAGCGCCTCGGGATAGGGCAGGATCGGCCGCGCCGGCGGGGCGGGCTGATCCTCCCAGACGGCGTCGACCAGGTTCGCGACCCGGATCAGCGCGGTCTGCCGCGGCGCAAGCGGGCCTTCCAGCCGCTCGATCTCGTCCGCGGTGTGCAGCCAGGGATCGAAGCCGACGCGCGCGCTCGCGGGAAGAACCTCCGCCAGCCAGTCTCCGGGCCTGTCGTCGGGATGGTGCAGGAAGGTAAAGACTGCCGGATCGCACTCGCTGCGGACCTGCAGGGTATAGCGGCCATCAACGATCACCGCGGCGTGGTCGGCAGTAACCACGGCCAGCCCGGCCGAGCCGGTGAAGCCGGTGAGCCAGGCCAGGCGTTCGTCGTGGGGGGCGACGGTCTCGCCCTGATGGGCGTCGGCGCGCGGGATCAGAAACGCGTCCACGCCGGCCCTGGCCATCTCGTCGCGCAATGTGGCGATGCGACCCGCGCCGGTTTCCGGTGTGGTGCGGCGGGTGAAATCCTGATGCATGGGGTCCTCGTTCGATCGCCCGAGTGTTAGCGGCGGTTTGCACCGGGCGTCAATGAAGCTAGGATGCCGGCATGCAGCATCGTCCCCAGGTTGAGCGCCCGTGCGCCTCGTCTTGATCCTGCTCCTGCTCGCGGCTGCGCTCTGGCGGGCCGTCGTCGACTGGCAGGCGACGATCGGGCAGGGCTATGCCTACCGGTTCGCCTCGATCGAGGCGGTGCTGGCCGAGACCTGGCCCGAGCGCTGGAGCGGCCTGCTCGCCGCACTCCAGGCGCGCTCCCTCTGGGAGCCCGTGGGCGCAACGCTCGCCGGCCTGCCGCTGGCGCCGGTGCTGGCGGGGATCGCGGTTCTTCTCTGGCTCACGCGCCGACCGAACCGCGGGCGCTAGACTGCGCGGCCGCAGGTTTGCAAAGGCGCAATTCCATCGATCCCTGCGATGATCGCCGGATCAATAATCGTTGATCTTGCCTGAACGGTCGGACCGGGAGCCGCGTCGGCGCATCAGCGCGAGACCGGCAAGCGCGCTGCCCATCAGCAGGAGGGGCGCCGGCACGGGGATGGTGGAGGGTGTCTCGCGCAGGTCGTGATAGCTGCTGGGCGGGCTCGCCAGAGCCGCCAGCCGGGCGAGCCCGAGCTGAGCGGCATAGCCATCGGGATCGTCGCGGAACCAGCTGCCGCCGTCGAGCGCAATGAACACCGCCGACCAGGCCGCGGAGGGTCCGCCCCATTCGGCGCAGTCGAAGCCGGGTCCCGCCCAGCCGCCGCAGTACTGTTCGCGGTAGTCGGGCGAGCCTTCTTCCAGCCCGAGCCCGGCGAGGAAGCTCTCGGCGGTCCGGTGGGCGGTGCTGTCGATGGCGTCGTAGTCGTAGTAGAACTCGCCCATCCTGCTCACCGAGAACTGCTGCCAGTGGCTGGGCGTCAGCTCGAAGAAGGTGCGGAAGCTCCAGGAAACGAGGTTCTCCTCGGCATCGAAGCCCAGAGCGTAGGACACCTCCTCGCTGCCGGTGCCGAGCGCGAAGTCGAAGCTGACGGCCTCGGCCGACGGATCGTAGTCGTCGGAATAGGGCGTATAGCTGATGGTGCGGTTAGCGAGCGACCCGTCCCCCGCCAGTCGGCTGCGGTCGATCGTCAGCACGCCGGTGTTGAACCCCGGCCGCGCCTCGGGGTCGGCGACGTTCGAGACGCGCGCCGTCGCGCCGACGTACTGAAAGGTAACGGTCGCGGCCTGGGCGGCGCCCGAAACCCACAGGCAGACTCCTGCCAGAACACAGCGCCACAGAACCATACTCGCACCCGTAAAATGACTGAACGTAAGGAGAACAGTCATATCTGCACGAGTCAACAACAAGCACGTGCCAAGGTTTGTTAGGCCACGATTTTGCCGGGATGCGATGAATTCATGTGGGTCGATCAATCACAGCTTGTGCCGCGCGGCTGTTTGACTCGCGCGCAGCCCCGAATCGCCTTCAGCGTCCCTCGACCCTCCAGGCCGCGACGGCGAGGGTGGCGGCGAGGATCAGCATCAGCCAGGCGGGCGCCAGCGCCACCTGGCGAATGTCGCGTAGCTGGAAGGCCTCGCGGTCGGTCAGACCGATCCAGCCGCGCCCCGACGTTGCCCGACCCTCGCGCACCATGCGGATCTCGGGTGTCCCCCCCGCCTCGATGCGCCGAACGTCGCCGCGGGTGGCGGCGGCGACCGGAGCGAGCACCTCGCCGCTCGAGACGGGGTTCTCGAATTCGCGCGGTGCCGGCGGGCCGACCACCGCCACTGCCGCCAGATCGCCGTTGGCCAGCCGCCAGACGCCGTCCTCGGTGGCGGGCACCCGCGCCTCCCAGCGCCCGGGCGCGACCTCGCTCAAGGCCACCTCGCTCGCCTCGCCCGAAGGGCTGTCGATCTCGACCGCCGGCACCTCGGCCTCGAGCGTGCGGCGGGTGATGACGATCTCGCCGCCCTCCGCCGTGCCGCGCAGCACGTTCTCCTCGAGTTCGGGCTCCTGCATCAGCCAGTGCGCCAGCCGGCGCAGCAGCTCCAGATGCGGCCCGCCCCCCTCATAGCCGCGGCTCCAGAGCCAGGCCTGGTCCGACGCCATCACCGCGATGCGCCCCTCGCCCTGCCGGTCGAGCACCAGGAGCGGCCGATCGCCCGGTCCGGTCATCACCGTCTGGCCGCTGATGGCGTCGACATCCACCAGCCGGAACCACCGCCCCCAGCCGGGGGTGCCGTCCTCGGCGGTGGGCCGCGGCGCATGGGCGTCGAGCTCGGCCGTCACCGGATGGCGCGCGCCGATCTCGGATATGCGCGGATGAAAGCCCTCCTCGACCACCCGCGCGGTCGGGACCACCGGCAGGATGTCGCGCAGCGACGAGCGATAGAGGCTGTCGACCCCGGCGAAATCCTCACCCGCACCGATCAGCAGCGCGCCGCCGTTCTGCACATAACGTGCGATGTTGTCGAAATAGTGGTTCGGCAGGATCCCGCGGCGCCGGTAGCGATCGAAGATGATCAGGTCGAACTCGTCGACCTTCTCCATGAACAGCTCCTGGGTCGGGAAGGCGATCAGGCTCAGCTCGAAGACCGGCACGAAATCCTGCTTTTCCGGCGGGCGCAGGATGGTGAAATGCACCAGATCGACGGCACTGTCGGACTTCAGCAGGTTGCGCCAAGTCCGCTCGCCTGCATAGGGCTCACCCGAGACGAGCAGCACCCGCAGCCGGTCGCGCACGCCGTTGATCGAGACGATCGCGGCGTTGTTGCGCGGGGTCAGCTCGCCCGCCACCTCGGGCGTCGCGATCTCGAGCACGTTGATCCCGCCGCGCTCGATCGTCACCGGCAGCGTCACCGGCCGGCCAACAGGCACGTCGAAGCGGATGGGTTCGCTCCCGTCGAGCGAGATCGTCAGCGGCGCCACGCCACCGGGCCCCGGCGCCGCGCCCAGATCCTCGACACGCAGCACCAGGCTGACCGGCTCGCCGATGATCGCAAACGCCGGCGCGGTCTCCACCACCACCCGCCGGTCCCAGTCCTCGGCGCTGCCGGTCAGCAGCACGTGCACCGGCGCGGGGAAGGTGCCGAGCGCCCCCGCGTCGTGGACCTGCCCGTCGGTGACAAGGATCGCCCCGGCGATCCGCTCGCCCGGCAGTTCCGCCGCCGCCTCGGCCAGCGCGGACATGAGCCGCGTGCCGTCGGTTCCGCCGTCAGTGACGCGCAGCTCGCGCACCTCCAGCGCGCCCGTCTCGGCCAGTGCGGCCAGGCGCGCCTCCAGCGCCGCGCGCGTGGCGGCGACCTGCTCCGGCCGGTCGGCGATGCGGTTCGAGGCGCTCTCATCCAGCACGACGAGCGCGATGCCGGGCACCGGCAGCCGATCCTCCTGCCGCCAGGACGGCTGGGCCAGCGCAATCAGCAGCACCAGCGCCGCCAGCGCGCGCAGCCACCAGCCGGCCAGCCGGTACCAGAGCGCCAGCGCCAGCACCACGAGGCTCAGCCCCGCGAGGGCGGCGATGATCCCGATCGGGATCTGCGGGTCGAAGCCGATCGCCTGCATCGCCTACTGCCCCAGCCGGTCGAGCAGGGCGGGCACGTGCACCTGGTCGGATTTGTAGTTGCCGGTCATCACATGCATGATCAGGTTGACCCCGAAGCGGATGGCCATCTCACGCTGGCGCTCGCCGGCGATGCCGCGGCCCACCGGGAACATCGCCTGTCCGTTCGGCTGCACCGCCCAGGCGGCCGCCCAGTCGTTTCCGCCGATCACCACCGGGGTCACGCCGTCATTGAGGTTGCGGAACGGCATGCCCTCGACCTCCTCGGCCGCGGGGGCCGCCTCGACCCAGACCGGCGCACCCATCCAGCGGCCGGGAAAGTCCTGCAGCAGGTAGAAGGTCCGTGTCAGCACATGGTCGTGGGGAACGGTCTCGAGCGGCGGGACGTCGAGGCGCATCGCCAGGCGCTGCAGCGCGCGCCCGTTCGGGGTGGTGCCCGAGATCGAGCGGCCGAGATCGGCATCCTGGGTGTCGAAGAGGATCATGCCGCCATGGCGCAGGAACTCGTTCAGCCGGGCGTAGGCGGCGTCCGAGGGCAGCGGCTGGCTCTCCAGCACCGGCCAGTAGAGGAACGGGTAGAGCGAGAGCTCGTCGCGTTCGAGATCGACCGGCACCGGGTCCGCCGGCTCGATCGCCGTGCGCACGAAGAGCTCGCGGCTCAGCCCCGCGAGCCCGGCGGCGCTGGCGGCGTCGACGCGCGCATTCCCGGTCATCACATAGGCGAGCACGGTCTCGTTGGCGGCATAGATCTCGCGCGCCTCGCCCTCGGGGGTGTTGCCGCCCGATGGCTGGGCGAGGCCCGGATCGGCGGTGAGCGCCAGTCCCGCGGCGATCATCGCGACCGCTGCCGCCCGGCCCGCCTGTCGCGCCCCGGGAACGAAGCGGCCCGCGAGCCACAGCGTCGCCAGCACGTCCGCGGCGAGCAGCACGAGCGCGATACCCAGCAGCCAAGGCCCGAGCGGGCGCTCCTCGGCGCGGTCCATGGCCTCGAAGACCACGCCGTCGGGCAGAGCGGCCATCGGCGCCAGCCGGTCGCCCGGGCGCAGGAGATTGAGCGCCACCCGCCGCTCGCCGCTGGCGTAGATCCCCGGCGGCATTCCAGCCGTGGGTCGCGCCTCGGCGAGCTGCTCGCCTGGCACGCCGGCCATCAGAGTGGGCGCCTCGAGCGCGCCGAAGCCGTTCAGCACTTGCTGCGGCGTCCAGATCCCGCCCTCGATCTCGCCGGCCGCCGGCCCGAGCCCGCCCGCGCCCTGCACCAGTCGTCCGAGCATGTCGACGAAGAGGCCCGAGAGCGGCAGGCTCGACCAGTCAGCATTGGCCGTGACATGGAACAGCACGACCCGCCCGTCGCCCCTCGGGGCGGCGGTGACGAGCGGCGTGCCGTCCTCGAGGCTCGCCAGCACCCGCTGCGGCAGGTCCGGGTCGGGCTGGGCCATCACCTGGGCGCGGATATCGACATCGCCGGGCACCTCCAGCCCCGCGAAGGGCCCCTCGGCCTCGAAGGGACGCAGCTGCCGCGGCGCGCCCCAGGACATGGCGCCACCCACCGACCGGCCCCCTGCGCGCAGGCGGACCGGCAACAGCGGATCGGCCTCCAGCTGACCTGCGCCCGACTGCGCCAGGCGCGGCCCGGCAAAACGCACCAGCACGCCACCCTTCTCGATCCAGGGCAGCAGCAGCGCGCGCTCGGCTTCACCGATCTCGCCGACATCGGCGAGGATCAGCACGTCGGGCGCGGTGTTCAGCGTCTCCGCCAGTGGCGCCTCGATGGTCTCGGCGATCGGCTCCAGCGCCTCGCGCAGATAGTGCAGCGGGTCGATCAGGTCCTGCGCCTCACTGCTGGCCCGCCCTGACAGCAGCCCCACCTTGCGCCGGCGCACGGCGTCGTCGGCGAGCACCACCCCGCCTGCCGAGGCTCCCTCGGCCAGCCGCACCTGCGCCACGCGGTTGCGCAGCTCGATCGGCAGGTCGAGCCTGGCGTCGGCCGCACCGGCGCCGGAAGCGAAATCCACCACGGCGCTGCCGAGCACCCGCTCGACCCCGTTCGGATCCGGCCCGATGGCAGTCAGGCCGACCGCCTCCGCACCCGCCGCCTCGGCGCGCAGCACCTCGACGCGGAACTCGCCCCCCTCGAGCCGCGGCGGGGTCAGCGCATGTGCCGCGCGTCCCGGCACGGCCACAGTCACCGGCCCGCGGCCGACCAGCACCTCGGCCAGCTCCGCCTCGCCGCCATGGCCAACCCCGTCGGCGACCCAGAGCGTCTCGAACGCCTCGCCCGCCTGCCCCTCGAGCCAGTCGGCCCAGGCGGTGCGGTCCGGCGCCCATGCCATGGGCGAGAGGCCGGGAAGCCGCCCTGCCGATTCCGCGGCGCTGCGCCAGGCGATCCCGCCCTCGGCGGGCGGCGTGCCCGCCAGGCTGACCACCGCCACTGGTCGCCCGTCGCGCCCCGCCGTCTCCAGAGCGGCGGCGACCCGGTCGATCCGCGCGCCCCAGCCCGGCGCATCGGCCCAGCCTCCGTCGATCAGCACCATCAGGGGCCCCTCCTGCCCCTCGGCGCGCGGGTTCAGCACCGGCCCGGCAAAGGCGATGATCGCCGCCGCCAGCGCCGCCATCCGCAGAAGCATGAGCCACCAGGGCGTACGCTCGGGCATCCGCTCGGGATCGGTCAGCCCCAAGAGCAGCCGCACGCCCGGAAAGGCCCGCCGTGCCGGCGCCGGGGGCACCGCGCGCAGCAGCCACCAGAGCACCGGCAGCGCCGCCAGCCCCAGCAGCAGCCAGGGCGCGACGAAGGCCAGCGCCCCGATGGTCATGTCCGCGCCCCCAGCGCCATGTAGAGCCAAAGCAGCGCCACCCGCGGCGCCTCGCTGGTGCGATGGAACATCACCCGCCAGCCAATGCGCCGCGCCAGCTCCTGCAGATGCGCGCGCCGCGCGGCCAGCCGTCCGGCATAGGCCTCGCGCAGCGCCCGCGCGCGCTGGGTCTCGAACCGGGTGGCGCCGCCCATGCTCTCGAACACCAGCCGGCCGTCGAAGGGAAATACCTCCTCGCTCTCGTCGAGCACCTGCACGAAACAGCCGCGCAGCCCCTGATCGGCCGCCTGCGACAGCGCCGGCAGCAGGTCTTCAGGATCGCCGAGGAAATCCGAGAAGAACATCGCCTGCGCATTGCGTGGCATCCGGCCCGGCGGCGGCGCGCCGTAGTCGGGGCGGTCCTCGCGCGGATCGCCGCCCAGCTCCAGCGCCATGCGGTTCAGCTGTGCCCGCCCCCCGCGCGGCGGCGCCGCGGCGGTGCCGAGCAGGCTGACCCGCTCGCCCGCCTTGATCAGCAGCACCGACAGCGCCAGCGCCAGCAGCGCGGCGCGCTCGTATTTTGACCGCGCCTTGAAATCGTCGTTTTCCGGATCGCGATAATCCATCGACAGTGCGTCATCGACCCAGAGGCAGACGGTCTGCGCCGCCTCCCATTCCATCTCGCGGATGAACTGCGCGTCTGACCGGCCGGACCGGCGCCAGTCGACCATGGATCGCGCATCGCCCGGCACCGCCTGGCGGTACTGCCAGAAATCCTCGCCATGACCCGCCCGCCGGCGCCCATGCACGCCCATGGCCACGGTGCCGGCCAGCATCTCCGCCTCGGCCAGCAGCGGCGGCAGCGCGCCGGCGATCTTCTCCGCGTCGCGCCGAAGCCCGACCGGGCCCTGGGGCTTGTCCCGGCCCCGGGCGCGGGGCTGCATCACGCCGCAGCCTCCATCCCCAAGAGATCACCGACCAGCCGGGCGATCAGCGCGTCGAGCGTCTGCCCCTCGGCGCGGGCGGCGAAGCCCAGCGCCATGCGATGCACCAGCACCGGATGCGCCAGCGCCGCCACGTCGTCCATCCCCGGCACCAGTCGGCCCTGCAACAGCGCCCGCGCCCGGATTGCCAGCATCAGCGCCTGCGCCGCGCGCGGCCCCGGCCCCCAGCTCACCGCATCGCGCACCGCGACATGCGTCTCGGCCGTGCCGGGCCGGGCGGCGCGCACCAGATCGAGGATGCGCTCCATGACCGCCTCGCCCACCGGCAAACGGCGGATCAGCCGCTGCGCCGCGATCAGGCTCGCCGCGTCCAGCACCGGCTCGGCCCGGGCGTCGTCGAGGCCCGTGGTGGCCAGGATGATCGCCCGCTCGGCATCGCGCTCGGGATAGCCCACGTCGATCTGCAGCAGGAACCGGTCGAGCTGCGCCTCGGGCAAGGGATAGGTGCCTTCCTGCTCGAGCGGGTTCTGGGTGGCGAGCACGTGGAAGGGTTCGGGCAGCGGCCGCCGCTGGCCCGCGACCGAGACCTCGTGCTCCTGCATCGCCTGCAAAAGCGCCGACTGGGTGCGCGGGCTGGCGCGGTTGATCTCGTCGGCCATCAGGAGCTGGCAGAAGATCGGCCCGTCGATGAAGCGGAAGGCGCGCGTGCCGTCCGCCCCCGTCTCCAGCACCTCGGCGCCGAGGATGTCCGCCGGCATCAGGTCGGGCGTGAACTGCACCCGGTTGGCGCTCAGCCCCAGCACCGTGCCGAGCGTCTCGACCAGCCGTGTCTTGGCCAGCCCCGGCGCGCCGACCAGCAGCCCGTGCCCGCCGCAGAGAATGGCGATCAGCGTCTGCTCGACCACCGCCTCCTGCCCGATGATGCGCCGCGCGATCATCTCGCGCGCCGCCACCAGCCGTGCGCCGGTGGCCTCGATCTCCGCCATCATCGCCGTGTCATGGGTCATTAGGCCGCTCCGCTGGGCTCCGTTGGCGCCGATGATGGCCGGGACGGTTGCCCGTCGGCCCGGGCGCCGCTATCTCGGGCACAATAACGTGCAACCGGCACGGGACAATGCCCGAACCCGATCACAAACCGGACAGCCGAGGCGCTCAGCCGGCATCTGCCGAAGGATTAGCCGCTGCCGCCCGAGCCGCGGGCGGTCGTGGAGCGCCACCGGTACATCTCTGGAACCCGCCGTTCTGCGGGGACCTCGACATGCGCATCGCGCGCGACGGAACCTGGTTCTATCTCGGCACGCCGATCGGTCGGAAGCCGCTGGTGCAGCTCTTTTCGTCCATCCTCAAGCGCGAGGGAGACCGGTTCTTCCTCGTCACGCCGGTTGAAAAGGTCGGCATCACCGTCGAGGACGCGCCCTTCGTCGCGGTGGACTTCGCCGCTAGCGGCACTGGGCGCGACCAGTGCCTGAGCTTCACCACCCATGTCGGCGACACGGTCGCGGCCGGGCCGGAGCATCCGCTGCGGTTTGCTCGTGATCCGAGCTCGGGAGCACCGGCGCCCTATCTGTACGTCCGCGCTCCCGGTGGCGGCGTGCTCGAGGCGCTGATCGACCGCAAGAGTTTCTACCGGCTGGTAGAGCTCGGCGTCGAGCACGAGGGCCGATTCGGCGTCTGGTCGGGAGGCGGGTTCTTCGCGATGATGTCGCTCGACGAGCTGGCCCGCCTGGCGGAGGAATGAACGCCCGGCGCCGCGCGACGTAGCGCGGCGAGCACAGGTCAGAGGCGATCGCGCACCAGCAACCTGCGGATGTGTCGCATCAAATCGCGCTTTCAGCTATGATCACCGTGCTTCCGACGCATGCGGCAAGCAGTTCCGAACTGGCGTGCTCCCGCCTGCGAAATGGAACGGACGTGCCCCCAAGGCGTTGGGGACGCACATAAAAGGAGCGTGAAGGCATGGAACAAGCAGCCGTTGAAGGCACCAGCGTCCTGGTTGCGCTGATCGTCTGGATCATCGTCGGCGGCATCGCCGGCTGGCTCGCGAGCATGTTGGTCAAGGGCGGCGGCATGGGTCTGGTCGGCAATGTCGTGCTCGGCATTGTCGGCGCGGTGGTGGCCGGTTGGCTGTTGCCCGCGATCGGAATTGGCCTCGGAGGCGGGATCATCGGCGCCATCATCTCGGCGATGATCGGTGCCATTCTGGTCCTGCTGGTCATCAGCCTCGTCAAACGCGCCTGACCGGGCGCAAGCGACAGGCGGCCGGGCCTGCGGCCCGGCCGCTCCACTGATGTATTACTGCAGCTTCAATGAATTGATCCGTGTCCCGCCGCGGGACGCGCGTGCGTGGCCTACCCCAGCCGCCCGCGGAACGCCTCGAAAACCGCCGCATAGGTCGCCCGCTTGAACGGGACGATGCGCGCGATCAGCTCGTCGGGCCGCATCCAGGCCCAGGCGCTGAACTCGGGATGTTCCTTGGCGATGTCGATCATCGCGTCGTCGCCGTGGAAGTCCATCAGGAACCAGCGCTGCCGCTGGCCCCGGAAGCGGCCCTTCCAGATCTGCGGCACCAGGTCATGGGGCAGGTCGTAGGTGATCCAGTCCGGCGTCGCGTCGAGGATCTCGACCGCATCGGGCGGGATCCCGGTCTCCTCGCCCAGCTCGCGTAGCGCCGCCACTTCCGGGGTCTCGCCGGGGTCGATGCCACCCTGCGGCATCTGCCAGGCACCGCCGGGATTGTCGATCCGCTGCCCGGCGAAGATCCGCCCCGCCGGGTTGCGCAGCACCAGCCCGACGCAGGGCCGGTAGGGCAGGGCAAGGATCTCCGCCTCGGTCATCGCCGTTGCAAGCGTCAGTTGGCCCGGTTCGCGGTCAGGAAGGACATGCCCCGCAGCATGTCGATCGCATAGGACAGCTGGTAATCCTCGGCCCGCAGCCGCGCGGTCTCTTCCTGGCGCGCCTTGTCCTCCTCGAGGATCTTGCGCTCGTCCTCGGTCAGCGAGTCGTTCGCGAGCGAGCCGCGGAGATCGGCCTCGGACCGGAACGACGGGCCGGCCGGCTCGTCCCCGTTCTCCGCGCCCGCCGGCGGGACCGGCTGCGGCTGCACGATGATGTCGGGCGCCACGCCGAGCGCCTGGATCGAACGTCCCGAGGGCGTGTAGTAGCGCGCCGTGGTCAGGCGCATCGCCCCCTCGCCCTGCACCGGCATGATCGTCTGCACAGAACCCTTGCCGAAGCTCTGGGTGCCGATCACCACCGCGCGGCGATGGTCCTTCAGCGCGCCCGCGACGATCTCGGAGGCGCTGGCCGAGCCGCCGTTGATCAGCACCACGATCGGCTTGCCCTGCGCCAGATCGCCGGGCGTCGCGTTGTAGCGCTCGCTGTCGCGCGGGTCGCGCCCGCGGGTCGAGACGATCTCGCCCGATTCCAGGAAGGCATCCGTCACCGAGATCGCCTGGTTCAGCAGGCCGCCCGGGTTGTTGCGCAGGTCGATCACGAAGCCCGTCACGGCGTCGATGCCGCCGGCGGCCTCGACTTGTTCCTTGAGCTGCGCCTCCAGGTTGGGGAAGGTCTGCTCGTTGAACGTGGTCAGCCGCAGAACCACGACGCCATCCTCCAGCCGCGAGCGCACGGCGGTCAGCTCGATCGTCTCGCGCGTCAGCGCCACGTCGAACGGCTCGGGCGTGCCCTCACGCACCACGGTGATGGTGATCTCCGAGCCCACCGGTCCGCGCATAAGGTCGACCGCCTGGTTCAGCGTCAGGCCGAGCACGCTCTCGCTGTTCACATGGGTGATGAGGTCGTTCGGCTGCAGCCCGGCGCGATCGGCCGGCGTGCCCTCCATCGGCGCCACGACCTTGACGAAGCCCTCTTCCTGCGTGACCTCGATGCCGAGCCCCCCGAAGGCGCCGCGGGTCTGCACCTGCATGTCGTCGAAGTCGTCGGGCGGCAGATAGGACGAATGCGGATCGAGCGAGGTCAGCATGCCGTTGATAGCACTCTGGATCAGCGCCTTCTCGTCCACCTCCTCGACGTAGGCGGAGCGGATGCGCTCGAAGATGTCGCCGAAGAGATCGAGCTGTTCGTAGACCGTACGGTTCCGCTCGGTCTCCTGCGCCACGATCGGACCGGCCCACTGGGTCGCCACCACAACGCCGAGGAGCGCGCCGCCGAATCCGGCCAGCCAGATCTTCTTCATCGGTTTCATCGGTCGCCTTCCCATCCGTTCTCGCTGCCGAACCAGGATACCGGATCCACCGGGCCGCGTCCGTGCCGGATCTCTATATAGAGCGTTTCGAGCGCGCCTGCGCCAGTCTCTGCATGCGGCAGCATCACATATTCTTCAACCGTGACGTTACGTCCGCCCAGCCGGCCGAGCAGGTCGCCGCGCCCCACCACGGCCCCGGTCGAGGTGCTGAGCTCGGCCAGACCCGCCAGCACGACCAGCGTATCGGGCGCGGTCTGCAGCACGACGACATAGCCGAAATCAAGGAACGGCCCCGCATAGCGCACGCTCCCGGCCTCGGGCGCCGAGACCAGCGACAGGCCCGGCGCGCCGAGCACGATGCCCGGCCGCCGCAGCCGCCCGCCATCCGGCTCGTTGTACCCCAGCACCACCCGCCCGCGCACGGGCCAGGCGAAGGCGCCCTCCGGCACCGGCCCCGGCTCGGCCGCCGGCCCGGCGACGCTTGCCGCCAGCGCGGTCAGCGTGTCGCTCTGGCGCACCAGCGCGGCGAGGCTGGCATCCAATTCCGGCGTCTCGGCGGGCAGGCGCACCGCAAGCGCGTTGCGCGCCGCCTCGAGCGCCGCAAGCCCCGAGGCGAGGTCGGACATGCCCGCTGCCTGCACGTCGCGCGCCGCCTCGACGGCCGCCAGCAGCTCGGCCGCCTGCGCCGCCTCGGCCTGCAAGGCCGGCGTGGACCTCTCGATGATCGCCGCGGCCCGCGCCGCGCCCAGCGGCCCCATCGGATGCAGCGCCGGCGCCGCCGGCACCCCCCGCATGGTCTGGAGCGCGGCCGCGAGCCGCATCAGTTCCTCACGCCGGCCGGCGATCTCCAGCCTCAGGCTGCGTTCCTCGGCCGCCGCCTCGACCATCACGTCGCGCAGCGCGGCCAGCGCCGCCTCGTATGCGCCGATGGCCGCCACCAGCGCCGCCGTCCCATCGGTGCCCTGCGCCGCCGCCAGCGTCGCGCCCGAGGCGCTCAAACGCTCCGCGGCGTCGGCCAGCGCCGCGGGGCTGGCCGCGGCACCCTCGGCCGCCGGTGCCGCCACGAGCAGAAGCATCGCGAGGAAGGCCCGGCCTCTCACAGGACGATCAGGCTCCGGCCCGTCATCTCCGCGGGCTGCGGCAGCTCCATCAGTTCCAGCAGGCTAGGCGCCAGATCCGCCAGCCTGCCCCCGTCCCGCAGCCGCGCGCCCGGCGGGCCGCCGACCAGGATCACCGGCACCGGGTTCAGCGTATGCGCCGTATGCGGCCCGCCGGTGACCGGATCGACCATCACCTCGCAGTTGCCATGGTCGGCCGTGACGATCATCGCGCCGCCCGCCGCTGCCAGCGCGTCGAGCGCCTCGCCGAGCCCTGCATCGACCGCCTCGACCGCCCGGATGGCCGCCGCGAGATCCCCGGTATGCCCGACCATGTCGGGGTTGGCGTAGTTGACCACGATCAGCGCGTAGTTCCGCGAGCCGATTGCTCCCACGAGGCTCGCCGTCACCTCGGCGGCCGACATCTCCGGCGCGAGATCGTAGGTGCGCACCTTCGGGCTCGGCGCCATGTGCCGGACCTCGCCGACCTCGGGCAGCTCCACGCCCCCGTTCAGGAAGAAGGTGACATGCGGATACTTCTCGGTCTCGGCGAGCCGGAACTGGGTCAGCCCGTGTGCCGCCACCCAGGCGCCCAGCGTGTTGGTGATGGCGATCGAGGGGAACATCACGTCGAGAAAGACGTTCAGCGCATCGGAATACTCGACCATCCCCAGCCGTGCGCCCCAGACGGGACGCGGCCCTACGTCGAACCCATCGAAGCCCGGATCCACCAGCGCCGCGAGGATCTGCCGCGCGCGGTCGGTGCGGAAATTGGCGAAGAAGAGCCCGTCGCCGTCGCGGGCGCCGGCATAGTCGCCGATGACCGTCGGCGTCACGAACTCGTCGGTCTCCCCGCGCGCGTAGCCGGCGGCGACCGCCTCGCCCGCGGTCGCGACGTGGACGCC
>CAYLHK010000079.1:0-16449 GCA_964383295.1 uncultured Rhodovulum sp.
CTTCGACGAAGGACTGAAGAACGCCTTCGACTTCCCCGGCTTCGTGCCCGCCTATATCCGCCCGCTGTTCTGCCGGGGAATCGGCCCGTTCCGCTGGGCGGCGCTGTCGGGCGACCCCGAGGACATCTACAAGACCGATGCCAAGGTGAAGGAGCTGATCCCCGACGATCCGCATCTCCACGCCTGGCTCGACATGGCGCGCGAGCGCATCGCCTTCCAGGGCCTGCCGGCGCGCATCTGCTGGGTCGGCCTCGGCCAGCGCCACCGGCTGGGCCTCGCCTTCAACGAGATGGTGCGCACGGGCGAGCTGAAGGCGCCGATCGTCATCGGCCGTGATCATCTCGACTCAGGCTCGGTGGCCAGCCCCAACCGCGAGACCGAGGCGATGCAGGACGGCTCGGACGCCGTCTCCGACTGGCCGCTCCTGAACGCACTTCTCAATTGCGCGAGCGGGGCGACATGGGTCAGCCTGCACCACGGGGGTGGCGTGGGCATGGGTTTCTCGCAGCATTCGGGGATGGTGATCTGCTGCGACGGCACCGAGGCCGCCGCGAAGCGGGTCGGCCGCGTGCTCTGGAACGACCCGGCGACCGGCGTGATGCGCCATGCCGATGCGGGCTACGAGATCGCGCTCGACTGCGCGCGCGAGCAGGGCCTGCGCCTGCCGGCCATTCTGAAGAACTGATACAAGAGCAAGTCCAACAAGGAGAGACCAATGCAGAGACGCCATTTCCTCGCCGCCGCCGGTATCGGCGCCGCCGCCTCGACGCTGGCCGCGCCCGCCATCGCGCAGGACATCCGCCGCTGGCAGATGGTTTCGGCCTGGCCGCGCAACCTGCCCGGACCGGGCGTCGCCGCCCAGGCGCTGGCCGACCGGATCAACGCGCTCTCGGGCGGGCGGATCGAGGTCGAGCTCTTCGCCGCCGGCGAGATCGTGCCCGGCATGGGCGTGTTCGATGCGGTGGCTGAGGGAACGGCGCAGCTCTACCACGCGGTGCCCGCCTACTGGGGGTCGAAGTCCAAGGGCATCCTGCTCTTTGGCTCGCAGCCCTTCGGCCTTACGGCACCGGAGCAGGTTGGCTGGCTGATGCAGGGCGGCGGGCAGGATCTCTATGACGAGATGTACGCGCGCTTCAACCTGAAGCCCTTCCTCTGCGGCAACTCGGGACCGCAGTGGGCGGGCTGGTTCCGCGAGGAGATCCATTCGGTGGACGACCTGCGCGGGCTCAAGTTCCGCTCCACGGGCCTTGCGTCGGAGATGTGCTCGCGGCTCGGCATGGCCGTTCAGGCGGCGAGCGGCCCCGAGCTGTTCCAGGCGCTTCAGTCCGGCGCGCTCGACGCGGGCGAGTTCATCGGGCCCTGGTCCGACAGCGCGCTCGGCCTGCAGCAGGTGGCGAAGAACTACTACTGGCCCGGCGTGGGCGAGCCCTCCTCGGCCGAGGAATGCGGCATCAACCTCGATGCCTACAACGAGCTGCCGGACGACCTGAAGGCGGCCGTCTCCTATGCCTGCGAGAGCCTCTACAACCCGGTGCTCGCGGAGTACGCGACCAAGCACGCGATGGCGCTGCGCGAGCTCGTCGCCGACCATGGCGTGATCGTGCGCGAACTGCCCCATGACGTCATCATCGCCATGGGCAACGCGGCGGGCCAGATCATCGGCGAGATGCGCGAGGACAGCGACGAGCTGGTGCGCCGCATCACCGAGAGCTTCCTCGAGTACCGCGGGCTGATGGCCGAATACATGCCCTACGCCGACAGCGGTCAGATGATCGCCCGCGGCTACGACTACACCTACGGCTGACCCGAGGGGCGGGGACCCGGCCGACGAAGGTTTCGGCCGGGTTAACGCGCAGAATATTACTTTGTGATAACAACAGCCTGCCCGGATTCGCACGCTTGCGAATCCGGGCGGATGACGCGATCCCGGGCCCGCTTGCCGCGGTCCCGGTCTCCATTCCAACCCACCCTCGGGGAGGCGGTCATGAACGGTCTCGCGGACCGGCTGGACCAGGTCAATCTGGCCGTCGGCAACTTCGTGCGCTGGTTTGCGCTGGCGATGGTGCTGCTGCAGTTCGGCATCGTGCTCTTGCGCTACGTCTTCGGCTACAGCTTCATCTTCCTCGGCGAGGGCGTGCTCTACCTGCATGCCGCCATCTTCATGCTGGGCGCCGGCTACACGCTGCTCCTCGGCGGGCATGTGCGGGTCGACATCTTCTACGGCAATCTCTCCCGGCGCGGGCAGGCGATCGTCGACATCTTCGGCCACCTCTTCCTGCTCGCCCCCGCGCTCCTCATCCTGCTCTACTACTCCTGGCCCTATGTGCGGCGGTCCTGGGCGATCTACGAGGGCGCGATCTCGGTCGGCGGCATCCCAGCCTCCTTCCTGCTGAAATCGCTCATCCCGGCCTTCTGCGTGCTCCTGCTGATCCAGGGCTTCGCCGTTCTCCTTCGTGACATCATCCGCCTGCGGGGGATCCGGTGATGGACCTCTATCTCGACCTCTGGATGTTCGGCGCGCTGATCGTCTTCATCCTGCTCGGCTATCCGGTCGCCTTCACCATCGCCGGCGTCGCCACCGGCTTCGCGCTCCTTGGCTGGGCGCTCGACGCCTTCAACCTCCAGCTCATGGGCGCCATGGGCCAGCGGTTCTTCGGGGTGATGACCAACCAGGTCCTGACCGCCATCCCGCTCTTCGTCCTCATGGGCGTCGTGCTGGAGAAAAGCCGCATCGCCGAGGATCTGCTCGAGATGATGGGCCGGCTCTTCGGCGACATGCGCGGCGGCCTCGGCGTCTCGGTCATCCTCGTCGGCGCGCTCCTCGCCGCCTCGACCGGCATCGTCGGCGCTACCGTGGTCGCCATGGGCATGATCGCGCTGCCGACGATGCTGCGCAACGGCTACGACCCCAAGCTCGCCTCGGGCCTCGTCGCCACCTCCGGCACGCTCGGCCAGATCATCCCGCCCTCGACGCTCCTCATCATCCTCGCCGACGTGATGTCGAACGCCTATCAGCAGGCGCAATACGCCCAGGGCAAGTTTTCGATCGAGACGATCTCGGTCGGCCAGGTCTTCGCCGCCGCCATGCTGCCGGGCTTCCTGCTGGTGCTCATCTACATGATCTACATCCTCCTGCGCGCCTGGGTCCGCCCCGAGGACGCGCCGGCGATGCGCGAGCGCGTGGTGAAGCCGACATGGAGCGAGATCGGCGGGGCGATCCTGCCGCCCATCCTGCTCATCGTCGCCGTGCTCGGCTCGATCCTCGGCGGCATCGCCTCGCCGAACGAGGCGGCGGCGGTCGGCGCGGTCGGCGCGATCCTGCTGGCGGGCCGGCGTATCGGCGTCCCCGAGCGGCTGATCGTCGCCGGTGCCGCGGCGCTCCTCGCGCTGGCCATCGCGGCCAGCATCGCGCCGGTGCGCCTCCAGCGCTCGGACGTCGGCACCGGCGGCTACATCCTGGCGGGTATCTACGTGACCCTCGCCCTGATCGCGGCGGTGGCGGTCCTCGTGACCATCCGCCACGCCATCCGCGATGGGATGATCCAGCGCTCGCTGACCTCGACCATCTCGATCACCTCGATGATCTTCGCGACGATCCTGATGGCGAGCTTCTTCAGCCTCGTCTTCGTCGGCCTCGGCGGCGAGCACCGGCTCTACCGTTTCGTCACCGAGATGCCCGGCGGCGTGACCGGGGCGCTGGTCTTCTCGATGGCGTTCATCTTCATCCTCGGCTTCTTCCTGGATTTCGTCGAGATCTGCGTCATCCTGCTGCCGGCACTGGTGCCGCCGCTGCTGGCGATGGGGATTGACCCGATCTGGCTGGCGGTGCTGATCGCCATCAATCTGCAGACCTCGTTCCTGACGCCGCCCTTCGGCTTCTCGCTCTTCTACCTGCGCGGCGCGGCGCCGAAGGAGATCACCACCGCCCAGATCTATCTCGGCGTGGCGCCCTTCATCCTGCTGCAGATCGTGGCGGTGGCGGTCATCTGGATGCTGCCGACTGTGGCCACGTGGCTTCCACGCGCGCTCTACTAGGCGCGAGGCGAATGCATCAGCACGCGGCGAGCAGCGCCGCGTGCCGACCCAGGAAAGCCTGCTTGACCGCGGCGGGCGGACGCAGATGCAGCTTCATCCCGTCCAGCCCCTCGATCCGGGGCTTGCCGAAGAAGCGGTCGGCCTCGGCGGCCGAGAACCCGGCCAGCTGGACCGCCTCCAGCCAGGCCGAGATCCGGTCCGCCCGCTTGATCGCCGCCTTCAGCTTTGCGGGCAGTACGGCCGGCAGGCCGAAGCGCAGGTGCACCGCAGCGGACAGCCGCGCGTCCAGCGCGGCATATTCCGCGCCTACGGCCGCCTTCACCGGCGAGATCATGTCACCGATCACGTATTCCGGCGCGTCGTGGAGCAGGGCGGCAAGCCGCCACCGCGCGCCCGCGTCGCGGTTGCAGCGGCGGAAGATCTCCTCGACCAGTAGCGAGTGCTCGGCGACGGAGTAGGGGTGCTCGCCGCGCGTCTGCCCGTTCCAGCGGGCGACGAAGGCGAGCCCATGGGCAATGTCCTCGATCTCGACATCGAGCGGCGAGGGATCGAGCAGGTCGAGCCTGCGTCCCGACAGCATCCGCTGCCATGCCCGTGCCTCGGCCATGAAACCGCTCCGATCCGATGATCCAGTCGGCTGACTAGCCCGACCCCGGCACGCCTGTCGAGGGTTCAGCGATAGACCGTCAGGTCGGTCGGAAACCGCGCCACATAGGCGCTGATCTTGGGCAGCGAGACCAGATGCTTGATCAGGCTCTTGGCGAGGTATCCGCGGTTCGACATCGGCATCACGCCGTCCTCGCCCACCTGCGGCGCGTCGGGAAAATGCGCGGCAAAGAAGGCGCGATAGGCGCGGCGGAAGCGCAGCGGCAGCTCGCCGCCCGCGTGCTTCCAGGGCTTCTTCGGCCCGATGAAATGGATCACATGCGGATCGGCCACGCCGGCATAGAGGCGTGAGGCCCAGGTGTACTGCCAGTTCCAGACCGGCGAGATCTCGGCCCAGTCGCCGTGCAGCACAGCGTTGATCAGGTCCTGGTCGAGCCCGATCGTCTTTGCCGGGTGCTTTCCCGCGAATTCGAGGCAGCGCTCCAGCACCTGCTGGTCGTTGAAGGCCGCCACGTCGATCACCTGCACGCCGCTGTTGAAATACGGCGCTGCCGCCAGCTGCAGCCGCGCGAAGGACTCCGGCCGGCGTCCGGGCGTGCGCCACTGCATGTTGTCGCGCACCGCCGCCAGCGGATGCGCGCCCATGTCGATGCCGAGCAGCGCGCCGAGATCGCCGCCCTGCACGAAGACATCCGCGTCGAGATAGAGCAGCCGGCGATACTCTCCCGCAAAGGCCCGGGGCAGGGCCAGCCGCAGATAGGATGCCTCCGTCCGCCGGGCATCGAGCCCCATGGCCGCGAAGATGCCATCGGTGCCGATGCGGCAATGGCGCAGGCGGGCGCTCT
This sequence comes from uncultured Rhodovulum sp., assembly GCA_964383295.1. Classification (GTDB taxonomy): domain Bacteria; phylum Pseudomonadota; class Alphaproteobacteria; order Rhodobacterales; family Rhodobacteraceae; genus Amaricoccus. Next base: position 5,487 of record CAYLHK010000079.1, read on the forward strand.
CGAGGCCCGGCACCGGCGGGATCTCCTCCGGCGCGCAGATGCAGATATCGAAGTCGCGATCGGGATTCAGGGCCGCGATCTGCGCCGCGGCGAAGGCCGCGAACCGCAGGTAGTTCGCGTCGCAGGCAAAGACCACGGCCTTGTCGAAGGCAGCCGCGCCTGACGCCTCCAGAGTTATCGCCATACCGCCCCCCCGGGACCTGTTTCGCGCCGACGGTAGGGCGGCGCGCGCGGACTGTCGAGCCTTGCTCTGACGGGCCGGAGCCGTGCCCCAAACCTTTCCTAATGGTAAATGGTCCAGAATATCTCTTTTATTACAAGATATTGAAAATTGGGCACACGTGCCCACCTTTTCCCGCGCACACCGCGTTCACCGCCCCCACCTGCGGCGGTTGTGATCGCGCGGCCTTGCTGCTAAGTGCGCCGCAGGTTGCTGTTTCAGAGGTTTTCGCATGAGCAAGGATTACGTCGTCAAGGACATCTCGCTGGCAGATTTCGGCCGCAAGGAGATCGACATCGCCGAGACGGAGATGCCGGGCCTGATGGCGCTCCGCGACGAATACGGGCAGGCCAAGCCGCTGAAGGGCGCACGCATCGCCGGCTCGCTCCACATGACGATCCAGACCGCGGTGCTGATCGAGACGCTCGTCGCGCTCGGCGCCGACGTCCGCTGGGCCTCGTGCAACATCTATTCCACCCAGGACCACGCCGCCGCGGCGATCGCCGCCTCGGGCGTGCCGGTCTTCGCCGTCAAGGGCGAGACGCTGGAGGAGTACTGGACCTACACCGACCGCATCTTCGACTTCGCGGACGGCGCCAACATGATCCTCGACGACGGCGGCGATGCCACGATGTACATCCTGACGGGCGCCCGGGTCGAGGAGGGCGAGACCTCGCTGATCGAGAACCCGGACAGCGAGGAGGCGGAGTACTTCTTCGCCCAGATCAAGAAGCGGCTGGCGAAATCCCCCGGCTGGTTCGTCAAGCAGCGCCACGCCATCAAGGGCGTCTCCGAGGAGACGACGACGGGCGTCCACCGGCTGTACCAGCTGATGGAAAAGGGCCGCCTGCCGTTCCCGGCGATCAACGTCAACGACAGCGTGACGAAGTCGAAGTTCGACAACAAGTACGGCTGCAAGGACCGCCTCGCTGCAGGGCGCCGGCGCCCGTGTCATCGTCACCGAAGTTGACCCGATCTGCGCGCTCCAGGCGGCGATGGACGGGTTCGAGGTGACGACGCTGGTCGACGCAGCACCCCGCGCCGACATCTTCATCACCTGCACCGGCAACAAGGATGTCATCACGCTCGACGACATGCGGGCGATGAAGGACATGGCGATCGTCGGCAACATCGGCCACTTCGACAACGAGATCCAGGTCGCGGCGCTGAAGAACCTCAAGTGGACGAACATCAAGGATCAGGTGGACATGATCCACTTTCCCGACGGGAAGCGGATGATCCTGCTGAGCCAGGGCCGGCTGCTGAACCTCGGCAATGCGACCGGGCATCCGTCCTTCGTGATGTCGGCCTCGTTCACCAACCAGACGCTCGCGCAGATCGAGCTCTGGACCCGGGGCGAGGAGTACGAGAACAAGGTCTACACGCTGCCCAAGCATCTCGACGAGAAGGTGGCCCGGCTGCATCTGGCGAAGATCGGCGTGAAGCTGACCGAGCTGTCGACCGACCAGGCCTCGTATATCGGGGTGTCGCAGGACGGGCCGTTCAAGCCCGAGCATTACCGCTACTGAGATCCTGGGCGCCGTCTACCGCGGCGGCGCTTATGGTTAGCTAGTTGTATCTACGTACAATTCTTGGCACTCCGCGTTTGACTTTCGCGGAGTGTCGGGGCTAGTGATCCCTACCGATGGCCGAGGCAGAAACGCCCGCTCACACCATCGCGCTCCAGCCGACGACGGCAGATTTGCACCACGGGTCCCGCAGGGGCACTCGAGGGCCGTGCGGGCCGGCGGGATCTAAGGATGGTTGCAGGCGGCATGCGGGGCCCGGCGGAGTGGGGTCCAGCCGAAGTTCCGCGCCCGCGATCGCCCGGTCCCGCATTTGGGGTCTGTGTCCGCACGCGCGAGACGGGAGGGCCCTTTGAGGGGAGGGCTCTCCCGGCCTCCGTGCGTTCGGGGATCGGCTTCAAGGAGTGCGCCCGGGCACGGGTGCGCACATGTGCCCAATTTTCAAAACACTGTAATCAAACGGAGATTCCGATCAGGTAAGCATTAGGAAAGCTTCGTTAACGCGCGCCGGCGGCGTCAGTCGGTGCCTGTGCGCGCAATGGGGGCGGGGCTGCGCGCCGGCCGGAAGGGCGCCATGCCCTCGCGGGCGAGCTGATCGGCGTGTTCGTTCTCGACATGGCCGGCATGGCCCTTGACCCATTCCCAGGTCACGCGGTGCCGCGCCACCGCCTCGTCGAGACGGCGCCAGAGATCCTCGTTCTTCACCGGCTTCTTGTCGGCGGTGCGCCAGCCGTTGCGCTTCCAGCCGTGGATCCAGGCGGTCACGCCGTTGCGCAAGTAGGCGCTGTCGGTGACGATGGTCAGCGCGCTGGGTCGCTCCAGCGCCTCGAGCGCGGAGATTGCGGCCATCATCTCCATGCGGTTGTTGGTGGTGAGGGTCTCGCCCCCCTTGAGGTCGCGGGTCTTGACTACCCGCTCGCCGTCGCGGGCGACGAGATGCACCCCCCAGCCGCCCGGCCCGGGATTGCCCGAACAGGCCCCGTCCGTATAGGCGAAGAGCTCAGCCATAGAGCGCGCCGACCAGCAGGCAGGCCACCACACCGGCGGTCAGCGGCAGACGCAGGTTGAGCCAGTAGTCTGGCGCCACCCCTGCGCGTTGCAGGACGATGTCAATCGCCTGCAGTGCCACGAAGCCGAAGGCGAGCCACAGACAGCTGAGCGCCGGGTCGGGACGGATGGCGAGGAAGGCGAGGATCGCCGGCAAGACCGAAGCCGACAGCACCAGCAGGCTCGGGCTGCGGCCCGGGGCGGAGGCGAAACCCCATATGCATCCGCCCATGAAGGCGAGAAGGATCGCGCCGAGGTTGGCCAGGACGAACATGGCGCCCTCGCGGTCGGACGAGACGATGCCGAGTGTGGGGAAGCTCCCCTTGTCGGCGAAGAGCATGAGCACGGCGTAGACGAATGGAACGAGCCCGGCCGCGCCGAGGAACGCGGCTGGAAACGGAACCCGGCTCACGCCACCTGCTCCCGCAACACGCGGGGGACCTGGAAGGTCACTGTCTCGCGCGCGGTCTCGACCTCGCGGATCTCGACGGTATAGCGCTCGCGGAAGGCGGCGATCACCTCATCGACCAGAACCTCGGGCGCCGAGGCCCCGGCGGTCAGACCGACGGCATGGGCGCCTTTGAGCGCGCGCCAGTCGATGTCGGTGGCGCGTTGGATCAACTGCGAATAGCTGCAGCCGGCCTTGCTGCCGACCTCGACCAGACGTTTCGAATTCGAGGAGTTCGGCGCGCCGATCACCAGGAGCGCGGAGACATGCGGCGCCATCGCCTTCACCGCATCCTGACGGTTGGTGGTCGCGTAGCAGATGTCCTCGCGCCGCGGCCCGACGATCGAGGGGAAGCGCGCGCGCAGGGCGTCCACGATCTCTGCGGTATCATCCACCGACAGCGTCGTCTGGGTGATGAAGGCGAGCTTGTCGGGATCATGCGGGGTCACATGCGCGACGTCCTCGACCGTCTCGACGAGCAGAACCCCGCCTTCGGGAATCTGGCCCATGGTGCCGATGACCTCGGGATGGCCGGCATGGCCGATCATCACCATCTGCAGCCCGTCCGCGTAATGGCGCTCGGCCTCGCGATGCACCTTCGAGACCAGCGGGCAGGTGGCGTCGACATAGAGCATCGTCCGCGCCTCGGCCTCGGCTGGCACGGCCTTGGGCACGCCATGGGCGGAAAACACGACCGGCCGGTCGGCCGGACATTCATCGAGTTCCTCGACGAAGACCGCGCCTTTGTCGCGCAGCCCGTCGACGACGAAGCGGTTGTGAACGATCTCGTGGCGCACGTAGACCGGCGCGCCCCATCTCTCCAGCGCCAGCTCGACGATACGGATCGCCCGGTCCACGCCGGCGCAGAATCCGCGCGGCGCAGCAAGATAGAGCGTGATCGGGTCAGGCATGGTTTCCGCCGTTCAGGGTAGCAGGCTCAACCCATATAGGCGCAAGCGGCGGACGTTTGCAGCCGCAAAACGCGGCGCGTGGCAGGCGGCCGGCGCCGGTTGCGCGCCTGTCAGTCGTCCTCGTCCGCCGTGGCCGTGCTTGCGCCGGCTGCTTCGCCGCGGGGCGGGCGGCCGATGATCTCGCGCAATTCGTCGAGCTCGATGAAGTTGTCAGCCTGGCGGCGCAGCTCGTCGGCGATCATCGGCGGGGTGGTGCGGATGGTCGAGACGACCGAGACACGCACGCCCTGGCGCTGCAGCGATTCCACCAGCCGCTTGAAGTCGCCGTCGCCGGAGAAGATCACGATGTGATCGACCCGCGGTGCCATTTCCATCGCATCGACAGCGAGTTCGATGTCCATGTTGCCCTTGAGCTTGCGCCGGCCGGCGGCGTCGGTGAACTCCTTGGCCGGCTTGGTCACCATGGCGAAGCCGTTGTAGTTCAGCCAGTCCACCAGCGGGCGAATGGGAGAGTACTCCTCGCTCTCGACCAGGGCCGTATAGTAGAAGGCGCGTACGAGTTTTCCGCGGCGCATGAACTCGGTACGCAGCAGCTTGTAATCGATGTCGAATCCGAGCGCCCTGGCGGCGGCATAGAGGTTGGCGCCGTCGATGAACAGCGCAAGCCGCTCGTCCCTGTAAAACATGCGCTGAACCTCCTTACGCGGATATCGTCCTGCGGGCGGGCGTAATGCCTGTCCTGTGAACGGCTGCGCTTATATGACTGATCATCTTGCAGCGAAAGTCGAATCGAAGCGGTCTCCAATATGTTATCAGCGAAGGCTAAAGGCCGGTGGCGATGATGCTGGTCGCGCTCGGCGCCAACCTTGCATCGCCGGTCGGTGCGCCGCGGGCGACGCTGGAGGCCGCGCTCGGCGCCCTCCCTGACCACGGGATACGGGTCGTGGCGCGAAGCCGCTGGTACGTCACGCCTGCGATGCCTCCGGGATCAGGCCCGGACTTCGTGAACGCTGCGGCCGTAGTCGAGGCGGATCTGGCGCCCGACGCCGTGCTCGCGGCGCTGCTGGAGGTCGAGGCGGCGCTCGGGCGTCATCGGGGCCGTCGCTGGGCGCCGCGGGCCTGCGACCTAGACCTGCTGGCGGCGGACGGGCTGGTGCTGCCGGATCGCGCAACGGTCGCGCGGTGGATCGCGCTCTCGCCGGAGGCACAGAGCCGCGAGAGCCCCGAGGGGCTGATCCTGCCCCATCCGCGGCTGCATGAGCGGGGGTTCGTGCTGCGGCCGCTCGCCGATGTCGCCCCCGACTGGCGGCATCCGCTCCTGGGCCAGACGGTCGCCGAGATGCTGGCCGCGCTGCCGCCCTCGGCGCTGGCGGGGATTGCCCCGGGCTGACCGCGGCGCTGGACGAATCGTGAGGCCAGCCCGAAGCTCGGGCGCGGAGGTGACGGCGGAATGCAGGATGGGACGGAGAAGCTTCGCGATGCGGTGGCGGATCGGCGCGACGAGATCATCGCCCTGACCCAGGCGCTGGTGCGCATCCCCACGATCAATCCTCCCGGCGAAGGATACCGCGAGATCTGCGAGCTCCTGGCCGGCCGGCTGGAGCGCCTGGGCTTTGTCACCGAGTTCCTGCGCGCCACCGGCACGCCTGGCGACAGCGACCGATATCCGCGCTGGAACCTCGTCGCCCGCCGCGAGGGTACGCGGCCGGGGCCTTGTGTCCATTTCAACGGCCACACGGACGTGGTCGAGGTGGGGCAGGGGTGGACGAGGGACCCTTTCGAGGGCGAGCTCGTGGACGGGCGCATCTACGGGCGCGGCACCTGCGACATGAAGGGCGGCATCGCGGCGGCGATCGTCGCGGTCGAGGCCTTCATCGCCTCCCGGCCCGACCATGCGGGGGCGATCGAGATCTCCGCCACCGCGGACGAGGAGACCGGCGGCTACGGCGGCGTCGCCTGGCTGGCAGAGCGGGGGTATTTCAGCCCCGACCGGGTCGATCACGTCGTCATCCCCGAGCCGCTGAACAAGGACCGGATCTGCCTCGGCCATCGCGGGGTCTGGTGGGCCGAGGTCGAGACCTTCGGGCGGATCGCGCACGGGTCGATGCCCTTTCTCGGCGAGTGCGCGGTGCGCCACATGGGATCGGTGATGGCCGAGATGGAAGAGACGCTCTTTCCTGCGCTCGCGGCCCGGCGCACCGCCATGCCGGTGGTGCCGGAGGGCGCACGGGCCTCGACGCTGAACATAAACTCGATCCATGGCGGCCAGGCCGAGCGGCCGGCCGATTTCACTGGCTGGCCCTCTCCTTGCGTGCCGGACAGCTGCCGGATGATCATCGACCGCCGCTTTCTCGCCGAGGAGGAGATAGATGCGGTCAAGGCCGAGTTCCGCGACACGCTGGAGCGGGCACGGCAGCGGCGCGGCGGTTTCTCCTACGAGATCCGCGACATGCACGAGGTGCTGCCCACGCTGACCGACCGGGATGCTCCGGTGGTCGCGGCGCTCGAGCGCGCGGTGGAAGAGGTGTTCGCGCGGGAGCCGGATTTCGTCGTCTCGCCGGGCACCTACGACCAGAAGCACATAGATCGCATCGGCCGGCTGCGGAATTGTGTGGCCTATGGCCCCGGAATACTAGATCTTGCGCATCAGCCTGACGAGTATGTCGGGGTCGACGACATGGTCGACGCCGCTACCGTGATGGCGCTCGCCCTGGCAGATCTGCTGGGGCATCGGACGAGCTAAAGCTCGGGACTGAGTTTTCCGACGAGGGGGAGGACGGAATGAAGCGAATTTTCCAGGCAGTTGCGGGTGGCCTCATGCTGGTCGCGGGACCGGTGGCGGCCCAGGAGGCCGAGCTGACGCTGGGAATGCAGCTCGAGCCACCGATTCTCGACCCGACCGCCGGGGCCGCGGCGGCGATCGACGAGGTGGTCTATGCCAATGTCTTCGAGGGGCTGACCCGCTTCGGACCGGACGGGGCGGTGCTGCCCGCTCTTGCGGAGAGCTGGGAGATCGCGCCCGACGGGCTTTCCTGGGCCTTCACCCTGCGCGAGGGGGTGACCTTCCACGACGGTCTGCCGCTGACGGCGGAGGATGTCGTCTTCTCCTTTGACCGGGCGATGGCCGAGGGGTCGACCAACGCGCAGAAGCCGCTGTTTTCCGGCATCGCCGAGGTGATCGCCGTCGACGACCGTACGGTGGAGATCGCGCTCGACGAGCCGAAGGGGTCGCTGCTGTTCAACCTGGCCTGGGGCGATGCGGTGATCGTCTCGCCGGCAAGTGCCGATACGAACGCGACAAATCCGATAGGGACCGGCCCGTTCCGCTTCTCGCAATGGGTTCAGGGTGACCGGATCGAACTGGTGAAGAATCCGGACTATTGGGGCGAGCCGGCGCGGCTCGACCGCGTGGTGTTCCGTTTCATTTCCGATCCCACCGCCGCCTTTGCTGCGATGATGGCGGGTGATGTCGATGCGTTTCCGGTGTTTCCGGCGCCCGAGAACCTGATGCAGTTCGAGGCGGATCCGCGGTTCCAGGTGATCGTGGGTTCGACCGAGGGCGAGACGATCCTGGCGATCAACAACGCGCGGCCCCCGCTCGACAATGTGCTGGTGCGCCGCGCGATCGCACATGCCATCGACCGGCAGGCGATCATCGACGGCGCGATGTTTGGATACGGCACGCCGATCGGCAGCCATTTCGCGCCGCATCATCCGGCCTACGAGGATCTGACCGGGTTGACGCCCTATGATCCCGACAAGGCGCGGGCGCTGCTGGCCGAGGCGGGCCTGGCGGAGGGCTTTACCACTACCCTGACGCTGCCGCCGCCGTCCTATGCGCGCCGCGGGGGCGAGATCATCGCGTCACAGCTGCGCGCGGTGGGGATCGAGACCGAGATCGTGAATGTCGAATGGGCCCAGTGGCTCGAGCAGGTCTTCAACGGCAAGGACTTCGGGCTGACGGTGATCAGCCATACCGAACCGATGGACATCGATATCTACGCCCGGCCCGACTATTACTTCGGCTACGACGATCCGGTTATGCGCGCCCTGATCGCCGGGCTGAACGTCAATGTGGACGATGGCGAGCGGGCGGAGATCCTGCGCGCCGCGCAGGAGCGGGTGGCGGCGAACCAGGTCAATGCCTTCCTGTTCCAGCTGGCCAAGACCGGCGTGGCCGATGCCCGCATCCGCGGCCTCTGGGCGAATTCGCCGACGCAGGCGAACGACCTCACCGGGGTCTACTGGGAGGAGTGACGGGCGCGCGGGCGGTCCGGGACGTCACGGCCGCTGGAGGATTCCCAACGTTGGGAATCCTCGCATAGCGCTGATATCGAACGATAAAGGATCAGCCGTTAACCGGGTGGAAACCTCGGTTAACGGCCTTTGGCGCGGTTCAGGCGCTGGCCGCGTCCGTGCGGCGGCGGCGTGCAACCACCAGGGTGCCGATGCCGCCGATCAGCAGCCAGGCGGCGGCGGGCAGCGGGATCGGCGAGGCGGTAATCAGATCCTGATGGCCTTCGTAGTCGGCCTTGAGGAAGGTCAGGTTGTAGAGGCGATCGACTTCACCTAGCGTGAAGGAGAGATAGCTGTTGGCGAGACCGATCACCCGCGCTCCCGCACCCGGGGTATACGCATGCGGCGCGATCTGGAGGGCGCCGTTGCCGAGATCGAGGGCATTGGCGTCGTCCTCGTAGGCGGCTTCCCAGAGCGCGAGCTGGAAGGCGACGTGGCGGTCGTTCTGCTGGTTGGCGGTGATCCCGCTCTCCATCACGGAGGCGAAGTTCCTGTCGAAGACTGCCTGCACGCGGGCGACCTGGGTGTTCGACAGGGTATTGGGCGCGCCGAATGGATTTCCAGGCCCCGTCCAGCGGTCGTAGGTCGAGCCGACGACCATCGGGTTGACGATGTCGAGGCACCAGGCGAGGAAGTTCGTTCCCAGACCGAGCGCATTGCCGCTGTCGCTCATCGAGAACGAATGCACCCGCGGCGCGTTCGGGGGCGGGTTGCCGCCCATCCGGTCGGCGGGTGCCGCAGTGACCGCGACGGTGTAGTTGTCGATGCCCGGCCCCCAGCCTTCGTAGACCACCGGCCCTGCCGTGGCGGTGCCGATCCAGGCAACAAGCATCACCGGCGCAAGCGCCCAGGCGGATTTACACATTATCCCCGACCCCTCGGTACGTACGGCACAAATCGTGCACAACCTCACTCCGACAGTTTAACGCAAGTTGCGCAGGCTACGCAAAGCGTATTCAAATCATTAACCATGATAGTTGAAGCCATCTGGTCGCTCCGCGGACGCAAAAGGCGCCACCGACAGGTGGCGCCTTCTCAAGTCCCTGCGTCGGGCGCGGAATGCCGTCAGGCGGCCTCGTCGGTCCGGCGCCGGCGGGTGGCGACCAGCACCCCGATGCCGCCGATCAGCAGCCAAGCGGCGGCCGGAAGCGGGATGGGAGCGAGGTCAGCGGTCACGAGATCCTGGCTGGCGTTCGACGGGTCGCTCGCAAAGAAGGTCAGATTGTACTTCTTCGCAATGACGTTGCCGGCATTGCTGATGAAGGCGAGATAGCCCTGCGCCAGGGTTCTGGCGGCGTCGTATCCGGATGAACCGGAGTGCGACGTGAAGTTTCCGGTCCCGAGGCTCAGCGGGTTGGTCGTGTTGGTTTCATAGACGGTCTCCCACACGGCCAACTGGAACCCGAGGACCTCGGTGCCGGTAAGAGCGGCGCCCTTAACGTAGTACTGATCGAACAGTCTCTGGACGTTGTTAAGTCTGGCGCCGGTGATCAGGTCGGTCGAGGCGTTGTAGTTTTTGGGCGACGCGATGTTATTGGCCAGGTCAATGCACCAAGCGACAAAGCTCACATGGGACGGGTTGTTGGGAATATTGCCGCCAGTGAGCTCCATGGTGAAGCCGCCCGAACCACTTCCCGCGCTGGTGCTCGCGGTCGGCCCCCCCAGCGATCCCAAGTTCGTCAACTCTACCGGCGCAGCCGAGGCGGCGGACGCAGAAATTGCCAGCGCGCTGGCCGCTATCGCGAGTTTCACTTTGTTCATCATTGATTCCCCCTCATGCGCAGAGCCGGATTTACACACGGCCTTCCCCACGAGAACGCTATCGGTCTTTCGACCGTGTGCAAGCACGGAATGGTCTACGGGGCAATAAATCGGGATTAATTCGGCGTTCCTAATGTATAGTTGGATATATACGATCTGATATTGTTCCCGGATACAACCACAGGTGGCGTCTTGTTCCTGTGTCCCGAATCGCAGGTCGGGCCGGGGTTCGTGCCCGTGTCGGCTGGCGTTCCGGGGCCGTGCGGCTTAGGTTCGCGCGGCTCGAGCCGAGGTCGCCTTCTTGCTTCGCTATGCCCTGACGCGTCTGCTCTCGCTTGCCATCAGCCTCGTGGTGGCGAGCCTCGTGGTGTTCCTGGCGCTCGAAGTCGTGCCGGGGGATCCCGCCGCCTACATGCTCGGCATGAACGCGAGCCCGGAGGCGATGGCGGCGCTGCGCGTCGAGCTCGGGCTCGATAAGGGAATGGTGGCGCGCTATCTCGGCTGGGTCTCGGGGATGGTGCTGGGGGATTTCGGCATTTCCTATACCTATCGCACGCCGGTCTCGGGGATGATCCTCGACCGGCTGCAGGTCTCGCTGCCGCTGGCGCTCTATGCTCTGGCGCTGTCGACGCTGATCGCGCTGCCGGTCGGCATCTGGGCGGCGGCGCGGCGGGGCAGTGTGGTGGACGCGGGAGTGATGGGCGCGACGCAGCTCGGCACGCAACACGTCGGCAACGGCCAGCGTGTACCGATC
>CAYLHK010000080.1:0-16363 GCA_964383295.1 uncultured Rhodovulum sp.
GCAGCCGCATGGACGAGGTGATCTTCGAAGAGTTCAAGGGCACCGGCAACTCCGAGCTGGTGCTCGACCGCAAGATCGCTGACAAGCGCGTCTTCCCCGCGGTCGACATCCTCAAGTCCGGCACCCGCAAGGAAGAGCTGCTGGTCGACAAGACCGACCTGACCAAGATGTTCGTGCTGCGGCGCATCCTCAACCCGATGGGCACGACCGATGCGATCGAATTCCTGCTCGGCAAGCTGAAGCAGACCAAGACCAACGGCGAATTCTTCGACTCGATGAACAGCTGAAGCATATGCTTCGGTAGTATTCGAAATGAGCGATACGATATTCGCTCAGTCCACCGCGCGCGGACGAGCCGGTATTGCCGTGATACGGCTGTCGGGCCCGGGTGCTATCTCGGCAGTTCATCATCTGTTCGACCGGCCTGTGGCGCCCCGGCGCCCCGGCCTGCGCTGGCTGCGTGTCCCGGACGGCGGCGAGCGCCTGGATCAGGCAGTAGTGCTGACCTTTCCTGGACCTGAGACTGTCACCGGCGAGGATGTGGCGGAGCTGCATGTGCATGGCAGCCCGGCCGTCTGCCGGGCGGTTGAGGTGGCCCTGGATGCTCTGGGGGGTCTCCGCCTGGCCGAACCCGGCGAGTTCACCCGCCGTGCGCTGCTGAATGGCCGCCTCGATCTCGCCCAGGTCGAGGGCCTCGGCGACCTGCTCGCGGCCGAGACCGAGGCGCAGCGGCGGCAGGCGTTGCGGCTGATGGACGGGGCGCTGTCGCGCAAGGCCGAGGGGTGGCGCAGCGAGATCGTGCGCGTGCTCGCTCATGTCGAGGTCGGCATCGACTTCGTCGATGACGACGTGCCCGAGGACGTGACCGACGGACTTGCAGCCGCGCTGGCGACGCTGGCCGCGTCCATCGACGCCGAACTGACCGCCAGCCGGATGGCAGAGCGCATCCGTGACGGGTTCCAGGTCGCTATCGTCGGCGCGCCGAACGTCGGCAAGTCGACGCTGCTGAACGCTCTCGCTGGTCGCGATGTGGCCATCACCTCCGAGATCGCAGGCACGACACGCGACGTGATCGAGGTGCGCATGGACCTCGGCGGATTGCCCGTCACCGTGCTCGACACCGCTGGCCTCCGAGAAGCCGATGGCGAGATCGAGGCGATCGGCATTGCGTTGGCCCGCAGCCGCGCCGACGCTGCCGACCTGCGGGTGATCCTTGTGGACGGCGGCGGGGCCGGCGATCTCGGCATCGCTGCGCGCCCGGATGATCTGATCGTCCGGGCCAAGGCCGATCTGTGCGGAACCGGTGAGGGCCTGGCGGTCTCCGGGCGGACCGGCGCCGGTATCTCGGCGCTGATCGACCGCATCGCCGCGGTGCTGGAGGCTCGCGCGGGGCAGGTGGCGACGATTACCCATGCCCGCCAGCGCAAGGCGATCGAGGCGACCCGGGCGGCGGTGCAATCGGCGGCGTCGCGGCTGGAGCTGCCGGGTTCCGACCCGGTTCTCGTCGCCGAGGATCTGCGCACCGCCCTGCGGGCGCTTGACGCGCTGGTCGGAAGGACCGATGTGGAGGCTGTGCTGGATGCGGTCTTCGCGGGCTTCTGCCTCGGCAAATAGGGATTGTTTCACGTGAAACATCGCGACTTCGACGTCATTGTCGTCGGTGGCGGCCATGCCGGCACCGAAGCGGTGCTTGCGGCGCATCGCATGGGCGCCCGGGCGGCCCTCGTGACCCACAGGTTCGACCGTCTGGGCGAAATGTCCTGCAATCCCGCGATCGGAGGGCTCGGAAAGGGCCATATCGTGCGGGAAATCGACGCGCTGGACGGGATCATGGGCTGGGCGGCCGATCAGGCCGGCATCCAGTTCCGCCTCCTGAACCGTCGCAAGGGTCCGGCAGGCCAGGGTCCGCGCACCCAGGCCGACCGCGCTCTCTACCGCGCGGCAATCCAATCGGCCTTCCGCGCCCGGCCCGACATAGCGGTGGTCGAGGGTGAGGTGGTCGATCTCGTGCAGGAGGGCGACAAAGTGACCGGCGTCGTCCTCGCCGATGGCGCGCAGCTGGCCGCCGGCGCCGTGGTGCTGACCACCGGCACCTTCCTGCGCGGCGTGATCCACATGGGCGACGAGCGCCGCCCGGCCGGCCGTATGGGCGACAGCGCCGCCGTCCCCCTGGCAAGGCGGATCGAAGACATCGGCTTGCCGCTGGGCCGCCTAAAGACCGGCACGCCGCCCCGGCTGGATGGGCGGACAATCGATTGGGCCGCGGTCGAGATGCAGGCGGCCGATTCTGATCCCGTATGCCTCTCGTTTCTTTCCCGGGGCCCGGTGGCGCGCCAGATCGATTGTGGTGTCTCCCGAACCAACGCCCGCACCCACGACCTGATCCGGGCCAACATCTCCCGCTCCGCCCTGTTCGGCGGGCATATTTCCGGCGTCGGTCCGCGGTACTGCCCCTCGATAGAGGACAAGGTCACGCGCTTTGCGGACAAGGACTCGCACCAGATCTTCCTCGAGCCCGAGAGCCTCTCGGACGACGTTATCTATCCCAACGGCATCTCGACGTCCCTGCCTCCGGATGTCCAGGAGGCCGTGGTGCGGAGCATACAAGGCCTTGAAAATGCAACGATAATTCGGCCCGGCTACGCGATCGAGTATGACTACGTGGACCCGCGCAGCCTGGATTCGACCCTCTCGGTAAAGGCGGTCCCCGGTCTCTACCTGGCCGGCCAGATCAATGGTACCACCGGCTACGAGGAAGCAGCCGGCCAGGGCCTGCTGGCCGGCCTCAATGCTGCGGCGCGGGCGCTGGGCCGCGTGCCGATATCGTTCCGGCGGACCGAAAGCTATATCGGGGTGATGGTTGATGACCTCATCAACCGCGGGGTCACCGAACCGTACCGTATGTTCACCTCGCGCGCCGAGTTCCGTCTCCACCTGCGTGCCGACAACGCAGATCAGCGCCTGACACCGCGTGGCGTGGTCCTCGGCTGCGTGGGTGAGGCGCGTCGGCAGGCCTTCGACGCCAAGGTGGCGGAGCTGGGCGCCGCCCGCGCGATCGCCGAAGCGCGGAGCCTGACGCCGCCCGAGGCGGTGCGGCTCGGCTTTGCGGTGAACCAGGATGGCGCAAGGCGTAACCTAATGGAATTACTGGCATATCCAGAGATAGACATGGCGGCGATCTCTGCGGCCTTCCCCGAATTCAACCAGTTTCCAGCCGAGATCCTGCAGCAACTGGAGAATGACGGCCGCTACGCACCCTACCTCGCCCGCCAGGCAGCCGAGGTCGCCGAACTTGAGCGGGCCGAGGACGTCGCCCTTCCGGGAGATCTCGACTACACCGCCATGCCCGGCCTGTCGAACGAGCTGCGCGACAAGCTGACCCGCGTGCGCCCGCGCACACTTGGCCAGGCGGGCCGTATCGAGGGCATGACGCCCGCCGCCCTGACTCTGGTCTTGATGCGCAGCCGCGCCTCCTCAGAGCGGCGGGCGTCGTGAGCGTGCATGTCGCCGATGCGGCGGATTTTGCCGCTCGCTTCGATGTTTCACGTGAAACATTGGCGCGGCTCGAAATCTACGCCGCGGAACTCGCCCGCTGGAACCCGCGCATAAACCTCGTTGCCGCGAGCACCCTCCCGGATCTCTGGCGCCGGCACTTCGCCGATTCCGCGCAACTCCTGGCCTTCCGACCGCCCACGGCCCGCCGCTGGCTTGACCTCGGCTCCGGCGCGGGCTTCCCAGGCCTCGTCCTCGCCATTCTCGCCCGCGAGTCTGCCCCGGACCTGCGCCTGCACCTCGTCGAGAGCGACCAGCGCAAATGCACCTTCCTGCGCCATGTCGCCACCGCTACCGCGACCGAGGTCGACATCTCGCCCGTCCGCATCGAATCCCTCAAGCCCCAGGCTGCGGATGTTGTCTCGGCCCGCGCGCTGGCGCCGCTCTCGGGGCTGCTTGGCCACGCCGCAATTCACCTTGCCCCCGGCGGTATCGGCTTGTTTCCCAAGGGCCGGACGGTGCATAACGAACTGGCTGATGCAAAGCGGCCATGGCGGTTCGAGGCCCGGGTGCACCCGAGCCTCACCGATCCCGAAGCCGCGATTGTCGAGACTGGAGCCCCCACCCGTGTCTGAGCCCGCGCCCGATACCAGGCCCGAATGCAAGGTTGTCGCGATCGCCAACCAGAAGGGCGGGGTCGGCAAGACCACCACCGCGATCAACCTGGCCACCGCGCTTGCCGCCCTCGGCTACCGGACGCTGCTCGTCGATCTCGACCCGCAGGGCAATGCCTCGACCGGCCTCGGCGTCCCGCTCCCCGAACGCCGCTCGACCTCCTACGACCTGATGCTGGGCGATCCGGCCGGCATCCAGCCGGTCGAGACCGTGGTCCCCGGCCTGATGCTGGTTCCGGCGACGCCGGACCTGAGCAGCACGGACCTAGATCTCGTGGATGATCCGCGCCGCATCCACAAGATATCGGATGTGTTGGCGGCCAAGCACCCGGAATTCCAGGGCTACGACTATATCTTCATCGACTGCCCGCCCTCGCTCAGCCTGCTGACGGTGAATGCCTTCGTGGCGGCCGATTCGGTTCTGGTGCCGCTGCAATGCGAATTCTACGCGCTCGAAGGCCTCAGCCAGCTGATGCGTACCGTCCAGATGATCCGCAATGGATCCAACCCCAGGTTGCGCATCCACGGCGTGGTCCTGACCATGTACGACCGGCGCAACAACCTCTCCGGCCAGGTCGCCTCGGACGTGCGCGAGAACCTCGGCGCGATGGTCTACGAGACGGTGATCCCGCGCAACGTGCGCCTCAGCGAGGCGCCGAGCCACGCCGTGCCGGCGCTGATCTACGACCGCGCCAGCACGGGCAGCATCGCCTACCAGAAATTCGCCGCCGAATTCCTGGCGCGCAGCGGCGCCACGCGGCATCTGGTCGCAGAGGTCTGACAGGAGGATGAGCATGGAACGCAAGGGTCTCGGCCGCGGTCTGTCGGCGCTTCTGGCCGATATCGGTCCGTCCTCCGACGCGCAGGGCGCGCCGGCCGCGGAGGCGGCGCCCCGCGCCGCCGGCACCCGGCCCGTCCCCATCGAGCGCATCCACGCCAACCCCCACCAGCCGCGGCGCACCTTCGTCGAGGCGGATCTGGAGGAGCTCGCCGCCTCGATCCGCGACCGCGGCGTCATCCAGCCGCTGCTGCTGCGCCCGCATCCCGAGCGCGCGGATGAGTACCAGATCGTCGCCGGTGAGCGTCGCTGGCGGGCCGCCCAGCGCGCGAACCTGCACGAGCTCCCGGCGGTCATCCGCGAGCTCGACGACGGCGAGGTGCTCGAGCTCGCGATCATCGAGAATATCCAGCGCGCCGACCTGAACGCCGTCGAGGAGGCGCTCGGCTACCGCCAGCTCATGGACCGCTTCGGCCATACCCAGGAACGCCTGGGCGAGGCGCTGGGCAAGAGCCGCAGCCATATCGCCAACGTGCTGCGCCTCCTGTCGCTGCCCGAGCCGGTGCTCGATATGCTGCGCGCGGGCAAGCTCTCGCCGGGCCATGCGCGGGCGCTGATCACCGCCCCCGACCCGGTGGCGCTGGCCCGGCAGGTGGTCGAGCGCGACCTCTCCGTGCGCCAGACGGAACAGCTCGCGCGCGCCGTCGCCCGCCCCGCAACCGCTCCCGTACAGCGTGCGGCCAAGGACGCGGACACCCGTGCTCTCGAATCGGATCTCAGCGCCAATCTGCGGCTGAAGGTCACCATCGACCACAAGCCCGGCGGTCAGGCGGGCGAGCTCCGCGTCGCCTATGCCTCGCTCGAGGAACTGGACGGCCTCTGCCAGCTTCTGTCGCGCTAGCGGCGCCAGCGAGCCCGCCCTCTTCTTCTTCTGGCTAGAAACCTGGAGAGCAGTGCCTGGGGTGCGGGGGCGGCGAGCATCCCGCCGGCGCAGGCCCACAGGCCTGCGCCCACTCAAGAAACAATGTGCGCACCGCGCACACATGATGGCGCCCAAGGGGCGCCGGAAAACTAACCTATTGAACTAAAAGGCGTTTCAGAACGCCGTCCAGAACGTCGCGTCCCCGGTCGGTGGTGGCGAGCCGCGTGCCCACCTGCCGCAACAGGCCCAGATCGACCAGCTCCGCCACCGCCTCGGGCGCCAGTGCCTCCCCGGCAAGCCTTGCGTAGCGGTCCATGTCGATGCCCTCGGTTAGCCGCAGGCCCATCATCAGCATCTCCGCCGCCTGCTCTGCGCCGCTCAGCGCCACGCGCGCGCTGCGCCCTTCGGCCCCGGCCAGCCAGGCCTCCGGCTGGCGCGTGGATTCCACGGCCCAGCGCCCGCCCACGTCGGTCAGCCGCCCATGCGCCCCAGGTCCGACCCCGGCGTAGTCGCCATAGCGCCAGTAGACCAGGTTGTGCCGGCTCTCCGCGCCCGGACGCGCATAGTTCGACACCTCGTAGGCCGCGAGCCCGGCCTTCGCGCAGACCTCGCCGGTCAGCGCATAGAGATCCGCCGCCATCTCCGCATCGGGCAGGCCCCGCAGCCGCCCGCGGGCGTGCAGATCCCCGAACCGCGTCCCCGCCTCGATGGTCAGCTGGTAGAGCGACAGATGGTCGATTGCCATCGCCATGGCGCGCTCCAGCTCGGCGGCCCAGGCCTCGCGCCCCTGGTCCTGCCGCGCATAGATCAGATCGAAGCTCACCCGGTTGAACACCGCTCGGGCGATCTCGAACGCCGCGACCGCCTCGGCCGCGGTATGCATCCGCCCCAGCCGCTTCAGGTCGGCATCGTTCAGCGCCTGCACCCCCATCGACAGCCGGTTGACGCCCGCGTCGCGATAGCCGCGGAACCGTCCCGCCTCGACCGAGGTCGGGTTCGCCTCCAGCGTCACCTCCGCGCCCTGGTCGAGCCCCCAGCCCGCGCGGACGGCGTCCAGCACGGCGGCCACCGTCTCCGGCGGCATCAGGCTCGGCGTGCCGCCGCCGAAGAACACGCTCTCGACCCGCCGCCCGGGCGTCTCCGCTGCCGCCGCCGCGATCTCTGCCACCAGCGCGCTGCGCCAGGCATCCTGATCGACGCCGGCGCGCACATGGCTGTTGAAGTCGCAATAGGGGCATTTGGCAGCGCAGAACGGCCAGTGAACATAGATGCCAAAGCCGCCGGCCTGCCAGTCGTCCAGCAGCGTGCCCGGCTGGTTATCCAAGGTTATCAATTACCCGGTCCGTGTAACAACGTGTTACACCCCTCACGCGAGGCAGGCCGCCACCATCTTCGCGAAGGCATCGCCCCGGTGGCTGATCCGGTTCTTCTCCCAGCGGTCCATCTGCCCCAGCGTGATCTCGAACCCGTCCGGCTGGAACATCGGGTCATAGCCATGCCCCTGGTCGCCCCGCATGGGCCAGACGCACTGCCCCTCGATCCGCCCCTCGAACACCTCGTCATGCCCGTCCGGCCAGGCCAGCACCAGCGTGCAGCGGAACCGCGCCGTGCGCGGGAACGGCGCCCCCGCCGCCTCCAGCTCGCCCCAGGTCCGCTCCATCGCCATCACGAAGTCACGCCCGTTCGGCGTCTCCGCCCAGTCGGCCGTATAGACCCCCGGCGCGCCGCCGAGCCCGTCGACCTCGATGCCGCTGTCATCGGCCAGCGCCGGCAGCCCGCTGGCCTGCGCCGCCGCATGCGCCTTGATCCGGGCATTGCCGAGAAAGGTCGTCTCCGTCTCCGCCGGCTCGGCCAGCCCCAATTCCGCCGCCGAGACCACCGCGACCGGATAGGGCCGCAGCAGATCGGCGATCTCCTCCAGCTTGCCCCGGTTGTGGGTCGCGACGACCAGCCGCGGCTCGGTCAGCCGGCGCGTCACCCCGCCACCGCCGCCTTCTGCGCCTCGACCAGCTGCGCGATCCCGCCCTCGGCCAGGTCCATCAGCGTGTCGAGCTGCGCACGGGTAAAGGTCGCGCCCTCGGCGCTGCCCTGCACCTCGACCAGCCCCAGCCGCCCGGTCATGACGAAATTCGCATCCGTCCCCGCGGCGCTGTCCTCGGCATAGTCGAGATCGACCACCGGCTGCCCGCCATAGATCCCGCAGCTGATCGCCGCCACATGGTCGGTCAGCGGATCGGACTTGATGTCGCCCGCCTTCAGCAGCTTGTTCACCGCCAGCCGCAGCGCCACCCATCCCCCGGTGATCGCCGCGCAGCGCGTGCCGCCATCGGCCTGGATCACGTCGCAGTCGACGGTGATCTGCCGCTCACCCAGCGCCACCCGGTCGACGCCGGCGCGCAGGGAGCGCCCGATCAGCCGCTGGATCTCGACCGTGCGGCCGGTCTGCTTGCCCGCCGCCGCCTCGCGCCGGTTCCGCGTCGTGGTGGCGCGCGGCAGCATGCCATATTCCGCCGTCACCCAGCCGAGGCCGGTCTTGCGCAGGAACGGCGGCACGCTCTCCTCGAGGCTGGCGGTGCAGAGCACATGGGTCCCGCCCATGCGGATCAGGCACGAGCCTTCGGCATGGCGCGAGACGCCGGTCTCGATCACCACGGGCCGAAGCGCGTCGGTGGCGCGTCCAGAGGGGCGCATGGGGATCTCCTTGGCTTGGCACTTTCGACGGGCTCTTATCCTGACGCTGGCATCGCGTCCAGCGGGCGGGCAATTGCCTCGCCCCCGGCCCGGCTGTATGACCCCGGCCATGAGCCAGTCTCCGCAGCCATCCGGCCATCCCTCGATCTCTGCCGCCCGCATCGGGGTCGTGCTCCTCAACCTCGGAACGCCTGACGCCACCGACTACTGGTCGATGCGGCGCTACCTCAGCGAGTTCCTCTCCGATCGCCGGGTCATCGACTATTCGCCGCTGTTCTGGCAGCCGCTGCTGCAGCTCGTCATCCTGACCAAGCGCCCCTTCACCTCCGGCGCCAACTACCGCAGCATCTGGAACACCGAGGCCGACGAGAGCCCGCTGCTCACCATCACCCGCGACCAGACCGCCGCACTGGCCGAGCGCCTGCAGGCCCGCCACGGCGACCGGGTCATGGTCGATTTCGCCATGCGCTACGGCAATCCCTCCACGCCCACGGTGCTGGAGAAGCTGCGCGCCGCCGGTTGCCAGCGCATCGTGCTCTTCCCGCTCTATCCGCAGTATTCGGCGCCCACGACCGCCACGGCCAACGACCAGGCCTTCCGCGCGCTGATGAAGATGAAATGGCAGCCGGCGATCCGCACCGTGCCCGCCTATCACGACCACCCGCTCTACATCGAGGCGCTCGCGCAGTCGGTCGAGACCGCCTATGCCGGGCTCGACCAGCGCCCCGACGTGCTGGTGGCCAGCTACCACGGCATGCCCAAGCGCTACCTGACCGAGGGCGATCCCTATCACTGCCAGTGCCAGAAGACGACGCGGCTCCTGCGCGAACGGCTCGGCATGTCGGCGGATGAGCTCGTCATCACCTTCCAGTCGCGCTTCGGCAACGAGGAATGGCTGCAGCCCTATACGGTCGAGGAGGTGGCGCGCCTCGCGAAGGCGGGCCGCAAGCGCATCGCCGTCATCGCCCCCGCCTTTTCGGCCGATTGCGTCGAGACGCTCGAGGAGATCAACGGCGAGATCCGCGAGTCCTTCGACCACGCCGGCGGCGAGAGCTTCACCTACGTCCCCTGCCTGAACGCCTCGCCCTCGCATCTCGACATGATCGAGGCGATCGCCGAGCGCGAGCTGGCGGGCTGGATCGAGGCCGGCTGAGCGGGCCGGAATAGCGCAATCGGAGCCATTGCCGCGGGCAATGGCTCCACGTCCCGACGGGCGGGACCCTGCATCACGCGCCCGTCAGGGCTGCGCGGCCCACTCGTGGTGGGTGGGGCAGGGCTTCGGCGCCGCCAGGGCCGATCGGCGCGGCCCGCTCACCGGGCGACCGCGATAGATCGTGTCGCCGTCGCGCACCGTGATCTCGCCGTTTCCGAGCACCTCGACCAGCTCGCCCTGGGCAGAAACGCAGCTCGACATCTGCACCGTCCAATACATTGGTTCCCTCCTCCGGAATTATTTTTTCCGACAAGGTAACCATTCGACATGACCCTGTCACGTCCCGAGATTCCGTTATGGCGAATCGTGTGTTCCCGGCATCAGAGCCAGTCGCGCAGCACCGGCAGCAGCGGCAGGTCGGCCGGCGGCATGGGATAGGCGGACAGATCGCGCGCCCGAACCCATTTCAACGCCGTATGCTCGCGCGGCTGGGGGGTGCCCTCCCACTTCCGGCAGGCATAGAGCGGCATCAGCAGGTGGAAATCGGGATAGGCGTGGCTGGCGAAGCTGAGCGGCGCAAGACAGCTCGCCCAGGTGTTGATGCCGAGCTCTTCCTCCAGCTCGCGGATCAGCGCCACCTCGGGACTTTCGCCCGGCTCGACCTTGCCGCCGGGGAACTCCCACAGGCCCGCCATCGCCTTGCCCTCCGGGCGCTGGGCGATCAGCACCCGTCCGTCGGGGTCGATCAGCGCGACCGCCGCGACGAGGACCAGCTTCAAGACCTGTAGTCCGCGTTGATCTCGATGTAACGATGCGTCAGGTCGCAGGTCCAGACCACGGCCTCGCCGGCGCCGATCCCGAGATCGACCCCGATGACCAGCTCGGCCCGCTTCATGTAGGCTGCGCCCTCGGCCTCGGCATAACCCGGCGAGACCCAGCCGCGATCGGCCACCAGGATGTCGCCGAAGCGGATCGACAACAGGTCACGGTCCGCAGCCGCGCCCGACTTGCCGACCGCCATGACCACCCGGCCCCAGTTCGGGTCCTCGCCGGCGATCGCGGTCTTGACCAGCGGCGAATTGGCGATCGACAGCGCCACCTTGCGCGCGTCACCCGCATCCGCCGCGCCGGTGACCCGGATCTCGACGAACTTGGTCGCGCCCTCGCCGTCGCGGACCACCTGCAGCGCCAGGTCGCGCAGCACGCCCGTCAGCGCCGCCTCGAACGCCGCCGCACGCGGGTCGCCGGCATCGGTGATCGGCGCCATCGCCGCCCGCCCCGTCGCCGCTACGATCAGCGAGTCGGATGTGGAGGTATCCCCGTCCACGGTCGCGCAGTTGAAGGTCACGTCATTTCCGCGCGCCAGCATCGCCTGCAACAGCCGCGGGTCGATCGCCGCATCGGTAAAGACGAAGGCGAGCATCGTCGCCATGTCGGGCGCGATCATGCCCGATCCCTTGGCGAAGCCGGCGATCCTGACCTCCGCCCCGTCGAGCACCACCGTGGCGGCCGCGCCCTTGGGGAAGGTATCCGTGGTCATGATCGCCCGCGCCGCCCGTGCGGCGCCGCCCGCGTCCAGCGCGGCAGCGGCCTCGGCGAGCTTCGCCGTGACCCGCTCCGCCGGCAGCGGCTCGCCGATCACGCCGGTCGAGGCCACGAACACATGGCCCTCCGGCGCTCCCAGCGCCGCCGCCGTCGCCGCCACCGTCGCCGTCACCGCCGCGCGCCCGGCGCCGCCGGAGAAGGCATTGGCATTGCCGGAATTGACCAGGATCGCGAAGCCACCTTCGCCCGACCCGCCGGCATGGATCTCCGCCAGCTTCTCCTGGCACCAGAGCACCGGCGCCGAACGGGTGGACGAGCGGGTGAACACCCCGGCCATCGCCGATCCCGGCGCGATCTCGGCCAGCATCACGTCCAGCCGGCCCTTGTAGCGCACACCGGCCTCGACGGCGGCGAAGCGCACGCCCTCGATCACCGGCAGGTCGGGAAAGCCCTGCGGCGGCGCCAGCGGCGACACCTTGGGCGCAGTTGCGGAAGCAGCCATGATCGTTCCGGTCAGCCTGGGGAGAAGGGTCAGTCGGCGAGAAGCTCGTCCTGGCGGATGGCCGAAGGCGCCACCCCGTCCAGATGCAGCTCGACCTCGGCGCCCTCGCGCATCGCGGCCACCCGCGCCTGCAGCGCCTCCTGGCGGACCTGGTTCTCGACCTCGGGGCGCACCTCATCGAGCGTGGGCGGCGTGGTGTCGCGCTTCTCGTTCAGCAGGATGACGTGCCATCCGAACTGCGACTGTACCGGATCGGAAACCTCGCCAGGCTCGAGCCCGGCAACGCCGGCCTCGAATTCCGGCACCATCTGGCCGGTGCCGAACCAGCCGAGCAGCCCGCCGTTCGACCCCGAGCCCGGATCGGCCGAATGCTCGGAGGCGAGCGCGGCGAAATCCGCCCCGCCGTCGAGCTCGGCCTTCAGCTGCGCCGCGGTCGCCTCGTCGGCGACGAGGATATGCGATGCGTTGAACTGCGGCTCGCCCACGAAGCCGGCGATCGCCGCCTCATAGGCCGCGGTCACAGCGGCCTCGTCCACCGGCTCGGCAAACGCCGCCTGCACGGCCCGCGTGGCCAGCGCGCCCCGGCGCTCGTTCTCGAGCAGAAGCTTCACCGAAGCGGGATCGCTCTCCGTCGAGGCCGAGACCTCGTCGGCCAGCAGCGTCTGGTCGACCAGCTGCTCCACCAGCCCGGGCAGCAGCATCTCGTCGGGGATCTGCTGGTACTGATCGGGCAGGCTGGCACGCAGCGCGATCACATGGCCGAGCGTGATCTGCGTTCCGTTCACTTCGGCGAGAACCGTCGAGGCGTCGACCTCGGCGTCCTGGGCCTGGGCCGGGGACGTCACGGCGAACACCGCGAGGGCTCCGGCCACAAGGATACTACGCATGTCTCACTCCCGATTGCGCGGGCCGTACCCCGGCGCACGCGCTGAAATACCGTGGCACCGGCACCCCGGCCGTGCCGTTGACAGGCGCGGCCCCGCCGCTTACATCCCAAGCCGGTTGAAGGAAGGCAGATCGCGCCTCGCGCAGACTTAGACCGATCGGCGCCGGTGAACAAGCGCCCCCGTCATGACAAATCGGTGGGCCGGAGACGGGTGGGAAGCGCAGGGGTGAAAGCCTGCGCCAACAGGATTTGAGGAAGACAAGCATGCTTGGACTGGGCTCGCTCGCGCGCAAGGTCTTCGGGACTCCCAACGACCGCAAGGTCAAGTCGGCCACACCTCTCGTCGCCCGGATCAACGCGCTGGAGCCCGACTTCCGCGCGCTCAGCGACGCCGGCATCCTCGAGAAGACCGCCGAGTTCCGCGGCCGCGTCGCCAACGGCGAGAGCCTCGACGACCTCCTGCCCGAAGCCTTCGCCAACGCCCGCGAGGCGGCCCGCCGCGCGCTCGGCCAGCGTCCCTTCGACGTGCAGCTCATGGGCGGCATCTTCCTCCACCAGGGCAACATCTCCGAGATGAAGACCGGCGAGGGCAAGACCCTCACCGCGACCCTGCCGGTGTACCTCAACGCGCTCACCGGACGGGGCGTGCATGTGGTCACCGTCAACGACTACCTCGCCCGCCGCGACGCCGAATGGATGAAGCTGGTCTACAACGCCCTCGGCATCTCGGTCGGCGTGGTGGTGCCGAACATGCCCGAGGCCGAGAAGAAGGCCGCCTACGACGCCGACGTGACCTATGCCACGAACAACGAGCTCGGCTTCGACTACCTGCGCGACAACATGAAGTCCGACCTCGCCCAGGTCCTCCAGCGCGACCACTATTTCGCCATCGTCGACGAGGTGGACTCGATCCTGATCGACGAGGCGCGCACGCCGCTGATCATCTCCGGCCCCAGCGAGGACCGCTCGGAACTCTACATCGCCATCGACAAGCTGATCCCCGAGCTGACCCCCGAACACTACGACCTCGACGAGAAGCAGCGCTCGGCGACCTTCACCGAAGAGGGCAACGAGTTCCTCGAGACCCGCCTGCACGAGATGGAGATCCTGCCCGAGGGCCAGTCGCTCTACGACCCCGAGAGCACCAACATCGTCCATCACGTGAACCAGGGCCTGCGCGCTCACGTCCTGTTCAAGCGCGACAAGGACTATATCGTCCGCAACGGCGAGGTGGTGCTGATCGACGAGTTCACCGGCCGCATGATGAGCGGCCGCCGCCTGTCCGAAGGGCTGCACCAGGCGATCGAGGCCAAGGAGGCGGTGCAGATCCGCCCCGAGAACGTGACCCTCGCCTCGGTCACCTTCCAGAACTACTTCCGCCTCTACGACAAGCTCGCCGGCATGACCGGCACGGCGATGACCGAGGCCGAGGAGTTCGCCGAGATCTACAAGCTCGGCGTGGTCTCGGTGCCGACCAACCTGCCGGTGTCGCGCAAGGACGAGGACGACCGCGTCTTCCGCACCGCGCGCGAGAAATACGCCGCCATCGTCGAGGAGATCGCGAGCGCCCACAAGTCGGGCCAGCCGATCCTCGTCGGCACCACCTCGATCGAGAAGTCCGAAAACCTCTCCGAGATGCTCAAGAACGCGCAGGTTCCGCACCAGGTGCTGAACGCGCGCCACCACGAGCAGGAGGCGGCGATCGTCTCCCAGGCCGGACGGCCGGGCGCCATCACCATCGCCACCAACATGGCCGGCCGCGGCACCGACATCCAGCTCGGCGGCAATGTCGAGATGCGGGTGATGGAGGCGCTGGAGATCGCCGCCGGCGCCGGCGAGCAGGTCGATCCGGCCGAGCTGCGCACGCGCGTCGAGACCGAGATCGCCGCGGCCAAGAAGCAGGCGCTCGACGCCGGCGGGCTCTACGTCCTCGCCACCGAACGCCACGAGAGCCGCCGCATCGACAACCAGCTCCGCGGCCGTTCGGGCCGCCAGGGCGACCCCGGCCGCACCAGCTTCTACCTCAGCCTCGAAGACGATCTGATGCGGATCTTCGGCTCCGACCGGCTCGACAGCATGCTCGGCAAGCTCGGCATGAAGGAAGGCGAGGCGATCATCCATCCCTGGGTGAACAAGGCGCTGGAGAAGGCGCAGGGCAAGGTCGAGGCCCGCAACTTCGAGATCCGCAAGAACCTCTTGAAGTTCGACGACGTGATGAACGACCAGCGCAAGGCGATCTTCGCCCAGCGCCGCGAGATCATGGAGGCGCAGGACCTCTCCGAAGTCGCCCGCGACATGCGCCACCAGGTGGTCGAGGACCTCGTCGCCGAGCACGTGCCGGCCAAGGCCTACGCCGACCAGTGGGACATCGAGGGCCTGCATGCCGAGGTGCAGCGCATCTTCGGCGTCGACGCGCCCATCGCCGCATGGGCCGACGAGGAGGGCGTGGACGACGAGGACATCCGCGAGCGCCTGACCGAGGAAGCCGACAAGGTCATGGCGGGCAAGGTCGAGAGCTACGGACCCGAGACCATGCGCATGGCCGAGAAGCAGGTTCTCCTGCAGACCATCGACCAGAACTGGCGCGAGCATCTGGTCACGCTCGACCATCTGCGCAGCGTCGTGGGCTTCCGCGGCTATGCCCAGCGCGACCCGCTGAACGAGTACAAGTCCGAGGCCTTCCAGCTCTTCGAGACCCTGCTCAACAAGCTCCGCAGCGAGGTCACCCGGGTGCTCTGCCATATCCAGGTGATGACCGCCGAGCAGCAGCAGGCGATGATCGCCCAGCTCCAGGCCCAGGCCGCCGCCATGCAGCAGGCCGCCGCCGATGGTGCCACTCCGGCGCCGCGCCCCGAGCCCGCGCTCGCGGCCGCCGGCGCCGCGATGGCGGCCGCCGCACCCGAGGCAACCGGTTTCGCTCCCGGCGTCGACCCGGCGGACCCCGCCACCTGGAACCGCTCGGGCCGCAACGACGCCTGCCCCTGCGGCTCCGGCAAGAAGTTCAAGCACTGCCACGGGAAGGTGTGAGCGGAGCTCTGCGTGATTGCTTCGCGCGCACCTGTCCTCCTTCCGACCCCGCACCAGCGAAGCACTGCTTCGCGCAGGTTCGTCGGCTGGAGCGCGTGAGCGCGCAGGCCGAGGGGCGTTGGGCAAGCTCCCCGGCGCCGCGGGCCTTCTCGACCGGCTGCCGGCCATCCGCGCCGCTGGCCTCCTTCCCGGTCCGCATCGCGATCCGTTCAACCGGATGCTGATCGCCCAGACGCTCTTCGATGCCTACGGCGTCAAGCGCCTCTGGTAGGCAGCCGGCCGTTAACACTTCAATCCCGACAACTTCCGTCTACATACGCATTCCATACGCGTTCCGTATGCATTCCATACCCGCCGGAATCGCGTTAACCCTTGCGAACACGGCGAAATCCGCGCCCCGGTGACAGATCCCCGCGCCTGAGCCAGAATGCCCCGATGGACGAGCCCCCGGTCGACGATCTGCTGGCCTTCTTCACCGCCGCCGCGGCGCTCAAGGACACTTTGCGCAGCGGCCGCACCGCCGCCGGCCGGCAGGAGAGCACCGCCGAGCACACATGGCGGCTCTGCTTGATGGCCGTGGTGCTTCAGGACCGCCTGCCCGGCATCGACCATCACCGCCTGTTGAAGATGCTCATCCTCCACGACCTCGGCGAGGCGGTCAGCGGCGACGTGCCGGCCCCCGAGCAGCAGGGC
>CAYLHK010000081.1:0-16253 GCA_964383295.1 uncultured Rhodovulum sp.
CGCCGGCGAGCACGGCGTCCGACGGCACCACCACCTCGGCCGGCGGGTTGCCCTGAAGGCCGTCGCGCCAGGTCAGGGCGTTGTAGTCCCAGGTGATCAGGATCGGCGTTGTGCCCTGGGCGAGCGTGCCGGCGCGCCCGGTGACGGGGACGAAGTTGCCGGCCTCGTTCAGCTCCTTGAAGAACTGCAGCCCGGCCTCGGCCGCCTCGGTACCCGGCGCGGCACCGCGCGCCATGCCGGCGGCCATCACGGCGAGGATCGCCTGGTTCGAGGTACGCGGATCGCCGGTCAGCGAGACCTGGCCCACGTATTCGGGGTTGAGAAGGTCCTCGAAGGAGGTGGGCACCGTGTCCACGAGATCGGTGTTCACCATGAAGGCCATCACGCCGTAGTAGTCGCCGACCCAGTGGCCTTCGGCTTCCTTGGCATCGTCCGGAATCGAATCCCAGGTCGACACCTGGTAGGGCGCGAGCAGGCCTTCCTCCTGAGCGGAGGGGCCGAAAGCGAGGCCGATATCGACCACGTCGGGGGCCTGCGGGCCCTTGTTGTTGCGGTTCGCGCGGATCGCCTCGAGCTCGTCGGCGGAACCCGCGTCCGGGTTGAGTTCATTGACGGTGATCCCGGGGTACTTCGCCTTGAACCCGGCGATCACGTCGCCGTAGCCGCACCAGCTGTGCGGGAGGGCGACGGTGGTCAGCATGCCCTCGGCATTGGCCGCATCCACCAGCGCCTGATCCTGGGCAGCAACGGCCAACGGCGAGACGGCGATCGCCACCGCCGTCAGGACGGTGGTCGACTTGAGGTGAAGCATCATGTGTCTCCCTGTGTTGTCCCGGCCCACCCGGACGGGGGGCCGGTGCATCCGGCATGCGCATGTTAGAAGGTGTTTTTGACACTTCGGCAACATTAACGCGACGCCAGCGCGTCAGTATACGTCAGAGGCTGCGGATTGTGACTACTCCGGCGTCATCTGCCTGCGCGAGAGGGTTGCGCAGGGGCAGGCCGAAATCGGCGACCTCGATCTCGAAGACATCGCCCGGCACGGCGGAGATGCCGTCGGCGAAGCTGAGCGTCGCCGTGCCGAACATGTGCACATGCACGTCGCCCGGCTGGCGGAAGATCGGATACTTGAAGTGGTGATGCTCGAGATTGGCGAGGTAGTGGCTCATGTTGTCCTCGCCCGAGACGAAGGGCTTTTCCCAGATCACGGCGCCGTCGCGGCGGATGCGGCTCGCACCCTCGACATGGGCGGGCAGGGGGCCGACCAGCAGCTCCGGGCCGAAGGAGGCCGGGCGCAGCTTGGAATGCGCGAGGAACAGGTAGTTCTGCCGCTCGGTCACATGGTCGGAGAATTCGTTGGCCAGTGCAAATCCCAGCCGGAAGGGCGTGCCGTCCGGGCCGATCAGGTAGATGCCGGCGATCTCGGGCTCCTCGCCGCCGTCCAGTGCGAAGCCGGGGCTGACGAGCGGCGCCTCGGGGCCGACCGCCTGGTGGCCGTTGCCCTTGTAGAACCATTCGGGCTGCACGCCGGGCAGGGCGGCGGGCTTGCCGTTCTCCAGCCCCATGCGGAACATCTTCATGGAATCGGTGAGCTTCGCCTCGTCGGCGGCGGCCGTGTGCATGGCGTCCCGGGTCGAGGCGCTGCCGAGATGGGTGAGGCCGGTGCCGGTCAGGTGCAGGTGCGCGGGATCGGGATGGGTGACGGGCGCCAGCACCCGGCCCTCGGCGAGGGCGGCGGCAAGATCGATCTCGTCGCCGAGGCCGCGCGCGGCGATCTCCTCGCCCAGGTCACGGCCGGCGGCAATCGCTGCCTGTGCCAGGTCATAGGTCGAGGCGACGCCCTGGACGACGCGCGCCCGGTCTCCGTCGCGGAACACGACGCGGATCGCCCCGTCCGCGTCGACGATCTGACTGATATGCATTGCCTTCACCCTCGCTTCATTGGCCGAGGCGACAGCTATAAACCGGCCGGATGCAAAAAGGCGAGGGGCGGCGTCAGTCCGGCCGGACCTGGTCGGCCAGCTCGGCGAGCAGCTGGTGGACCCGGTCCGGGCCGGTGCTGGCGCGGCGCACCAGCCCGTCGAAAAGGCGGGTCAGGCCTGCCACCTGGTCGGCGGCGCTGACCACCAGATAGGCATCGCCGAGATAGATCGCCGCCCGGATGCGGCCGAAGACCGTGAACGGCGCGGCGAAGATGGCGCGGCCGTCGAAGAGGTGCAGGCGCAGCGCCGGATAGGCATCGGCGCAGGTCTCGGCCATGTGGCGCAGCTGGCGCTTGCGCAGGTCCGCGCCCATGCCGCGCCAGAGGCCGGTGCCCTCGGCCAGGTCCGCCAGTGTCTGCTGCGGCATGGCGATCTCGACATCCATCTCGCCGAGCCGGAAGCCGCCGAGCACGTTCTCCGGCTGGCCGGCGCGGGCGTCGGTGCCGGTTTCGGGCGTATCGGCCAGATGCAGCATGTCGGGCAGGCTCGAGGGGACGTAGCGCAGCTTCATCCCCGCCGCCTCCTGGCGCCACTGGTCCAGCGGCGAGCCGCCGCCGGGATATTCGGCCGATTCGATCTGGGCCGAGGGCGCCATCTCCTGCCGACCTTCGGGCGCGTTCGAGAGGCTGAGCAACCAGTCGGTTGTCACCCCGCGCGCCTCGGCGATGCGGCGCAGCGTCTCCGCCCGCGGCAGCCGGTCGACCGCCGGGTCGAGGAACTGGCTGAGGGCCGAGCGGTCGATCCCCGTCGCGGCAAGGAATGCGGACGTTCCGCCCCGATCCTCGCCGATCAGGGCGCGGAGGCGTTCGCGAAAGGCCGCGGCGAGCAGGCGTTTGTCCATCTGGTGTGAATACCGCAACATGGTTGTGAATTCACGCAATTTGGCGAGATGCGTTGCAGATTGTCATCTTTCGCAACGAAGTCACGCGATTGCGTCCCATCGGCGCCGGCGTAGACTCCCCGTATTGAAACCCGGAACCCGATCACCGTGTCGCACTTCTCGCGGTCCCGGCCTGCCTTTGAATGGCCGACTCTTCTGATGCTCGCCCTCACCCTGGCCGCATGGCTGGCGGTGACCGGCTGGGCCGATGCGCTCGGCCCGCTGCTCTCCGTGCCGATCCTCGCGGTGGTGCTGGCGCAGCATTCCTCGCTGCAGCACGAGCTGCTGCATGGCCACCCGTTCCGCGACCAGCGGCTGAACGACGCGCTGGGCTTCGCCGCGCCGGGGCTGTTCGTGCCGTATCACCGGTTTCGCGACACGCATCTGGCGCATCACCGGGACCCGAACCTGACCGATCCCTATGACGACCCGGAATCGAATTACCTCGATCCCGCGGTCTGGGCAGGCCTGTCGCCTGCGGTGCGCGCGCTGCTCGCGGCCAACAACACGCTGGCCGGGCGCATGGTGCTGGGGCCGCTGATCGGCACCGCCTGCTTCGTGGCCAAGGACATAGCCGCGATCCGCGCCGGCGCGGCCGGGGTGCTGCGTGCCTGGCTGCTGCATCTCGCCGGTGTGGTGCCGGTGGTGCTCTGGCTGGTCACGGTCGGGACGATGCCGCTCTGGGCCTATCTCATCGCCTGCTGGCTGGCGCTGGGCCTTCTGCGCATCCGCACCTTCGTCGAGCATCAGGCCCATGAGCGCAATGGCGGGCGCAGCGTGATCATCGAGGACCGCGGCCCGCTGGCGCTCCTGTTTCTGAACAACAACCTGCATGCCGTGCATCACGCCCATCCGGGGATCGCCTGGTACCGCCTGCCCGGGGAATACGCCCGGCGGCGCGACGAGTTCCTGCGCCGTAACCACGGCTATCGCTATCGCTCCTACGGCGAGGTGTTCCGGCGGCATTTCCTGCGGCGCAAGGATCCCGTGCCGCATCCGCTCTATCGGGCGGTCCATCCCGGCGAATGAGCACCGCCTCGCTGCCGATGTACGACTGGCCGGAGGTGCGGGAGGCGACCGACCGGCTCTGGGGGCATCTGCGCGATGCCCTGCGCGGCGAGGGGCTGGAGGCACCCGAGGTGCTCGAGCGCGACCGCCCGCCCGAGGATGTCTGGCGCGATCCCGAACTGGTGCTGTCGATGACCTGCGGGCTGCCGCTCGTGCGCGGGATCGCGGGGGCGGCGGCGGTCATCGGCGCCTTCGACTACGGGCTTTCGGAGGTGCCGGCGGGGTACTATCGCAGCCTGGTGGTGGTCCGCGCCGATGATCCCCGCGACGGCCTGCCGGCCTTCCGGGGCGCGCGGCTGGCGCTGAACGGGCGTGGGTCGCAATCGGGCTATGGCGCGATCCTGCACCATGTCGCGCCGCTGGCCTGCGAGGGGCGCTTCTTCGCCTCGGCGCGCACGACCGGCGCGCATGCCGCTTCGGCGGCGGCCGTGGCTTCGGGCGAGGCCGATATCGCCGCGATCGACGCGGTGAGCTGGCGGCTCTTCGCCCGCTTTCGCCCGAAGGAGGCCGCGCGCCTTCGCGTTCTGATGGTCACTGACCCGACCCCGGGCCTGCCGCTGATCGCCGCGCCGGGGGCGGATGTCTCGCGCCTGCGCCGGGCGCTGCATGCGGGGGTGGGGCGTCTGGGGAGCGAGGACCGCGACGCGCTGGGGCTGCGGGGCTTCGTGGCGCTGGACCGCGCGGACTACGCCATAATCCTGACGCGGATCGCCGCGGCCGAGGCCAAGCTCGCCATCCCGGATTTAGCCTGAGGGAGCCGCGCCTCAGTGCAGGCCGCCGCCGACCTCGTAGCGCCCGCTCTCGCCCAGGTCCCCGAACATCGACGAGACCTCGGGATGATCGACGGGCTCGCCCGACTCGTCCTTCACCAGGTTCTGCTCGGACACATAGGCCACGTAGTAGGAGGTCTCGTTCTCGGCCAGCAGGTGATAGAAGGGCTGGTCCTTGCGCGGGCGATTCTCCTCGGGGATCGCCTCCCACCATTCATCGGTGTTGCTGAAGGTCGGATCGATATCGAACACGACCCCGCGGAACGGATGCACGCGGTGGCGAACCACTTCCCCCAGTGAAAACTTGGCCGAAGCCTTCAATACTCTCATCCGACCGTCTGTCCCCTTCGCAGCGCGTCATAATATCGTCCGGTTGACTTTCTGTCCACCGCACGGGACAGACCGGGACTGGCCGCTGGGCCGTGACGAGGCCCGCATGCAACTCCTCTTCCAGATTCTTCAGGTCATTGCGCCGGTGTTCCTGCTGACCGCGATCGGCTTTGCCTGGGTCAGGGCGGGCTGGCATTACGACGTGGCCTTCGTCACCCGCATCTCGATGACCTTCGCGGCGCCCTGCCTGATTTTCATGGCGCTCGTGCGCTCGGAGGTCGATCCCGTGCTGCTGCGCGACACGGTGCTGGCGGCGCTCGTCGCCTATCTGGTCGTTGCGGTGGCCGTATGGGCGATGGTGCGTCTGCTGGATCTCGACATGAGGACCTTCTGGGCGCCGATCACCTTCGGCAATACCGGCAATCTCGGCCTGCCGGTCGCGCTCTTCGCCTTTGGCCAGGCGGGGTTCGATTTCGCCGTGGTCATCTTCGCGGTGATGTTGTTCTTCAACTTCACCTTCGGGGTCTGGGTGGTGGCTGGCGGCGGCAACCCGATCGCGGCCTTTCGTGAGCCGCTGGTCTGGGGCACGCTGCTCGGCGGGCTGTTCCTGGTCTTCGGCTGGAGCGTGCCCGTCTGGCTCGGAAATTCGCTCGACCTGATCGGGCAGATGTCGATCCCGCTGATGCTGCTGACGCTGGGCGTCGCCATCTCGCGGCTCCGGCCGAGCGGGCTCGGCAGGGCGATCTGGCTCAGCCTCGCCAAGCTCGCGATCTGCGTGGCGGCCGCCCTCGCCGTGGGTCTTCTCTTCGGCCTGCCGCAGATGCCGCTCGGCGTGCTGATCCTCCAGGTGGCGACGCCGGTGGCGGTCACCTCCTACATGTTGGCGGCCAAGTACGACGCAGGCCCCGAGGAGATCGCCGCCCTCGTCGTCGTCTCCACCGTCATGTCGGTGATCGCGATCCCGGTGATCCTCGCCTTCTTCGTCCAGTAGCGATCACGGTCGCGTCATGCCGCCCGCGTGCGGCGCGCGGGCTGGACAAGATGTGGTTGCCGCGAGGCCGGCCCCCACATCACCGGGTGAGGCGAAGGCAGATCACCGCAGGATTCGGGCCGTTAAGCTTGGCTTTGCGGCATTTCTCCGGGGGCCGAGCTTGGCAATCGGGGCGAAATCTGGCATGTTTCACCTCACGACGTGCGAAAAGACACGCGAGCAGTGAGATGATGGCAGGCATTCTGCGGTTCCGTACCGCGGCCCTTCTGGGCATCGTGATACTCGTATCGGCGTGCAGCGGCACCGAGAAGCCGCCGAGCACGGTGATCGACGCGTGCCGGATGCAGACCGAGCGTCCGCACTGGTTCCGGGCAATGCGCGAGACCGAGGCCAAGTGGGGCGTGCCGGTTTCGGTTCAGCTCGCCACGATCGCGCGCGAATCGAGCTTCGTCGCCGATGCCCGCCCGATGCGCACCCAGCGCAGCATGATCTTCTTCTCCCGCGAGGTGCCGCGGTCCTCGGCCTACGGCTACGCCCAGGCCATCGACGGAACCTGGGACTGGTACGTGCGCGAGACCGGTCGCCGGCGCGCGGACCGCACCGACTTCGCCGATGCGTCGGACTTCATCGGCTGGTACATGAACCGCAACAGTCAGATGAACGGTGTCTCGACCAGGGACGCCTACAACCAGTACCTCGCCTATCACGAGGGCAAGGCCGGATTTGCGCGCGGCAGCTACCGCAACAAGTCCTGGCTGCCACCGGTGGCGCGTGACGTGCAGACCTGGGCGGTACGCTACGAGCAGCAGTTGCAGTCCTGCGGCGGCTAGACCTGACGGCCCGAGAGCGCTCCCCTTTTTCATCCGGCTGGCGTAACCTCATCGCGACTGCGAACCCGGGGGACAGATGGACCGCCTGAGCGAGATGGAAGCTTTCGTGCAGGTGGTCGACCATGGTGGCTTCACCGAGGCGGCCCGGCAGATGGGCGTGTCGAAATCGGCGGTCTCCAAGCATGTGGCGGCCCTCGAGGGGCGGCTGGCGGTGCGTCTTCTGAACAGGACGACCCGGCGGGTCAGCCCCACCGAGCTCGGGCTGGCGTATTACGACCGCGCGCGCGTGGTGCTGCGCGAGGCCGGCGAGGCTGACAGCATGGTCGCCGCGATGCAGGCGGCCCCGCGCGGCTCGCTCCGGATCTCGGTGCCGGTCAGCTTCGGGGTGCAGCAGGTCGCGCCGGCGGTGGTGGACTTTCTCGACCGCTATCCCGAGGTCGACGTGAACATGGTCTTCGACGACCGCTTCGTGGAACTGGTCGGCGAGGGGTTCGACCTCGCGATCCGCGTGGGCGAGCTGTCCGACAGCGCGCTCAAGGCGCGCAGGCTCGCCGTGGTGCGCCGGCTGCTGGTGGCCTCGCCGGCCTATGTCGCCGAGATGGGGGTGCCGGCCGGCTTCGACGACCTCAACCGTCACCGGCTCCTGCATTACTCGCATCTGGCCAGCAGCAACTTCTGGCGGCTGCGCGGCCCCTCGGGCGAGGAGCGCCAGATCCGCGTGGGCGGCGGGCGGCTGACCGCCAACAACGGCACGGCGCTGATGCGCGCCGCCGAGGCGGGGCTCGGGATCGCGCTGGTGCCCTCCTTCATGCTGGGCGATGCCCTGCGCTCGGGGCGCCTGGTGGAGGTGCTGGCCGACCGGGGCCCGGACCTTCTCGGCGTCCATGCCCTCTATCCCGAGAACCGGTTCCCGCAGCCGAAGCTGCGCGCCTTCGTCGACTTCCTGGTCGAGCGCTTCCGCGGCGCCGGTCCGGACGCTTGGCCGGAATGACCGTGCAGGTGGGGGGCCGATCGTGACGGATGTCAGCCATGGTGACCGAGGACGGGTCGTCGCCTCCTGCCACTGCGGGGCGGTCGGCCTCGAGCTTCCCGCGCCGCTGCGGGTGACGCAGTGCAACTGCTCGCTCTGCCGCAAATACGGTGTGCTCTGGGCGTATTTCCCCATCGCCGAGGTCCGGCTGACCCCGGCGGAGCCCTCGACCGACACCTATTCCTGGAACGGCCGGAACGTCGATTTCCACCGCTGCCGGAACTGCGGCTGCCTGACCCACTGGCTTCCGCGTGATCCCCGGCGCGACCGCATGGGGGTGAACGCCCGCCTGCTCGAGCCGGACGTGCTGGCGTCGGCCGAGATCCACCGCCGTGATGCGGCGGGGACCGGGCTTTTCTGATAGCGTCGGCAACCACGCTCCCGCCCGCAGCTTGCGGGGATACGCGCGGGGCTGTATCCGGTGCGCGCCGGATTTGAGCAGGGAGTACGGGATATGGCGGTGAAGGTTGGCATCAACGGCTTCGGCCGGATCGGACGCAACGTGCTGCGCGCGATCGCCGAATCCGGGCGCACGGATATCGAGGTCGTGGCGATCAACGACCTCGGGCCCGTGGAGACCAACGCGCATCTGCTGCGCTACGACAGCGTCCACGGCCGCTTCCCCGGCACGGTCACCGTCGTCGGCGACACGATCGACGTCGGCCGCGGCCCGATCAAGGTCAGCGCCGAGCGCGACCCCAAGGCGCTGCCCTGGGAGGGCGTGGACATCGCGCTCGAATGCACCGGCATCTTCACCGACCGCGCCAAGGCCGCGCTGCACCTCGAGAACGGCTCCAAGCGGGTGATCGTCTCCGCGCCGGCGACCGGCGCC
Organism: uncultured Rhodovulum sp.; assembly: GCA_964383295.1. Classification (GTDB taxonomy): domain Bacteria; phylum Pseudomonadota; class Alphaproteobacteria; order Rhodobacterales; family Rhodobacteraceae; genus Amaricoccus. The sequence goes on from CAYLHK010000081.1 coordinate 8,714, forward strand.
GACAAGACCATCGTCTACGGCGTGAACCACACCGCGCTCGGCAAGGACGACCTCGTCATCTCGAACGCCTCCTGCACGACCAATTGCCTGGCGCCGGTCGCCTATGTGCTCAACAAGGCCATCGGGATCGACAAGGGCTTCATGACCACGATCCACAGCTATACCGGTGACCAGCCGACGCTGGACACGATGCACAAGGATCTCTACCGCGCCCGCGCCGCGGCGCTGTCGATGATCCCGACCTCGACCGGCGCCGCCAAGGCCGTCGGCCTCGTGCTGCCCGAGCTCAACGGCAAGCTCGACGGCGTCTCGATCCGCGTCCCCACCCCGAACGTCTCGGTCGTGGACTTCAAGTTTATCTCCAACCGCGCCACCAGCGCCGAGGAAGTGAACGACGCGATCCGCGCCGCCGCCGACGGCCCGCTGAAGGGCGTTCTCGGCTACACGGACGAGAAGCTCGTCTCGTCGGACTTCAACCACGACCCGCATTCCTCGGTCTTCCACATGGACCAGACCAAGGTGATGGACGGCACGCTGGTGCGCATCCTGACCTGGTACGACAACGAATGGGGCTTCTCCAACCGCATGGCCGACACCGCGGTCGCCATGGGCAAGCTGATCTGACGCGTCCGGGGGGCTCCGGCCCCCCTCATCCCCCCAGCCAGAGGATCCAGCCCGCGCCCATGGCCAGGCTGACCAGCGTGACCGGCACCCCGGCGCGGCTGAACTCGGCGAAGCTGATGGGCACGCCCCGCGTCTGGGCGGCCTGCATCAGCACGATCCCCGGCAGACTGCCGAAGACGATCGCATTGCCCGAGAAGCCTGCGCCCATGGCCAGCGCGGCGGCGGCGACGTCCGGGGTCAGGGCCTTCACATAGGGCGCGATCATCAGCGACGCGGCGGTATTGCCGACCAGGTCGCTCAGCACCGCCATCGTCACGTAGAGCGGCAGCGCCTCGGTCAGGTTCACGCCATGCGCGCCCAGGCCGGCGATCCAGCGATCCGGCATGCCCGTGGCGGCCAGCGCCGCATTGACCACGGACAGGCCCATGACCAGCAGCAGGAGATCGCCGTCGATCTTCTTGAGCAGGTCCGATGAGGCGATGGTGCGGTTCACCAGCAGCACCGCCGCCGCCGCCAGCGCGATCAGCTCCGGCGGCCACGGCGTGAACAGGAAGGCCAGGATCACCACCGTGGTGACCGCCAGCGCCTTCGCCGTCTCCAGCTGGTCGAGCGGCGTCTCCGCCGGCGGCGCGACGGCGTCGGCGCGTGCGGCCTGCCAGCGCCCGCGATAGAGCCAGGTCAGGACCACCCAGATCACCGGCAGCGACAGGATCGCCGGCACCGCCGCCGACCTCAGGAAGGCGATGAAGCCGAGGTGGAACTGCTGGCCGATGATCATGTTCTGCGGGCTGCCGATCAGCGTGGCGACCGCGCCGTTGTTGGCGGCGAAGCAGAAGCCCAGCATCAGCGGCACCGGATTGAGCCCCCGCGCCAGCGCGATCTGCAGGATCAGCGGCAGCATCGCCACCACCGTCACCGCATTCGACAGTATCGCCGAGAGCACCGCCGCCACGCAGATCAGGAGCGCGAGCAGCAGCTGCGGCGCCAGCGGCAGCCCCGCCACCCGATGCGCCACCCAGTCGTAAAAGCCCGAGACCGCGAAGGCGGCCGAGACCACCATCAGCCCGAAGAGCAGCGCCATGGTCTCGAAGCTGATCGACGCCCAGGCCGCGGCGGGGGCGATGCTTCCGACGACCAGAACCGCGATCGCGCCGATCAGCGCCACGCCCGTGCGGTCCGCGCGAAAGCCGGGCACCCGGCCGATGGCGATCCCGAGATAGGTCAGCAGGAAGATGGCGAGGGTCAGGTCCACCAAACGGCCTCAGACCCCGCGTGGCCCCGCCGCTTCGCCGTCATGGGTGTCGCTCCACTGCCTCGCCCAACCGCCCTGGCGTGGCGGCCAACCTGCCCGAGCGACGGGCGTTTGTCGATCCGGTTGCGGCCCGCCGCGTGCAGCGGGCCGCCGTCGCTGTTTCGTGGCTGCCGCGTCAGGCCGCCGACTGCCGCAGCGCCTCGCGCACACGCTCGGGCGTGAGCGGAATGCGGCGGATGCGGACGCCGGTCGCGTCGAAGACCGCATTCGCAATCGCCGGCGCTGGCACCCGGGTCGAGGGCTCGCCTGCACCGCGCACCCCGATTTCGGGGCGATTGATGAAGACGATGTCGATCTCCTCGGGCACCTGCTCGGCCTCGAGGATTGGGTAGCTCGACCAATCCTCGGAGAGCACCCGGTCGCGATCGAACTCGACCTCCTCGAACAGCGTCCGGCTGAGCGCCTGGATCAGGTTGCCCTCGATGGTGTTGCGCAGCGAGCGCGGGTTCACCATCAGCCCGTGGTCTGAGGCGATGGTGAACTTCCTCACCCAGACGACCCCGGTTTCGGGATTGACCTCGACGTCCGCGATCACGGCATTCACCGAGCCGTTTCGCTGGGCATAGGCGATACCGCGGCCGACCAGAACGTCGCCCTGCCGGGCATCGGGATTCGGCCCGACACGTGAGGCCCATCCATGACGCTCGGCCACCGCCTCAAGCACCTCCCGGTCGCGCGGGTCCGTGACGTGGCGCAGGCGGAACTCCAGCGGATCGACACCCGTCGCGAACGCGAGCTCGTCCATGAAGCTCTCGGTCGAGAAATGGGTATGAGGCCCCCCGGGATCGCGGAAATGCGAGGTACGCATTGGCGAAGCCCGCTCCTGCAGCGGCGGCAGCGACATGTCCGTAAAGCGCATGGCCGGGAAGGCATAGCTCTGGTCGGGATAGCCGCCGCCGTTGTGGTTGGGTGCCAGCTCATAGCCGAGCAATTGGCCGGCCAGGGTTGCGCGCGGATGGGCTTCGCGCGGCGAGACATCCTGCCGCGCGAAGGAGCGGGCGAGGAAATCATAGCCGATCATATTTCCGTCGGCGTCGAGTGCGGCGCGCATGGTGTGGATTGCGGCCGGGCCCTTCGGTCCCCAGGCATGACCCTCCTGACGCGACCAGTGCACCCGCACCGGCCGGCCGACCGCCTGCGAGAGAATCGCGGCGTCCATCGCCCCGTCGCCCGCGTCGGACCGCCCGTAGGAGCCGGATCCCTCCAGCCAGAGCCCGTGCACGGCATCGCGTTGTAACCCGAGGATATGCGCCACGCCCGCCTGGGTGTCCTGCGGCTTCTGGCTGTCCGTCCAGACCGTGGCGAGCCCGTCCGAGCGCACGTCGACCAGGCCGAAGGCCGGGCTCATCCGCGCATGCATCTGCATGGGCCATTCGTAGTCGGCCTCGATGACCTGTGCGGCCGCGGCGAAGGTCTCGTCCACCTCGCCCACATCGTCGCGGGCGGCGGTCGCCACCGGCTCGGCCTCGCGCATGTAGGCGAAGAGCCCCGCGCTGTCGGTCGGGAAGGCGTGGTCCTCCGGCTCAGACCAGTCCACCTGCAGGTCACGCTGCGCGCGGATCGCGTCCCACTCGGTTTCGGCGACGACGCCGATGAAGTTGTCGCGCCAGACCACCTGGGCGCCCGGGATATGGGCGATCGAGGCCTCGTCGTAGCCCTGCGGGACCTGGTTGGCCCGCGGCGGGCGCATCATCCGGCCGTGCATCATGCCGGCGACCTGTATGTGATGGACGTAGTCCCGCGTCGCCATGATCTTGCCCGGGACGTCCTTTCGCGCCACCGGCGTGCCGACGAGCTTGTATTCACTGTAGTGCTTCGGCGTCGCTTGGCCCTCGACATTCAGACCGTTGCCGTAGTTCCCGTTCCAGTTCATTGCGACATTGAAGTGCTTCCCGCCGATCAGATCGCCGTAGCCGACCCCCTCTGCCGCATCGGCGCCGGCCCGGTGCACGACACCGTCGGTCACGGTCAGCTCCGAGACCGGCACGTCTAGGCCGGCGGCGGCCATCTCGACCAGCACGCGGCGCGCCTCGCAGGCGGCGTTGCGGAAGGCGACCCCGCTCATCTGCAGGCCGGTGCTGCCCGAGGCGCCGCCCTGGTCGATGCAGAGGTTGCTGTCGCCCTGCACGACGGTGACGTGGTCGATCGGCACGTCCAGCTCCTCGGCGACGATCATCGCCATGCCGGTGTCGGTGCCCTGGCCCATGTCCATCTTGCCCCAGAACATGGTCACCATCCCGTTCTCGTCGATCGAGAGGTAGGTATCGAGCTGCGCGGGGTTGAGCGGCCTGTGCTGGACCCGCGCCTCGAGGGCCCCCGCGGTGGCGAGGAGAGCCGCCGGCGGAACCGCCATTGTGACCACGAGCGAGCCGCCGGACTTGATCAGGCCGCGGCGTGTGACGTTCAGATGCTTGTTCATCGCTGCCTCTCCTGCCTCAGCCGCGCATGGTTTCAGAGGCGCTGCGCACCGCGCGCAGGATCGCCATATGCGTGCCGCAGCGGCACTTCAGTCCGGCGAGCCCCTCGCGGATCTCCGCCTCGCTGCGGACCGGATTCTCCTCGAGCATCGCGACGGCGGTCATGATCCAGCCATTGGTGCAATAGCCGCACTGCGGCACTTCCTCATGGATGAACGCCGTCTGGACCGGGTGCGGCGCCTCCTCGGTGCCGATCCCGTCGAGGGTCGTGATCTCGCCCTCGACCATCTCGATGGGCAGGACGCAGGAGCGCGTCGCAACCCCGTCGATCAGCACCGTGCAGGCGCCGCATTGTGCCAGCCCGCAACCAAACTTCGGCCCTCGGAGGGCGAGGTCGTTCTTCAGGGCGTAGAGCAGGGGCATGTCGGGCTCCGCCTCGACAACATGCTGGGCGCCGTTCACGCGCAAGGTGAAACTCTCGGCCATTCTTTTCTCCCAATGCTGGCAATTTAAACGCTTGCATGAACCGTATACCACGGAATCCGCGCACCCAAAGCCCATTGAGCAATTTTATTTCGTTATGTATGGACAGAATAAACGAGAGCATCTGGCGATCCTTCCGCTGCGGTCTGGTCCGACCTGCGGCCGTCCGGCCTTTATGGTCCCTTGGCGCCCGTTCCGCCCTTGCCGGGAGCGGCGCCATGCTCGACCACACCGATCTCAAGTCCATGCTCAAGGACCCCGACCTGCTGCGCGACCGCGCCTATGTCGCGGGCGAATGGGTGGGCGCCGACGGCGGCGGCAGCTTCCCGGTGAGCAACCCCGCCCTGGCCCCGAGGCCGCCCCGTCATGATGATATCTCCGCGCCGCTCGCCGCGCCGTAGCCTGCCCAAGTCGGCGCGGCTTATCGATGGGCGGCGGCGATGGCGGGTCAGCCGATCTCCAGCTCGGCGATCTGCGCGTTCCGCAGCCGGAAGCGGAAGGTCAGCGTGATCGGGCTGCCGGCGAAGCTTCCCTCGACGCGGGCGCCGACCTGGTAGAGGTCGCCCTCCCCGGCGACGGCGTTCGGCGTGGCGACGGCCGGCAACCCGATGCTGGTCGCGTCGATCCAGGCGCGGATCTCTGCCGCGCCCCGGCGGGTGGCGCCCTCGTCGCAGACCACCGCATCCGGGGCGAAGGCTGCGGCCATGGCGGCCCCGTCGAGCCGGGCATTGGCATCGAAATAGCGGCGTATCGGTGAAGGCAGGTCCATGTCGGTCTCCTCTCTGCTCAGTCCCTCCAGATAGCGTTGGACGCTCGGCCCGATAATCGAGATAGTACAGGATCTGCTATCCTGATCTGCAGGACAATGAATCGCCTCAGCGTCACCGATCTCCAGGCCGTCGTCGCCGTGGCGCGCACGGGCCGGTTCCGTGCCGCGGCGCTCGAGCTCGGCATGTCGACCAGCGCCCTCAGCGCCGCCATCGGCCGGATCGAGGGCAGCCTCGGCCTGCGCCTGTTCAACCGCACCACGCGCAGCGTCGCACCGACCGACGGCGGCCGCGCCTTCATCGCGCGCATCGGCCCGGCGCTGCTGGACATCGACGCGGGCATTGAGGCGGCGAGATCCCGGCAGGCGGTGCCGACGGGCACGCTGCGGATCAATGCCTTCGCCTCGGCGGCGCGCGAGATCATCTCGCCGCTGGTGCTCGAGTTCCTGCGCCGCCACCCCGGGACCCATGTCGACCTGGTGACCGAGGGGCGGCTGGTCGACATCGTCGCCGAGGGCTTCGATTTCGGCCTGCGCCGAGCCGATCTCGTGCCCGCCGACATGATCGCGCTGGAATTCGGGTCGCCGCAGCGCCACGCCGTGGTCTGCGCGCCGGCCTATGCCGAGGCGCATGGGCGTCCCTGCCTGCCGGCCGACCTGTCGGCCCATGCCTGCATCCGTGCCCGCCTGCCCGACGGGAGGCTCCTGCGCTGGCGCTTCGCGCGCGAGGGCGAGACCGTGCTGGTCGATGTGAGCGGGCCGCTCACCCTCGACGATGCCGATCTCGCTCGCCTGGCCGTGCTGCAGGGCACGGGGATCGGCTTTTTCATGGAACAGGACGTGCGCGCCGAGATCGCGGCCGGACGGATGCTGCGCCTGCTCGAGGACTGGACCCCGCCGCTGGCGCCGCTGGCGCTCTACTATCCCGGCCGGCGCAATCCCTCGGCCGCGCACAGGGCCTTCGTGGCTCTGGCCCGCGAACTCGCCCCGCGCCGGGGCTGAGCCCGCAGGGCTGCCCCGCCGGGGAGGCAGCCTTGCGGCGGCTCGGCCTTTGTGCTCCCTTGGCGCCCGTTCCACCCTTGCCGGGAGCGGCGCCATGCTCGACCACACCGATCTCAAGTCCATGCTCAAGGACCCCGACCTGCTGCGCGACCGCGCCTATGTCGCGGGCGAATGGGTGGGCGCCGACGGCGGCGGCAGCTTCCCGGTGAGCAACCCCGCGCGCGGCGACGTGATCTGCACTGTGCCCGACCTCGGCGAGGCCGAGATCACGCGCGCGATCGACGCGGCCTACGAGGCGCAGAAGGCCTGGGCGGCCAGAACCGCAAAGGAGCGCGCCACGGTCCTGCGCAAATGGTACGAGCTGATGGTCGCCAATGCCGACGATCTCGGCGCGATCCTGACCGCCGAGATGGGCAAGCCGCTGGCCGAGGCGAAGGGTGAGATCCTCTACGGTGCCAGCTTCATCGAATGGTTCGCCGAGGAGGCGCGGCGCGTCTACGGCGAAACCATCCCGGGCCATCAGGGCGACAAGCGTATCGTCGTCATCAAGCAGCCGATCGGCGTCGCCGCCTCGATCACGCCCTGGAACTTCCCCAACGCCATGATCGCGCGCAAGGTCGCCCCGGCGCTGGCCGTCGGCTGCGCCATGGTGGCCAAGCCCGCGGGCGAGACGCCGCTCTCGGCGCTGGCCATGGCCGTGCTGGCCGAGCGGGCAGGGGTGCCCAAGGGGCTGTTCTCGGTCGTCACCTCGAAGTCGAGCGCCAAGGTTGGCAAGCTCTTCACCTCGCATCCCAAGATCCGCAAGCTCACCTTTACCGGCTCGACCGAGGTCGGCCGCATCCTGCTGGCGCAGGGGGCCGAACAGGTGCTGAAGATGTCGATGGAACTCGGCGGCAACGCGCCCTTCATCGTCTTCGACGACGCCGATCTCGATGC
>CAYLHK010000082.1:0-16028 GCA_964383295.1 uncultured Rhodovulum sp.
CCGGTGGATCTCGTCGATGAACAGCACGTCATGTGCGTCGAGATTGGTCAGGATCGCGGCCAGATCCCCCGCCCGTGCCAGCACCGGGCCGGAGGTCATGCGGAAGTTCACCCCCAGCTCGCGCGCCATGATCTGCGCCAGCGTGGTCTTGCCGAGGCCGGGGGGGCCGTAGAACAGCACATGGTCCATCGCCTCGCGCCGCCGTCGCGCGCTCTCGATGAAGACTGCCAGATTGGCACGTGCCGCCGGCTGGCCGATGAATTCGGACAGGGTCTGCGGGCGCAGCGCGCGATCGGGATCCTCGGGCCGCGGGTCGGGCCGCAGCGTCGGGTCGGGCTCGCTCATGCACTCATCCCTTCGGCGCCAGACGCTTCAAGGCTGCGCGGATCAGCGCGGCCGCATCGCCGGCGCCATCGGCCGCCGCCTCGGCAATCGCCGTCGCCGCCTCGCCCTGGCCGTAGCCGAGATTGCCGAGCGCCGACAGCGCATCCGCCTGCGCCTGGGCATCGCCGCCGACCACCGCCGGCTCGATCACCGGGGCGGACACCGCCGCGGCGGCGGGCATCTCTCCTGCCATGGCCGGCGCGGCGCCCGCGCCCCCCATCGCCATGACCGCCGGCGCCTTCGCCTTCAGCTCCAGCACCAGGCGCTGCGCGATCTTGGGCCCGATGCCCGGCGCCGCCCGGATCGCAGCCGCATCGCCGAGCGACAGCGCCCGGCCCACGCCCTCTGCGCCGAGCGTGCCCAGAATGGCCATCGCCCCCCGCGCACCCACGCCCTGCACCGAGGTCAGCAGCCGGTGCCATTCCCGTTCCGCCAGCGTACGGAATCCGAAGAGCTGCAGCAGGTCCTCGCGCACCACCAGTTCGGTATAGAGCGACACCGCCTCGCCCGGCGCCGGCATCGCCGCGAGCGTGCGATCCGAGCAATAGACCAGATAGCCGACGCCGCCGGTGTCGATCAGCACATGGTCAGCCGCGCGCAGCTCCAGCCGGCCGGAAATCTTGCCGATCATGCCCGCGCCCCCGCGATCGCCGCCTGAAGGCGGTTACCGAAAGCCAGATGATGCGCATGGCAGAGTGCGATCGCCAGCGCGTCCGAGGCATCAGGCCCGGCGAACTCCACCCCCGGCAGCTGCATGCGCACCATATGCGCCACCTGCACCTTGTCGGCATGGCCGACGCCGACCACCACCTTCTTCACCGCGTTCGGAGCATATTCCGCGACCTCGAGCCCCGCCTGCGCCGGCACCAGCAGCGCGATCCCGCGCGCCTGGCCGAGCTTCAGCGTGCCGGCGCCGTCCTTGTTGACGAAGGTCTGCTCGACCGCGGCCGCCTCGGGCAGGTGCAGTGCCATGACGGCGGCAAGCTGCCTGTGCAGGCTCTCGAGCCGCGCGGCCAGACTCTCGCCCTCCGAGACGCAGACCCCGTTGCCCACATGCCGCACCCGGCCGCCATCGGCGTCCACCACCCCCCAGCCGGTCCGCCGAAGGCCCGGGTCGATGCCGATCACGCGCATTTCTATCGCTTCTTCTTCTGTTCTGCTCGCCCGAGCCATACCACGCCGCGCGCCGATGCGCCAAGCGCAGGGTCGCCGGCGGAGGAGGCGAATGCCGTGCGTATGCCTGCGAAACGGATCATGAGGAGTAATATCTTTTAATTTCAATTATGTAGCATGGATCCCGCGCCGAGTCCGGCCCCCCCGGCCCTGATCGGGACCGGCCCCGCCTCTGCACATCCCTTCAGCAATTGCATGACAGACATGCATAAATCACGGCTTGTTGGCGATAGGACCCGGGCGCATATGCCCACCATCGTTCCGGATAGGCCGGACGAACAGCCCCGCAGAAAGCTGCGGCGTTTCTTCATTTGGGTGATACGATGTCCGTCTTTGAGTCCAACCGTTCCGTCCCGCTCGGCTCCGCCAGTGCGTTCCGCCTGACGAGCCTTGTCGAGCAGGTCGCCGCTTCGGTCCGGGCCTGGTACCTGTCGCGCGCTACCGCCAAGGCGCTTCACGAGCTTTCCGACCGTGAGCTGGATGATATCGGCATCGTCCGCGCTGACATCGCCGGGATCGCCGACCGGCTCGCCGGCCGCTGATCCGGTCCCTGCGCGAGGGGCGCGCTCTTAGCCGCCCCTGCGCAGCACCAGCGTCGACCAGACGCCAAGGCCGATCCGCCGGATCCGCCTGAAGCCGAACCCCGCATAGACCGCCTCGACGCCCGGCGCCTGCCGGGTCAGCAGGCCCGCCAGCACCAGCACCGAGCCCGGCGCGGTGTGCCGCGCCATGTCCGGCGCAAGCCGGCGCAGCGGGCCGGCGAGGATATTGGCCAGCACCAGATCGAACGGCGCCCGCGCATGCACGATCGGATGCGCGAATCCGGGCGCCGTGAGGCACAGCACCTGCCGGCCCAACCGGTTGGCCGCCACATTGGCGCGTGCCGTCTCGGCCGCCAGCGGATCGATGTCCCAGGCGGTGATGCGCGCGGAGCGCCAGGTGCGCGCAACCGCCATGGCCAGCACGCCTGTTCCCGTCCCCACATCGGCGACATTGGCCGGCAGGATTCCCTGCCGCGCCAGCCCGTCGAGCGCCAGCAGGCAGCCGCGGGTCGATTCGTGATGTCCGGTGCCGAAGGCCAGCGCCGCCTCGATCTCCAGCCCGATCCGGTGCGTGCCCACCTTCTCGCGGTCGTGGCTGCCGAAGACGACGTAGCGCCCGGCCTCCACCGGCGTCAGCCCGGCGCGGACCTGCGCCAGCCAGTCGCGGCTGCCCACCGGGGCGACCGAGAAGGGCTCGGCCTCATGCACCGCCGCCAGCACCGCCAGCCCCGCCACATCCGGCGCGCCGTCGAAATAGGCGCTGACCTCCCAGATGCCCGAGCCGTCGTCGCGATCGTGCAGACCGCTCGCCTGCGGCGCGACGGCCAGATCGTCCAGCGCTTCCATCAGCACCGCGGCCGCTCCCGCGCCGCGGATCGTCGTCGTCGCGTGAAAGAGGGTCATCGGGGCTCCCGGCCAGTTCGGCACGCCGATAGGACCGGTGCCCGCCCGGGTCAAGGCCCGCCCCGGCAGCCCCGCAGGTAAATCTGGCACGGCGGGAAAGGTTTGCTAGTCTTCGCCGAAACGACGGGAGGAGACCCATGCCACACGACCTGACCTTCATGATCGGCAGCCACGCCGAACTCACCCAGCCGGCCTTCGCGCGGCTGTGCCTGTGGAACTGCCACATGGAGACGCTCTGGACCGGCGGCCGCTGGGTGGAGGGCCCGGTCTACTTCGGCGACGGGCGGTACCTCCTGTTCTCCGACATCCCGAACAACCGGATCATGAAATACGACGAGACCACCGGCGAGACCTCGGTCTGGCGCAATCCCTCGCGCAACTCGAACGGCAACACCCGCGACCGTCAGGGCCGGCTCGTCACCTGCGAACACGGCCGGCGCCAGGTCACCCGCACCGAGCATGACGGCCGCATCACCGTGCTGGCCGACAGCTACCAGGGCAAGCGGCTGAACTCGCCCAACGACGTCGTGGTCTCCGCGGACGGGGCGATCTGGTTCACCGATCCGACCTACGGCATCGACGGCGAATACGAGGGTGACTTCGCCTCCTCCGAGATCGGCGGCAGCCATGTCTACCGCATCGACCCCGCGAGCGGTGACGTGGCCATCGTCGCCGACGACTTCGTCCGCCCGAACGGCATTGCCTTCTCCCCCGACGAGAGCCTGCTCTATGTCGTCGACACCGGCGCCACCCATGTCGACGACGGGCCGCGTCACATCCGCCGCTTCCGCGTCGACGGCAGCCGGCTGAGCGGCGGCGAGGTGTTCTCCACCTGCGACTACGGTCTCTACGACGGGTTCCGGCTCGACACCGCCGGCCGGCTCTGGGCGAGCGCCGCCGACGGCGTGCACTGCATCACGCCCGAGGGCGAACTCCTCGGCAAGATCCGCGTGCCCGAGACGGTCAGCAACGTCGTCTTCGGCGGGCCGAAGCGTAACCGGCTCTACATGACCGGCACCACCTCGCTCTACGCCGTCTACATGGGCGTGCAGGGCGTCTCCTACTTCTGAACGCGACGCCGCCGGGGTTTGACCTTGCAGAGCCCCGGCGCTTCGACTATCCGGTCGGCGGTCTGGCGACGTGGCGGAGTGGTTACGCAGCGGATTGCAAATCCGTGCACACCGGTTCGATTCCGGTCGTCGCCTCCAACTCTCTCCCATCCTCGGCGCGGAGCCCCCGCACCCTCCGGCCGGCGCCATGCGGCGCCGCCGTCACTGCGCGCCACAAGGAGAACTGCCTTGATCACGATCGACGACATCCTGGCCGCCGCCGAGCGCATCGCCCCGCATGTCCGCCGCACGCCGGTCATCGCCGCGACCAACCTCAAGGCGCCGATCGCCGAGGGCTGCACGCTTGGCCTCAAGCTCGAACTGCTGCAGGTCACCGGCTCGTTCAAGGCGCGCGGCGCCACCAACCGCCTGCTGGCGCTCGATCCTGCCACGCTCGCCAAGGGCATCGTGGCGGCATCGGGGGGCAACCACGGTATCGCCACGGCGCGGGCAGGGCACATGGCCGGCGTTCCGACCACGATCTTCCTGCCCACGAACGCCTCGCCCGCCAAGATCGAGAAGCTCGAGGCCTGGGGCGCGCGCACCCGCATCCACGGCGATGCCTGGCACGAATCGAACGCGGCCGCCCTCGACTTCCTGCGCGAGACCGGCGGGGTCTACTTCCATCCCTTCGCAGACCCCGAGGTGGTGGCGGGGCAGGGCACCGTGGCGCTGGAGATCCTCGAGCAGATGCCCGAGGTCGACACGGTGCTGGTCGCCATGGGCGGGGGCGGCCTGATCAGCGGTGTCGCCACGGCGATCCGCGCTCGCGCACCGCATGTGAAGGTCGTCGGCATCGAGGCCGCCGGCTCGCCGGTGCTGCTGCGCGCGATCGAGGCGGGCGCCAACATCGCGCTCGACCGGGTCACCACTTCGGTTGCGACGATGTCTTGCGCGAAGACCGAGGACACCATTTTCGAGGTGGTCCGCGACCGGGTCGACGAGATCGTGCTGGTCGAGGACGACGAAATGCGCGCCGCGGCCCGCTGGCTGTGGTTCGAGATGGGCCTCGCCGCCGATCTCAGCGGCGCCGCCGCCGTCGCGGCGCTGCAGACCGGCCGCTATCTCCCCGCTCCGGGCGAGCGCCTCTGCGCCATCGTCTGCGGCGCCGGACCGGACGTGGTGGCGTAGCTGCGCCGGGCAGGCGCATGAGATGACTAGGATTTTTGTGGAAGTGGTGCCGCAGAAGGGACTCGAACCCCCGACCCCATCATTACGAATGACGTGCTCTACCAGCTGAGCTACTGCGGCGCCGCGCTCCCCTTATCAACCTGCAAAGGCCCCGTCCAGCCTTCGCGCGCATGGCGTGATCGAAGCCGTGACAAACAGGGTCAGCATCGTGAGCGGAGGGGCTGCAAACCGTGCTCCAAACCTTTCCTAATGCTTACCTGTCCTGAATCACGACATGATTCCAATGCCTTGAAAATTGCGCACATGTGCGCACCCGTGCGTGCCCCGGCCCGGACCGCCCCCGCTTCCCCCCCGGCCGGCCCGCAGGCTAGACTTGCCCCTTGTGAATTTCCGGACGGCCAGATGCTTTCATACCAGCATGCCTACCACGCGGGCGGCCCTGCCGACCTGCACAAGCATATCGTGCTCGCCGAGCTGCTGGCGCGGCTGACGGCCAAGGACCGCGGCATCTCCTATGTCGAGACCCATGCCGGCCGCGGTCTCTACGACATCGCCGGCGCCGAGGCGGCCAAGACGGGCGAGGCAGCCGCCGGCATCGCCCGCCTCGATCCCGATCCGTCCACGCCCTTCGCCCGGGCGCTGGCAGCAACCCGCGCCCTCCACGGCGCCACGTCCTACCCCGGCTCGCCGATGATCGCCCGCGCGCTGCTCCGGCCGCAGGACCAGCTGACCCTGATGGAGCTGCACCCGGCCGAGAACGCGGCCCTCCGCCGCGCCCTGGCCGGGTCCGCCTCGATCCACCAGCGCGACGGCCTCGAAGGCGTGCTCGCCCTCGCTCCGCTCCGCCCGCGCAAGGGCCTCGTCCTCGTCGATCCCTCCTACGAGGTGAAGACCGAATATGCCGACGTCGCCGCCTTCACCCTCACGCTGATGCGCAAGTGGCCCGAGGCGAGCGTGCTGATCTGGTATCCCCTCCTGCCGGCCGGCCGGCACCGGGCGCTTCTCTCCGGCCTCGCGCCCCTCTCGCCGCTGGTGGGCGAGGTCGCCTTCCGCGAGCGTCCCGAGCGGGGCATGACGGGCTCCGGCCTCGCCCTCATCAACGCCCCCTTTGGCGCCGAAACCGTGTTCCGCGCCCCGCTGGCGCAGGCCGGCTCGATCCTGGCTGTCGAGGCGCCGGCCACGCGAGCGCCCTCTTGACCGCTACACCGCGACAGCCTAGGCAGGCGTCGATGCGGGTGTAGCTCAATGGTAGAGCGAGAGCTTCCCAAGCTCCAGACGAGGGTTCGATTCCCTTCACCCGCTCCAGATGACAATCCTGCTCCCTATGTCGCGCTGCGCAACCGCAGCCGCCGCTCGCCCGGCTCGTCGGGGCGGGGGAGGGCAGCGGCCAGTTCTTCCAGCGACGCAATATTGTGGCAGCTGCGGAAGCTGTCGACATGCGGCAGCATCGCCCGCACCCCCCGGGCCAGCGGCGCGAAGCCGTCCCAGCGCAGCAGCGGGTTCAGCCAGATCACGCGCCGGGCCGAAAGCTGCAGCCGCTCCATCTCGCGTGCCAGCCGGTCGGGATCATCGCGGTCGAGCCCGTCGGTAATCAGCAGCACCACGGCCCCTTGCCCCAGTACCCGGCGCGACCAGTCGCGATTGAAGGCGTGCAGGCAGGCGCCGATGCGGGTGCCCCCCTCCCAGTCGCCAGCCTCGCGCCCGGCGGCAGCAAGGGCCGCATCCACATCGCGGTGTCGCAGGTGGCGACTGATGTTGGTCAGCCGCGTGCCGAAGCTGAAGGCATGCACCTCCGCCCAGCCCGCGCCCTTCGCATTGGCCGCGGCATGCAGGAAGTGCAGCAGCATCCGCGAATAGGACGACATCGAGCCCGAAATGTCGCAGAGCGCGACGAGGTTCGGCCAGCGGGTGCGGCGGGCGCGGCGGGAGAGGTCGCGGATCTCGCCGCCTGAGCGCAGCGCCGCACGCATGGTCCCACGCCAGTCAGGCAGGCTCCCGTGTGGGTCGCGTCGGGTCCGGCGGCTGGCAATGGGCGTGATGGGCAGATCCAGGCGGGCGATGGCGCGTCGTGCTGCGGCCTGTTCCTCGACCGACATCTGCTCGAAATCCATCTGCCGCAGCCGCTCGTCTGCCGAGAAGCTCAGGCTGGCGTCGACCTCGATCTCCTCGCCGGCTTCCTGATGCTCGGGCACGACCGGATGGTCGGCGTCGCCGAGAAGCGCCTCGGCCGCACGTCGCTCGGCGGGGCTGGGCTCCGGCGCCGGATTGGCGCCGCGTACCAGCGGCAGCATCAGGCCCATCATGTGTTCGAGGAACTGCGGATCGCGCCAGTAGAGGCGAAAGAGCTGGGCAAAGACGACCCGGTGCTCGGGCCGGCTGACGAAACAGGCTTGCAGCACGTGGAAGAAGTCGGTGCGATCGGTGAAGCCCGCCGCCTCCACCGCGCGCACTGCGTCGATCACGCGGCCGGTCCCGACCGGCAGGCCGGCCCGGCGCAGTGCGCGGGCGAAATGCGCGATGTTGTCGGCCAGCCGGCCGTCGTCGGGAATGGCGACCGGGCTCGCGCACATCGCCGGCGATCAGGACTTGCCGATCCGCCCGAGGTGCGTGTCCCCGAAGGCGGTCGGATACTTCAGCCCGTAGCCCAGAGCGCGGTCGGCGCCGATGTGAAGCGCCCAGAGCGCCGCGATCTGGCCCGCCAGCGGGCTTCCGGCGAAATACCACAGGGCGAACAGGATCGCGGGGCCGAGATAGGTGTGGGCGCCATTGTAGGCGAGCGCCCCAGCGCGCGGACCGCGAAGATAGGCGATCATCGCCATGTCCGGGGCCGCGAGCACCAGCACGGCCAGCCACCACGCCGGGCCGAGGTGCCAGGCGAGAACAGCCATTCCGACGGCCACCACGGCGCCTTCGAGCCGCAGCAGCGTACGGATGCCGGGACCGACGTTGCCCCCGGCCATCACGCGGCCTCCAGGCTGGCGCGGGCCTCGTTGAGCAGCCGCGCGACCTCCGAGCCCCGCATCCGGGAGATGTCGTCCTGATACTTCAGGATCGCCCCGAGCGTGTCCGCGATCACCTGCGGAGAGAGGGCGATCGCATCGAGCGCGACGAGGCATTTCGCCCAGTCGATGGTTTCGGCGACGCCAGGCTTCTTGAACAGATCCTCCGAGCGCAGGCGCTGGACGAAGGCGATGACCTCGCGGCTCAGGGTCTCGGTGGCCTCCGGGGCGCGGGATTTGAGGATCGCGAGCTCGCGCGTGAAGTCGGGATAATCGACCCAGTGGTAGAGGCAGCGGCGCTTCAGGGCGTCGTGAACCTCGCGGGTGCGGTTCGAGGTCAGGATGACGATGGGCGGTGCACTGGCGCGGATGGTGCCGAGTTCGGGGATCGTTACCTGGAAGTCGGCCAGCGCCTCCAGCAGGAACGCCTCGAACGGCTCGTCGGTGCGGTCGATCTCGTCGATGAGCAGCACCGGCGGTCCGCCGTCCTGGGGTTGCATGGCCTCGAGGAGCGGCCGGCGGATGAGGAACCGGTCCGAGAAGAGCTCGTCGGTGAGCTGCTGGCGGTCGGCGCCGCCTTCGGCCTCGGCGGTGCGGATCGCGACCATCTGGGCGGGGAAGTTCCACTCGTAGACGGCGGAGGAGGCATCGAGCCCCTCGTAGCACTGAAGCCGGATCAGGCGGCGGCCCAGCGCGCTCGACAGGGTGCGGGCGATCTCGGTCTTGCCGACGCCGGCCTCGCCTTCGAGAAAGAGCGGCCGTCCGAGCTTCAGCGACAGGAACACGACCGTGGAGAGGCCGCGGCCGGCGACATAGCCCGCCGTCTCCAGCAGGGCCTGGGTCTCGTCGATCGAGGGCGGCAGCGGATGCATGGCGGGGTCCTCCTGGCGGGCTCCTGTCATTTGGGCGACCCGCCGGGCCAAGATCAAGCCCGCGATCGCGATGCTTTTCCTGTGGAGCCATCAGGTGCGCGGCGGCGGCTGCCCGGATGATCGCGCATTCTCACGCTTGCTCACGCTTGAGAATCCTCGCACAGCACTGATTTTAAAAGAGAATATCCTTGTCCGTTAACCGGACGTCAAGGTTTGTCAAGATTTGGGCCGCGCCTGCGCCTCCCGGCTACCAGGTGTGGTGTCGTCCCGTCCCCGGAGGGCCGGTTGGCGCAAGGCCCTGGGTAAGGATTGGAGCTCAAGGCGCCCATCCTGCCGCAGAAAAGCCGCCGCCCGGGCCAGGGGGCGGCGGCTTGTGATGCCGGTGGACCAACACCACATGTCGGTAGATCGACGAACGCTCAGGAATCCTGCCACTTGGCGGCAACGATGTCCTCGAGCGTCAGGGTGCGCGCCTCGTCGGCGGAATAGCCCGAACCGGCGATGAGCTGGGCGAACGCGCGCTCGGTGAGCACGCCGCGAGAGACCTGTTCGCCGAGCGTTTCGGCGGATGCCGAGGTGCCGAGTGCGACGACGGCGACGGCCGCGAGAACTGCCGAGCGGGCGAAGAATCCGGTCATGATGTCCTCCATCTGTTTTGCAGACGACGCTCTCGTGCGTCTATCTGGTATTGAACGAAACCGTTTCGTTCATATCTCTATGTATGCAGCCCGCCGGGGCGGGGCAAGGGGGTGTCGAAACGAAACCGTTCATTTTTCTTCCTGAGCAGCGCCGGCTGGACGCAGGTCCGGCCCGGCTGCTAGACACTGGACATCACGACGGCGTGATCAGCGGAGGCTCGACGATGGCGAATGCCGACGAGGCGCTGGAGGCAGGCGGCGAAGCCGCCGGTCCGCCCCTGAGCGTGCGGGGGCAACGCAAGCTGGATCAGATCATCGAGGGCGCGGGCGAGGTCTTTGCCGCGCAGGGGTTCGGCGGCGCCAGCGTTGACGAGATCGCGCGGCGGGCGGGCATCTCGAAAGCCACGATGTATCGCTACTTCCCCGACAAGGCGGCGATCTTCGACGCCTATGTGCGGCGCGAGTTCGACCGGCAGAGCGAGGGGATCTCGGCGATCGACTTCGAGCACAGCTCGCTGGAGGACGTCCTGCGCCAGGTCGGGCGGGGGTTCATCGCCTTCATGCTGTCGCCGGCCTCGCGCAGCATCTACCGGATCGCGGTCGCCGAAAGCGAACGGTTCCCCGAGCTTGCGCTGGCCTTCTTCCTCAGCGGCCCGGACGGGGCGCGGGCCCGGCTCGAGCCAAGCCTGGCGGCGGCGATGGAGCGCGGCGAGCTGGCGCAAGGGGATCCGAACCTCGCCTCGTTCCAGTTTTTCGAACTGTGCAAGGCGCGGCTCTTCTATCGCAGCCTGTTCTGCCAGGACTGCGACGTGAGCGACGCTGCGATCAACGCCCAGGCCGAGGCGTCGGTGCGGACCTTCCTGAAGGCATATGCGCCGGACTGATCTCACGCGCAGGTGCGCGCGCCCGGGCATGGCGCCGAGCCTGCTGGCGGGTTGACAGTATCGGTCCGGGGCCTTCCGATGCGCGCCACCCGCCGCCGTCAGGAGAGTGCCGCGCGTCATGTCCCGCTTCGGCCCGCCTGCGGTCTCCGGCCAGCGCATCGGCCTTCTCGGCGGATCGTTCGATCCGCCCCATTCAGGGCATCTGCACATCACCCGGCGGGCGCTCGCGGCTTTCGGGCTGGACCGGGTCTGGTGGCTGGTCTCGCCGGGCAACCCGCTGAAGCGGGAGGCCCCGGCCGGGCTTGAACGCCGGGTGGCGGCCGCACGCGCGCTCGTCGCCGGCCATCCACGGGTGGTGGTGACCGACATCGAGGCGCATCTGGGCACGCACTACACCGCCGAGACGCTGCTCGCGCTGTTGGGGCGCTATCCCGGCGTGCGCTTCGTCTGGCTGATGGGGGCGGACAATCTCGCCGGATTCCATCGCTGGGACAGCTGGGCGGAGATCATGCGCATGGTGCCGATGGGGGTGCTGGCCCGTCCTGGCGAGCAGTTGCGCGCCGGGCTGTCTCCCGCCGCGCGGCGCTTCGCACGCTGGCGCCTGCCGGTGGAGGCGGCGCGCGGGCTCGCCGACCAGGCCCCGCCGGCCTGGGTGCTGCTGCCTGGCGCCATGCTCGACCTGTCCTCGACGGCACTGAGGCAGGGAGGCGCGTGGAATCGCTGACGCGGGCTGCGACCTGTGGCATCCTTCCGCCATGGACGCTCAACCTCAGGGTGCATTCAGCCGCCGTGGCTTCGTCGCGGGCGGGCTCGCGGCCGCCGCGCTCGGCACGCTCGCCCGTCCGGGTCCGGCCCTGGCCGCGGCCGAGCCGCTGGCCGCGATCCTCGCGCGATCGCAGCTCGGCGCGGTCTCGGGCTTTGCGCTCGCCGATGCCGCCACGGGGGCGCTGATCGAGGCACATGCCGCCGACGTCCCGCTGCCGCCCGCGTCGGTCGCCAAGGTCCCGACGGCGCTCTTCGCGCTCGAGATGCTCGGCGGCAGTCACCGGTTCCGCACCCGGGTCCGCGTCACCGGTCCGATCGTCGATGGTGTGCTCGACGGAGATCTGGTGCTCGCAGGCGGCGGAGATCCGGTGCTGGACACCGATGCCCTCGGCGAGCTGGTCGCGGCGGTGCGTGCCCGCGGGATCACGCGGGTCGCCGGGCGCTTCCTCGTGGCCGAGGGGGCGCTGCCGCGGCTCTACGAGATCGAACCGGGCCAGCCGCGCCATGCCGGCTACAACCCCGCGATCTCGGGAATGAACCTCAATTTCAACCGCGTTCATGTCGACTGGGCGCCGGCCGCCGGCGGGCTCGCGCTTGGCGTCAGCGCGCCGGGCGCGCGCTTCACCGCGCCGGTCGCCGGCATTGCGGCGGGGGTCGGCGAGGGCAGGGGGCTCGTCCATCACAGCGAGGCGCCGGGCGAGCGCTGGACGCTGCCACGCGCTGTGCTGTCGGGGCGCGGCTCGATCTGGCTGCCGGTGCGCCGGCCGGCCGCCTATGCGGGCGAGGTCTTCCGGGCGCTCGCGGCCGAGGCCGGGCTGGCGCTGCCCCCGGCGCAGATCGTCGCCCGGACGCCGGGCGGGGTCGAGATCGCCGGCGTGGCGAGCCCCTCGCTCATGCCGCTGATGACGGGGATGCTGCACTACTCGACCAACCTCACCGCCGAGGTCGCGGGCCTTTCGGCCGCCGGCGCCCCGGCCACGCTGGCGGCCTCGGCTGGTGCGATGAGCGACTGGCTGTCCTGGCGCTACGGGTTGGGACCGGTGCGCTTCGTGAACCACTCGGGCCTGACCGACCGCACGCGCATCACCCCGGCGGCGATGGTGCAGCTGCTGGTGGCCGAGGGCAGCCGCCTGCCGTACCTGCTGCGCGAGCGCGCGCCCCGTCTGGACGGGGCGCCGGCGCTGCCCGAGGGGGCGCGGGTCGTGGCCAAGACCGGGACGATGAACTTCGCCTCGGCGCTGGCGGGCTATGTCGAGCGTCCCGACGGGCGGCGGCTCGCCTTCGCGATCTTCGCCGCCGACCTCGCGACGCGCGAGCGGTTTCCCGATCCCTCGGCCGACGGCCTTCCCGGCGCCTCCGGCTGGGCCGAGCGCGCGCGGACGCAGGAGGCGGCACTGCTGCGTCGCTGGGCGCTGGCGGCGTTCTAGGATGCGGCCTCGTGATGTCGCGTCCGGATGCGTGGTGATGCGATGAGGATGGCGGCGAGGCAGGTCCTCGCGGTCTTCTCATGGCGGGTTGCAGTCCTGCGAAAGCGCTTGAGTTTGTTGAAGGATCGTTCGACCGAGCGTCTCGGAGAGCCGCAGCCGGACCCCGGCCCGGCGGTTGAGGCGGTTGCAGATCGTCGTCGGCGGCCCGTAGCGCTGAGGCCAGGTGCCGCCACGGCGAGATCCGGATCAGCCGGTGATCGGCGGCACGCGCCGGCGGCCCGCCCAGGCGATTGCGGCGAAGCCGTTCGGCTCATGGAGGCCGGTGTGGTTGGCGTTGTTCATCATGTCACCCAGGGTGACGTATGCGGCGCTCTCGCTCTCGATGTTGAAGAGGTTTCAGTAGACGGCTGCGGCGAAGACGGCCAGTCCGGCAGCAGCGTCGGTCATCAGTTCTCGGGTGAGTTGCATGGCAATAAACCCCGGATTGTAATGGGTAATATTCGTGGCAGTTGCCATCAATCACCCTACACGAGATCGCAGGATTTGTGGACAGAAATTCTGCGAGGTGTGGGGTGTACGGCCCCGCTCGCGGTCGGCGACGCACGGAGGCGCTGGTGCTGAGGCCCTAGGTTAACGGCGGAAATGCCGCGTATGGAAGCCGTATGGAATGCATATGGAAAGCGTATGTAGACGGAAACGGTCGGGATTGAAGCGTTAACGCCCGCGCGGACCGGAGGGGATTGCGCGGGTGACACGGATCGGGCCGGGTGCGCGGTTGGCATGCGAGTATCGGCTGCCCGCATGGCAGCATCCGCGATGATCGGCCAATCACCGATCAGAGCGCAGCAGTGCCCGACGTTTATCGGACGCCCCAGATGCAGGCGTGCGCCGAGCCAGAGATCGCGGCTTGGGCCTTTGCGAGCCGGGGGAGGTGGTGCTGGCGGGGACGCGCAGGCTGATGGAGGAATGTGGGGCGGCGGCGTTCCATGCCCGGGAGGCCGGCCTAGGATATATTCGCGGCGTCACCCCCTCATCATATGAGTGTGTCAGCAGCGGCTGCGCTGCTTTGGCGGACTGGAGGCGGTGTTCGATCGATTGCGGGGTGATCCGGGCGTCGGGCGCAGGATGGCGAGGCCGCCGCCCAGCTTGCGTGTGGTCACGTTTCGGGGCGATCGGGTCATTTCCCACGAGGACGGGCGAAGGGACGTCGTTGTTCTCAGCGTGCTGCGTCAGAAACAAGCCGTCGAAGCGCTCCGCTGGGCAGACGCGCTGATGGAATAGGGACGGGTTGTAGCGTCCAGGCACCCGCCCCACTCTCGCCGGGCCGGGCTGAAGGGGCTCGCCGGGCAGGAGGGTTGCTGCGCATCCGGGGCGGCGACTGGCGATCCTCTACGATGCGCGGCAGCGGGAGGTGATGGTCCTGGTAATGCGGATCGCGCCACATGGGGAGGTCTTTGGGCAGAGGGCGTACGGAGGGAGCGCGAACGATACGCGCGACCTTGAATCACAATGACCAGAACTCAACCCAGTATCGAGCGGATGCCGGCCGCTATCCCGCCTGCGATAAGGTTCCCGATCATATTCTCTGCGATCTCCCGAATTCTCACGAGATTTGAACGAACATCTGAAAGGGCTATTTCTCCTGAATAAATTCCCTCTTGAGTCTCCTCGGCGATGCGAACAATCTCCGCGCCACGTTCTCCAGGTATCGCCTTCGCACTCTCAACGACTTGAGATAAGAACGTGTTAGCTTTTTGGATGTCAATGTCAGGAGCGTTCGATCCAATCATATCGCGACCTGCGAATCCTATACTACCGATATTCGCTTGATCTCCTATATGGAAGTTTTGGATGACCGACGTGGCGGCCTGAACCTCTTCATTAGAGAACTTAAGATTGTCGCCAACCACACCCGCCCTGCTGAGTTCAACTACCCAACTGAAGACTCTGCTGCGAACCGCATCTATTATTCCATATATCTGAATTCCGCTCAGTCGTAGCTGAACATCAGTCTTAAGCCTAAGAGAATCGATCAATATCTTCTTTAGGGTCGGCGGTAGCTGTAATACAATATCAGAGTTCTTATTTGAATTGTATAGCTCCTCTAACGAACCTATAGATTGTAATGTTGGAGCGTTTGATGCGGCTTCGGCGGTTTTTGGGTCCTTGAAGGTGACCGGGATCCAACCCTGATACGGACTAAATGCCCGAAGCTCTCCTTGGAGCCTTCTATAATTTGGGAGGTCTGAAATTGACGTATATCCTGACAGTTCCTTATCTATCCAAGTCTCTATCTCTGGAGCTCCCAATTTGGACGCAGCAATTTGAGCTAGCCGCAGCATCTCTGTAACTGAGCCTTCCTGCGTGGCGCCTCGCTTAATAATTTCGTCTATTAGATCCATGCTAGCCTCCAAATTATTGCGGGTGGGCCGACAGCACCTTCTGGGAAGCGGGAGGAGACGTGTCCACGTCGCCCCGTCTCTTGCGGAGACGGATGTATGTGATGTTAGCCGCTAGTCGCCGGAGTGCTTCCCGGCGCGGCCGTTAGAGGAACTTGAGGCGCACGGTGGTGACGAGCCAGTCGCCGTCCTCCCGTACAGCATAGACTTGCGCGCGCCTAGTGTCGAGCGGCAGGATTTGAAGAACGCGCTATCTTGTCGCCCGGGACATGCGCGAAGAAATATTGCGCAGGCACCGTTCGCCTTATCTTCAGACTATTTGCAAAATATTAAATAAAAATACTTCCCGCGACGATGCCAGCGCGCAGGCAGCTTGCGTGCCTCACCTCTCACCCGTCCATCTTCAGCGCATTGATGAACGCTTCCTGCGGAATGTCCACCTTGCCGAACTGGCGCATCTTCTTCTTGCCCGCTTTCTGCTTGTCGAGCAGCTTGCGTTTCCGCGTGATGTCGCCGCCGTAGCATTTGGCGGTAACGTCCTTGCGCAGGGCGGAGATGGTCTCGCGGGCGATGATGCGGCCGCCGATGGCGGCCTGGATCGGGATCTTGAAGAGGTGCTGGGGGATCAGCTCCTTGAGCTTCTCGACCATCGCCCGGCCGCGCAGGTCGGCGCGGTCGCGGTGGACCATGGTGGAGAGCGCGTCGACCGGCTCGTCGTTCACCAGGATCTGCATCTTGACCAGATGGTCTTCCTGGTAGCCGGTGACGGTGTAGTCGAAGCTGGCGTAGCCCTTGGTCACCG
>CAYLHK010000083.1:0-15938 GCA_964383295.1 uncultured Rhodovulum sp.
TGCCCGAGATCCTCGTCGGCCTCTTCCCCGGCGCCGGCGGCACCACCCGGCTGGTGCGCATGCTCGGCCTGATGGGCGCCTCGCAGATCCTGCTCGAAGGCAAGATGCTGGCGCCCAAGGCCGCCAAGGCCGCCGGCCTGATCGACGAGGTCACGACGCCCGAGGACCTGCTGGCCGCCGCGAAAGCCTGGGTGACATCCGCCACCGAGGCCGACATCGTGAAACCCTGGGACGCCAAGGGCTACCGAATGCCCAGCGGCGCGCCCTACCATCCGGCCGGCTTCATGACCTTCGTCGGCGCCTCGGCCATGGTGCTGGGCAAGACCCAAGGGGTCTATCCGGCCGCCAAGGCCATGCTCTCGGCCGCCTACGAGGGCGCGCTGGTGCCCTTCGACACCGCGATCCGCATCGAGGCGCGCTGGTTCACCTCCATCCTGATGAACCCGACCTCCTCGGCGATGATCCGGTCGCTGTTCCTCAACAAGCAGGCGCTGGAAAAGGGCGCCGCCCGCCCCGAAGGGGTGCCCGACCAGCGGGTGAAGCGGCTCGGCGTGCTCGGCGCCGGCATGATGGGCGCGGGCATCGCCCATGTCGCCGCCTCGGCGGGCATCGAGGTGGTGCTGATCGACCGCGACCAGGAGGCCGCCGACCGCGGCCGCGCCCATTTGGCCGGCCTGCTGGACGAGGGCGTGAAGCGTCGGCGCGTCACCCCCGACAAGCGCGACGAGATCCTCGCCCGCGTCACCGCCACCCCCGACTACGCCGCGCTCGCCGGCTGCGACCTGGTGGTGGAGGCCGTCTTCGAGGACCCCGCCGTCAAGGCCGAGGCCACTGGCCGCGCCGAGGCGCATCTGGGGCCGGAGGCGGTCTTCGCCACCAACACCTCGACCCTGCCGATCGCCGGGCTGGCCAAGGCCAGCCGCGATCCGGCGCGCTTCATCGGCATCCACTTCTTCTCACCGGTCCACCGCATGGCGCTGGTCGAGGTGATCCGCGGACCCGCCTCCGGCGATGCGGCGGTGGCCAAGGCGCTCGACTTCATCCGGCAGCTGAAGAAGACGCCGATCGTGGTCAACGACGCGCGCTTCTTCTACGCGAACCGCTGCATCATCCCCTACATCAACGAGGGCGTGCGCATGGTGGCCGAGGGCGTCGCCCCCGCCCTCATCGAGAACGCGGCCCGGCAGCTCGGCTTCCCGCTCGGCCCGCTGCAGCTCGTCGACGAGACCTCGATCGAGCTCGGCGCCCGGATCGCCGAGGCCACGAAGGCGGCGCTCGGCGACGCCTATCCCGACAGCCCCGCCGACGGCGTCCTCGACCGCCTGCTCGAACTCGGCCGCCCGGGCCGCAAAGGCCATGCAGGCTTCTACGCCTATGACGAGAAGGGCAAGCGTGAGGGCCTCTGGCCCGGCCTCGCCATCCACTGGCCGCCGACGGCGGAACAACCGGACTTCACCGACATCCGCCACCGCCTCGCGATGATCCAGACGCTGGAGGCGGTCCGGGCCTTCGAGGAAGGGGTACTGACCGACATCCGCGAGGGCGACGTGGGCGCGATCCTCGGCTGGGGCTTCATGCCCTGGTCGGGCGGCCCGTTCTCCTGGCTCGACATGCTGGGCGCCGCCCGCGCCGTCGAGATCTGCGAGGGCCTCGCCGACGCGTGCGGCCCGCGTTTCGCCCCACCCGCGCTTCTGCGCGAGATGGCGGCGCGGGGCGAGAGCTTCTACGGCAGGTTCGCCCCCGACGAACGCGCTGCCTGATCCACAGCCGCCAGTCGCGTCGGCGCGCGCGAGACGAGGACGCCCGAGCCCAGGATCAGCGCGATGCCGGCAACGTCGGTCGCGCGCAACGCCTCGCCCCACAGCAGCCAGGCAAAGAAGCTCGCCGAGACCAGGTAGACGTATTCGAAGGGCGCCAGCGTGCTCGTCTCGCCGGACTGATAGCCGCGCACGATGCAGCCGACGGCCAGGAGCGAGCCTGCCCCCTGGAAAAGCAGCGCCGCCAGGACCCCCGGAGACGGTGCCGCCGTCCAGGGCCGGCTGAGGAAACCCTCACCCGCGCCGGGCGTCAGCGCCAACACCCCTGCCCCGATGAAACCCGCGATCCCGATCATCGCGAAGAACCCGCCAAGCAGCGCGGCGACCGGCTCGTCGGCACACCATTCCCGCGCCAGCAGGTTGGCAAGCCCATAGAGCGCACCCGCCAGCACCGGTATGAACAGCAGCGGGCTCAGGTCCGCCGGATTGGGGCGCAGGATGATCAGCGTGCCGACGAAGCCCAGGGCCACGGCGGCCGCCTGCCATGGCCCGATCGGTCGGCCGAACAGTGTCGCGCCGAGAACCAGCACGAAGAGCGGTGCCGTAAACAGTCCGGCCGCCACCTGCGCGATCGGCATGAGCCCCAGCGCGCCGAAGTAGATCAGCATGGCGGCCGTCTGGGCAGCGCTGCGCGCTGCGACCCGTCCCCAGCGCTTGGGCCTGAGAGGGATGCCGATAACCAGCACCGCACCAATCAGCAGTGGCAACGCCATGGCGCTGCGCATCGCGTGGAGCTGCCAGAGCCCCATTTCGTCGGCGATCGGCCGCACCATATTGTCGGTCAGCCCGAGCAGCGCCACACCGAAAACGACCAGCGCCGCCGCCACCGCGCCCGTCACGCGCACCATCATGCCCTTCGCTCCATCCCCGCCCGGCGGCTGCGATCCAGCCTGCCGACGGGCCGGTCTTAGCCCCCCGTGGCCGATCCCGTCCAGCGGGCCCGGCGCCTTCGGCGCGGCACTGGCGGGAGCGGCACACCAGGACCGCTGAACGTATTGCCGAACTCAGGCGGAAATCTCGGGCGGCTGACCACGAGGAAACCTTCTCGGACACGCCGCAAGGGCGCGTTGCACCCTTAGCGAAGATCGCGCGAAGCCGCGTGCGCTAACGGATCTCGTCGACCTTCGCGTTCTCGACCAGCTCAACCTCCACCCCTACAACCCGCTCCGCGAGCACCTTGGCGCCGGTAACCAGCCTGTTGCTGCCGTCCCAAAGCTCCGCATCGTTCGGCGTCACAGTGATGACGCGCAGCTCGGGGTTGTCGGGGGTGTCCCAGAAGCTCTCGTCCGAGAACCGCCACAAATCGTCGATCCTGCCGCGGTCGTTCGTGACCCGCGCCGTGCCCTCGATCACCACATAGTCGTTCGCGCGGATGTCCGCGAAGGCCAGCGTCACCTGCGGATGCTGCTCGATCTGGTCGATCTTCGTTCCGCCGGTATCGGTCAGGATGCAGATCACGCCCTCCTCGCGTTGGACTCGGGCAAAGACCGGGCGGACCCTCTCTCGGTCATGCTCGCGCGTGACCAGGAGGCAGGGGTCGATGCGCTCCGCGATCTTCCAGATGCGCTCGACGACATCGGGGTCGGTATCGGCCATGGGTCTCTCCTCAAGCATGGGTCGGGTCATCGGGCGAACGCCCCTGCCCCGCCGGCGGTTCCCTCTTTCGAGCCGGACGACCGGCCGTCGGCGCCGAAATGGGGTTTCTCCGAACGGGCTTTTTCCCTATCTGGAGCGGATGAAGACCAAGCCTCTCGCGTTCTCGGTCCATCTCTTCACCGCCTCCGGCGCGGCGCTGGCCCTGCTCGCCCTCGTCGCTGCGACCCGGAGCGACTGGCAACTGATGTTCGGCTGGCTCGGCCTCGCCCTGATCGTCGACGGGCTCGACGGCCCCCTCGCCCGCCTGGTCGACACCAAGAAGAACGCCGCCAACTGGGACGGCGTCATCCTCGATCTCGTCATCGACTACCTCACCTATGTCTTCATTCCGGCCTATGCCCTCATCTACACGGGGCTCCTGCCGACAGGCTGGGGCCTCGCGGCGGCCTTGCTCATCGCGCTGACCGGGGTGGTCTATTTCGCCGACGTGCGGATGAAGTCGGCCGACAACTGCTTTGTCGGCTTCCCGGCGGTGTGGCAGATGCCGCTGCTGGTGTTCTTGACCTTCTCGCCCCCCGCCTGGGCGACGATTTTAATCATCGTGGTGCTGGCGCTCGCCCAGTTCACCTGGCTGAAGTTTATCCATCCCGTGCGCACTGAACGGTGGCGCGCCGTCAGCCTGCCGATCACGCTGGTCTGGGTGGCCCTTGCGGGCTGGTCGGTCGCCACCAATTTCGAGCCGCCGCTCTGGGTGAAGCTCGGGCTGCTGGCCACCAGCGCCTGGCTCCTCTTCGCCGCCGTCGCGATGCAGCTCTTCCCCGCTCCGATGGAAACGGAGAACGGCGGGGAGACGGGCTAGAACGCCGGGGCGTGCCCCGGAGCGCCGACCGACGAGATCACCTCCTGCAGGCGCCCGCTGCTCACCATCGAGCCGATGGCCTGGTCGATCTGGGTACGAAGGAAAGCGTTGTGCTCGCGCAGCATCATGCCAATGGGAACCGAAGCGGCGCGCAACGGATCGAGATCGGCAAACGCGAAGCGGACGTCATCCTCGGCATAGGCCGATTTCATCCGGGCGAACATCGGTTCCCACATCAGCGCGCCTTCGATCCTACCATCACGCAGATAGTCGAGGATCGGCGCGTTGCTTGGGAAGGGGATGCGCACCCACCGCTCTGATGCGGGGCGCGCCTCCTGATAGGCGTGCATGGCCTCGTCGACGGCGGTCAGCTGCGTCGTTCCGACCGTCTTGCCGGCGGGGATGTCCCCCAGCCGTGCATACTCGCCCTCGCGCACCACGAGGACATAGGGAGCCTCGTAATAGGGCCGCGAGGGAATGAGCCATTCGATATTGAGCTGCGTCGTCATGGTGAAGCCCATGATCGCATCACACTGCTCGGCGAGCTGGATGTAGACGCTCTCCCAGAGATCGTCTCCCGAATGCACGTTCATGTTCGTGTATTCGTGGATCTCTGTGCTGATCAGCAGGGTCTCGCCGATGGCCTGGGCCACTGCTTTGTCGACCTCGACCGTCGGTGAGACGGACCAGACGCAGACCGACAGCGTGTTGCCCCGCAACAGCCGCCGTTCGCTGTGCAGCTCGGGCGGGACGTAGGGAAGGCCTACTTGGGCGAATGCCGGCAGTGCCGTCAGGGCGACGAACGAACCGGCGAGGGCGAGCCGGCGGAAGGTGAGGGGCGATAGGGTCATGTCCCGGCACTCCGACATGCTGCACAGAAAAAGAAGGGCGTGAGGGGCTTCCCCCTCACGCCGGCTTTCCGCTGAGCCGAGGCTCAGGAGCCTTCGCGCACTGCGAAGACGTAGAGGGCATTGCCCACGTCGGGGTGGACGATGTCCGGCGATACCAGGCGTGGCACGTTGCGCGGGCTGCCCCCGCCGAGCCCGGTGGTCACGGCGATGAACTGACGCCCGTCCGCCTCGTAGGTGATCGGCATGCCCTGAACCGAGGTGGGCAGGCGCGTCGACCACAGCTCGTCGCCGGTCTCGGCGTCATGCGCCTTGAAGTAGCGGTCGAGGTCCCCGACGAAGGCGACACCCCCGGCGGTGGACAGGACGCCCGTCAGATACGAGGCGCGCTGCTCGACGCTCCAGACCTCTTCCATGGTCTCGACGTTGATCGCCGCGAGCTTGCCGAGGTTGCCGTTGGTGCCCGGCATCTCGAAGAACCAGCGGTCGGCCTGCGAGCCGCCGGAGCCCACGACCATCTCCACTTCCTTGCCCATGATCTCCATGCAGGTCTGCGACAGCGGGATGATCAGGAGGTTGGACGGCTCGTAGTAGCTGGTCGGCGGCCAGTCGTGCCCACCCGCCGTCGACGGGCAGACCGAGATGACATCGCCGACCTGGGCGTTCTGGATATCCTCGCGATAGGTCGGACGCCCATTCTCGTCGAAGGACTCCCAGCCGTTCTGGAACAGAACCTCGGAGTGATCGATGTACTCGCCCGTCTCACGGTCGAGCTTCCAGAGAATGCCCGACTTGCCGATCGTCATAACGGTCTTGCGGCCGTCGATGTCGATCAGGACGCGTTCGAACGTGTCGTCCCAGTCAAGCGCCTCTGCCGGCGAGTGCTGGTAGTACCAGACGATCTCGCCAGTGGCGGGGCGCATGGCCAGCGTGGAGCCGGTGTAGAGCGTGTCGTCCTCGATCGTCAGCCCGCGAGAGGCCGGCACCCAGGGCTTCGCCTGGGCGACGCCGACGTAGTAGAGGTCGAGCTCGGGATCGTACGAGCCCGTGATCCACTGATCGCCGCCGCCGCGCAGCTCATACGGCAGCTCGCCCCAGCTGTCCCCGCCGGGCTCGCCCGGACGCGCGATGGTCGAGGTACGCCACAGTTCTTCGCCGGTGTTGGCGTCATGGCCGGTGATGAAGCAGCCGGTCTCCTTGAACTGCTGGCACCCGTTGATCTGGGCAATCACCACCCCGTTCGCCACGATGGGGCCGGCGCCCGTCCAGTAGCCGAGCTTGTAGTCGGCACGCTGGTTTTCCCAGACCACCGCGCCGCTGGCAGCATCGAGCGCGACCACGAAGCCGTCGTCGGTGGTGATGAAGACCTTGCCCTCGTAGAGGGCGAGATTGCGCGACGGCCGACCGGCGGTCATGTCCTCGGGGACTTCGCGCTTGTAGGTCCAGAGCAGGTCACCCGAGACCGCATCGAATGCCTGCACCATGTCTCCGGCATGCGGCAGGTACATCACGCCGTCGGCGACGAGCGGTGTCGGCTGGTTCTGACCCGGATCCATCGCCCAGGACCAGACGAGCTCCAGATTGTCCACGTTATCGCGGTTTACCTGGGTCAGCGGGCTGAACCCGTGGGCGTCGTAGGTGCGGCGCCACTGCAGCCAGTCACCGTCGGCCGGATTCGTGAGCACCTCGTCGGTGACATAGCCCGCGTCCTGCGCGAGCGCGCCCATGGACAGGCCCACGATGCTGGATGTCGTCAAGAGCGCGGCGGCCCCCAGCTTTACGAAAAGCTTCATGTATTCCTCCCTCAGTGAGGAGATGCAGGGTTGTCGTTGCCTACTGCGCCATCAGCCAGGCGCGCAGCTCGCCCGTCTGGTTGCGCGACGTCTGCACGACGACGTAGAGGTGGCTGTCCTGGAGAAGCGCAATCTGCTCGTCGGTCAGCTCGATCGCGACGTCCAGGTCGCCGGCCTGTGCACCCTGCAGATCCACGGAGGCGATCTCCGGGCCCGCCATTCCGGGACGTGCCGTGTGCAGCGCCAGCCGGTTCGCCTCGCCGCGCAGCCCCTCGTAGGAGCCCTTGACCTGCAGCGTGCTGCCGTCGAGCGTTGCCGAGACCGTGCCAGTGCCAGCCATCATCGGACGGTTGGTGTTCGACACCGGCATGATGCCGAGCTTGTCACCGAACTGCGTGGCCGCGTCCTGCGCCCAAGCGGTCGTCCCCAGCACGCCGACAGTGAAAGCTGTCAACATGATATGTCGCATGTTCCTCCTCCTCTTCGTCTTTCTAAAACAGGATGCGGGCGGGTTGGTGCGCCCTGTCTGTCTCCATCTCCGGCGGCGCTACTGCGCGGCCGCCGAAGCTTCTTCCGCCGTAACGTAGCCAAAGCTGTTGCCGAGATTGTTCCGGATGTAGTTCGCGATCCCGAGGATCTCCTCATCCGACAACACGCTGCCGAAACCAGGCATCTCGCCGCTTCCCTGCTTCAACTGCCTCAAGACGTATGAAACATCCTCAAGGCGCGCCGAGCTGCGAATTCCGGGGCCGATTGCGCCGGATCCGTTGTTGGCATGGCAATCCGCGCAGAAATCGACGTAGTTCGCCTGCGCGGCGGCCAGCTCCTCGGGGGTAAACGGGACTTCAGCACCAGGATCAGCCGCATGGGCAGTGGAGAACGCAAAGACGACGGCGACCGGCGACAGAAAGCGAAGCATGGGATTCCATTCAATCGTTTGACGAATCTGAAGGGAGTGTGGACCACCGGCCCGGCCTTCGCAAGGTGAAGTGCACGATCGCGCGGGCCCGCGCGGGCCCGCGCGCGCCGTTCCGCGCATGGACCCATCGAGCCGAAGGTGGGAAAAGCCCGTCGCCCGCTATGGTCAGACGCGCGGGATCGGCAGACGTAGCAACCGGGTCAGCCCAGGGCGCCGTCGCAGCGGGCGCAGACGCCGGGGTGGGAATGGGTGCCGACGTCGGGCAGGATCTGCCAGCAGCGCGCGCATTTGGCCCCCTCGGCCAACGCCGGCACGACCGCAATCCCGACCACGTCATCGAGGGTGAATGCGCCGGTCGGGGCCACCTCGCCCGTCAGAGCAAGGTCCGAGGTGATGCACAGACCGGCGAAATCCACCGACCCGAGCACCGCACGCAGATCAGCGTCCGAGACATGCACCACCGGCGCAGCCTCGAGGCTGGCGCCGATGCGACCGGCGCGCCGCTCCACCTCCAGCGCACCGGTTACCACGCGGCGAGCCCGGCGGATCGCCTCCCACTTGAGCGCCAGGGACGGCTCGAACCAGGCACCCGGCGTTTCGGGAAAATCGACGAGATGCACCGAGCTCTCATCCCCCGGGAACCGGGCGAGCCACACCTCCTCCATGGTGAAGGTCAGGATCGGGGCGAGCCAGGTCACAAGCCGCTGGAACAACAGGTCGAGCACCGTGCGTGCCGCCCGCCGTCGCGGATCGCCCTCGCCGTCGCAATAGAGCGCGTCCTTGCGCACGTCGAAGTAGAAGGCCGATAGATCGACGGTGCAGAACTGGAACAGCGACTGGAAGACGTGCTGAAAGTCGTAAGCCGCATAGCCCTCACGCACCAGCCCGTCGAGCTCTGCCAGCCGGTGCAGCACCCAGCGCTCCAGCTCCGGCATCTCCGCGGGATCGACCCGCTCGGCCGCATCAAATCCGTCGAGCGCCCCCAGCATGAAACGCAGCGTGTTGCGCAGGCGCCGGTAGCTGTCGGCCGTCCCCTTCAGGATCTCCGGCCCGATGCGCTGGTCGACGGTATAGTCCGTCTGCGCCACCCAAAGCCGCAGGATATCCGCCCCGTACTGCTTCACCACGTCCTGCGGCGCGACGGTGTTGCCGAGCGATTTCGACATTTTCATGCCGTTCTCGTCGAGCGTGAACCCATGGGTCAGCACACCCTTGTAGGGCGCACGACCCCGCGTGCCACAGCCCTGAAGCATGGATGAATGGAACCAGCCACGATGCTGGTCGGTGCCCTCGAGGTACAAATCCGCC
Source organism: uncultured Rhodovulum sp. (assembly GCA_964383295.1). Lineage (GTDB taxonomy): Bacteria > Pseudomonadota > Alphaproteobacteria > Rhodobacterales > Rhodobacteraceae > Amaricoccus. The sequence continues at coordinate 9,141 of CAYLHK010000083.1, forward strand.
GGCCACACACCGTCAGGCCGATCGCGCAGCACGAAGGCATGGGTGGAGCCGCTGTCGAACCACACATCGAGAATGTCGGTGACCTGCTCCCACGGCTCCGCAGCGAGATCCCCAAGGAACCGCTCACGCGCGCCTTCCACGTACCAGGCATCCGCCCCCTCGGCTTCAAAAGCGGCGCGGACGCGCGCGTTCACCGCTGCATCCCGCAGGATCTCCACCTGCCCCTCGCCGAGACGCTTGACGAAACAGGTCAGGGGCACGCCCCAGGCGCGCTGGCGCGACAGCACCCAGTCGGGCCGCACCTCGATCATCGAATGCAACCGGTTCCGCCCTGTCTGCGGCGTCCACTCGACCAACTCGTCGATCGAGGTCAGGGCGCGCTTGCGGATCGTGTCGCCATACTCGCCCATGCCGTCGTCGAGCGCCTTGTCAATGGCGACAAACCACTGCGGCGTGTTGCGATAGATCACCGGCGCCTTCGAGCGCCAGGAATGCGGATAGGAATGCGTCAGCCGCCCGCGCGCCAGCAGCGCGCCCGCCTCAACCAGCTTCTCGATGACCGCCTTGTTCGCCGGGCCTTCCTTGCCCTTGGGGTCGAAGACCTGCATGCCCGCGAAGAAGGGCACATGCGGAGCGAAGGACGAGTCCTCCAGCACGTTGTGCGTCATCCTGTCCACAAGTCCGTTCTTCACGAACAGCTCATAGTCGTCCGCGCCATGGCTCGGCGCCATATGCACGAAGCCGGTGCCCGCATCGTCAGTGACGAAATCGCCCTCAAGCATCGGAACCTCGTAGGCCCAGTAGCCGTCGAGCCCCGCCAGCGGATGGCGCAGAACCGTCCCCGCCAACCCAGTCGCATCGCCGCGGCGCTCGAAACCGCCCACCCTCGCGGATTTCATCACCTCGGCAGCCAGGGCATCGGCCAGCACCAGACGATCGCCGGGCTTTGCCCAGTTGTCGCCCGCCGCCTCGGTCACCTCATAGACGCCATAGGCAATTCGGCCCGAATAGGCGACGCCCCGGTTCGACGGCAGGGTCCACGGGGTCGTCGTCCAGATCACCACGCTTGCCCCGGCCAGCGCGTCCGGTCCCGAGATCACTGGAAACTTCACCCAAACCGTCGGGCTCTGCTTGTCGTGGTACTCGACCTCGGCCTCGGCCAGCGCGGTTTTCTCCACCGGCGACCACATCACCGGCTTGGACCCCAGGTAGAGGCTCCCGTTCATCACGAACTTCATGAACTCATCGGCGATCACCGCCTCGGCATGGAAGTCCATGGTCAGGTAGGGATCGTCCCAGTTTCCGGTCACACCCAGCCGTTTGAACTCGGCGCGCTGCACGTCGATCCAGTGCTCGGCAAACCTCCGGCACTCGGCGCGGAAATCATTGATCGGGACGTCGTCCTTGTTCAGCCCCTTGGCGCGGTACTGCTCCTCGATCTTCCACTCGATCGGCAGTCCGTGGCAGTCCCAGCCGGGTACGTAGCGGCTGTCATGGCCCATCATCTGCTGCGAGCGGACGACGAAATCCTTCAGGATCTTGTTCAGCGCATGGCCGATATGGAGGTTGCCGTTGGCATAGGGCGGACCGTCGTGCAGCACGAACGGCACCCGCCCCTCACCCTGCGCGCGCAGCCGGCCATAGATGTCCATCTCCTCCCAGCGCGCCAGCCAGTCGGGCTCGCGCGCGGGGAGCCCTGCGCGCATCGGAAAATCGGTCTTGGGAAGGAACAGCGTGTCCTTGTAGTCGGGCGTCTCGGCAGACATGTGCGGATCCGTAAAATATCGGCGGGAATTGGGTTACGTTCGAAACCCGGCAGCCCTGACGGATCAGAGCGCCGGGGACGTAATTCGGAAACCGCGGCCAGACTGGTAGGACATGGACCGGCCTATACCGACCCTTCCCCCCTCCTTCAAGGGCGCCCGCCGGCTGCCTGGACACGACGACGCGCCCCCGGCGAAAGAAAAAGCCCCCGCCGCGGCGGAGGCTGCTGAGCGCGATCGCGGGGATCGGGGTCGCGGTCAGGCCGGCACGTCGACCTCGCGGCGACGGGACATGAACTGGTCGAACTCCGCGCGGTCCTTGGCAGAGCGCAGCTCCTCGAGAAAGCTCATGAAGGCGTCCCGCTCGTCCTCAAGCCGCTTCAGCGTCTCTTCGCGATAGCCGTCGAAGGCGGAATTGCCCGTCGAGCCGCGATGCATTCGGTTCAGGTGACGGTTGCGGGTCCAGGAATTGCAGCCCATGCGCTTGCTCCAGATCATGTAGAAGAGAATGGCGAGACCGATCGGCCAGAACAGGATGAAGCCTATCACCATCGCGACGATCCATCCGACCCTGCCCCTCTCGTCGAGCCAGTCGCGGGAACGCTCCAGCGAGCGGACGACAGTGTTCATCAGGCGCTCCTTTCTATGTAAATGTTATTCACATTAACATAGATTGTCGATCCCTAGCCAGCTTTCAATATGTCGCAACGGGATTTTTTACGAGGGTGGCGCCCTGCGCCAAGCGCCGGCAGACGCCATCCGTAACGGAATATCCACCCCGATATGGCCGCCTGGAAAGAATTCCTTCCCGGATTGGGGCTTGACGGAGAACCGTCATCCCCTAGCCTGCAGTGGAGCGAATACGTTCGCCCAACAATTCCCCGCTGAGACAGCGCTGAGACTGGGAGGAAAACCATGACAAGACATGATCGCATCACCCCGCCATCGGTCGAGCCGCAGGCGGCAGCGAGTGGAGTCGGGCGCCGCGGATTCATCGGATTCGCGGGCATGGCCGCCGCCCTGGGCGTTGCAGTGCCGTTCGTGCGCAACGCGCCGAACGGCCTGGTCCCGGCCGCCTTCGCCCAGGATGCGCCAGATGGGGCGGCGATGCTGGCCCAGATCGGCAAGCACCCCGATCTGGCGGTCCTCGGCGACCGGCCCTTCGTCGCCGAGACGCCCGAGCATATGCTCGACGACGACACCACCCCGACCGACAAGTTCTTCGTGCGCCAGAACGGGACGCCGCCCGAGGCGCCGGCCGATGCCGATGCCTGGACGCTGACCATCGACGGCAAGGTGGATCAGGAGCTGACCCTGACGCTGGCCGAACTGAAGGAGCAGTTCGAGAACGTCACCTATCGCATGGTGCTGGAATGCGGCGGCAACGGGCGCTCGTTCTTTGACCCCCCGGCCCGCGGCAACCAGTGGACCAACGGCGGCGCGGGCTGCGCGGAATGGACGGGCGTGCGGCTGCGCGACGTGCTCGAAGCCGCCGGCATCGCATCCGATGCAATCTATACCGCGCACTTCGGCGCCGACACGCATCTGTCGGGTGACCCGGATGTCGAGGTGATTTCGCGCGGCATGCCGATCGAGAAGGCGCTCGAAGAGCATTCGCTGATCGTCTGGGAGATGAACGGCCAACCGCTGCCGACCGAGCACGGCGGGCCGCTGCGCCTCGTCATTCCAGGCTGGCCGGGGTCACTCTCGCACAAATGGGTCGAGCGGGTGACGCTGCGTGACGTAGAGCATGACGGACCGGGCATGACCGGCACCTCCTACCGCGTCCCGGCAACCCCGATGATCCCGGGCAGCGAGCCCGAGGGCGTGAGCTTCGTCATCCTGGAATCGATGCCGGTGCGTGCCATCGTGACCTCGCCGGCCAACGGGACGCGTCTCGACGAGGGCGCCCGCAGCGTCGCGCTGCGGGGTGCGGCGTGGAACGGCGATGAGGGCGTCGCGGCGGTGCATGTCTCGATCGACTTCGGCGCGACCTGGCAGGAAGTGGATCTGCAGGCGCCGCGCAACCGGTACGACTGGCGCCGCTGGACGGCTGAGGTCGAGCTGCCGAGTGCCGGCTATTTCGAGGTCTGGGTGCGTGCCACCGACGAGAACGGCGTGTCCCAGCCGCATGTCGCCGGCAACTGGAACCCGCAGGGCTACGGCGGCAACCCCATGCACCGGGTCGCGGTTCTGGCATCCTGAGCGGATGACGCGACCCATGGCATCCATCCGCTCCGTCGCCCTGGCCGTGGCGCTCTGCTTCAGCGCCACGGCGGGCCAGGCTCAGGACGATCCCGACAGCCTGCCCGAGGGCGCGGGCCGCGAGGATGCGTTCTACATGTGCTCGGCCTGCCACAGCTTTCAGGTCGTCTCCCGCCAGGGGATGACCCGCGAGATGTGGGACAGCACGATCCAGCTGATGAACGATCGCCACCGGATGATCGAGCTGTTGCCCGACGAGCGCGAGCGTATCCTCACCTATCTGGCGGAGACCTATCCGCCCGTGGCCGGCGGCGCCTCCACCGGGCGGCGTGGCTGGACCAACCCGTTCTAGCCCTGATCCGCCGCCGCCCGCGCGGTCCTCACCGCGCGGGCAGGATCCCGAGCCCGCGCAGATAGATCGCGGTGCCGCTCTCCAGCATCTCCTCGGCGGAATAGGGTGCACGGCTGCCCGGCCGGCCGCGGGCGAAGAGCTCCACCACGCCGTGGCTCAGCGCCCAGATGTGATTGGCGACCATCCCCGCCGGCGGCCGGCGGTCGGCGGGCATGTGCGCCGCAAGCCGCTCGGCCGCCCTGCGCAGCACGCCGAGCGCGCGATCGGCGGCCTTGGCCAGGTCCGGGTTGCCGCTGATGGCGACGCCGCTCTCGAACATCGCGATGTAATACCCCGGGTTCTGCCGGGCAAAGTCGAGATAGGCCCGCCCCGTGGCCCCGAAGGCCGACAGGGGCGAGGGCCGGCCGTCGTTGAAGGCGGCCTCGAGCTGATCGGCGAACATCTCGAAGCCGCGCTGCGCGACCTCCTCGATCAGCTCGTCACGACCGCGGAAATGCCGGTAGGGGGCCGCGGCACTGACGCCGGCCTGGCGCGCGGCCTCGGCGAGGGTGAAGCCGAACGGGCCCTTCTCCTCGATCAGACCGAGCGTGGCCTCGACCAGCGCCTCGCGCAGGTTGCCGTGGTGGTAGGTCCTGCGCGGCTCGGGATCCTGGTCGACCATGCAGGGATGTAGCCGCGGGAGGGGGCCGGGAACAAGCGGGCTGTGCGCGCGCACGGGTGCGCACATGTGCGCAAAAAATATGTTACTGATAATACTTGGTAATTCGAAGCCATTTACCATTAGGAAAGCTTCGTAAAGATGCAGGCGCACCCCGCCGCGGACGTACTGGCGCGCACCGCCTATTGTCCAGACCGTCGTTCAGGACGCTCAAGCCCTTCGCCCAGATGGATCGCGACGCCGGCCCCCAACGCGGTGAGCCGTGCAACGACGGCGATCAGCGGAAGATGCCGTTGCCCAGCTGGTCAATCATCTGCCGGGCCTTGGACATCGTCAGCTCCGCCGCCGCATCGGCGGATTCGCAGGTATCGGCGCGGATCAGCTGGTGTGAGCGCATCTCGCCATCCACCTCCTTCTCGATCCGGGCAGCGACCCGATAGCGGGCGCCTTCCTTGATCGGCTCCACGAAGATCGTGAAATCCTTGTAGCTCACCGGTTCGGAAGCCGGGGCCAGCTGCGCCTTAGGGGCATCAGAGCGGCCGAAGAGCCGTGAGAGGATGGACATGCGGGCCTCCTACTGATCGATGACGGTGCGGAGCGGCCCGACGTCCCGACCGACCAGCGTCGGCCCGTGGCCAGTGTTCATGCCGGTACGAGGGCACATACGTGTATCCCAGTCAGAATTCCGCTAGTCTCGCAACGAACCAAGCGACAAGCTCGTCGAAGTTTATCCCGCCATTTGCGACGCCCACGACAATGTCGTCAACCCGCTCCTCAGGGTGAAACGCCAGAGCATAGCCGCTTCGTTCGATCATCAACAGGGTGCCGAGAAGTGCGGTGCGCTTGTTGCCATCGATGAACCCATGGTTCCTGGCCAGCGCGTGCAACAGAGCAGTCGCCTTGCGGCAATCGACCGATGATAGCCAGAGTAGGGGCGACCAACTGCCGACTGGATCACGTCCAAGCTGACCAGCCCGGCGCGGCGCGGCCGCCATACGTGACCGCCTCCTCATGCGCTGCCAGAACGTCCGCCCGCGTGACGCGATAGTGGCGCAAGCTAGTTGTCGGCCAGCTGTTTGAGCGCGTCGCGGTGGCTGGATGAGCTTTCCTTTATGACGCTCAGCGACTTCGGGAAACAGTCTGCATGGGCGCCGCGCTGGAGGTCTTGCGATGCACGGTATACTTGTTCGTGGCCGCGTTGCGCCCAGCAGCTTTTCCTCCGGAAAGGATCGTTTTGTCGGACGTGGGCGTGGGGACCTGGCGCTCCGTTACTGATCCAGGAAGCTCCTCAACTTCCGCGACCTGCTCGGATGCTTCAGCTTCCTCAGCGCCTTCGCCTCGATCTGGCGGATGCGCTCGCGCGTCACGCTGAACTGCTGGCCGACTTCCTCGAGCGTATGGTCGGTGTTCATGCCGATGCCGAAGCGCATGCGCAGGACGCGCTCCTCGCGGGGCGTCAGGGAGGCCAGCACCCTTGTGGTGGTCTCCTTGAGGTTCAGCTGGATGGCGCTCTCGAGCGGCAGGATCGCGTTCTTGTCCTCGATGAAGTCGCCGAGCTGCGAATCCTCCTCGTCGCCGATCGGCGTCTCGAGGCTGATCGGCTCCTTGGCGATCTTCATCACCTTGCGGACCTTCTCGAGCGGCATCTGCAGCTTCTCGGCCAGCTCCTCCGGCGTCGGCTCGCGGCCGATCTCGTGCAGCATCTGGCGGGAAGTGCGCACCAGCTTGTTGATGGTCTCGATCATGTGCACCGGGATGCGGATGGTGCGCGCCTGGTCGGCGATCGAGCGGGTGATCGCCTGCCGGATCCACCACGTCGC
>CAYLHK010000084.1:0-15583 GCA_964383295.1 uncultured Rhodovulum sp.
CCCTCGGCGCAGCCCTCGCCGCCGCCGCCGCCGTCCTGATCGTGCCCATCCAGCAGGCCCATTACCTGATGGGGGGCGAGCCCCTGCTCCTCGCCTTCATCGTCGTCATCATCGGCGGCCTCGGCTCCTTGCGCGGCACCGTCATCGCGGCCCTCTTCATCGGGCTCTCGGACGGCATCATTTCGATGTTCTTCTCGCCGACGCTGGCTAAGATCCTCGCGACCCTGCTCGTCGCCCTCATCCTCGTCTTCCGCCCCCAGGGCCTCTTCGGGCAGAAGCCCGCGTGAAGACCTGGGCCCTCCATCTCACCGTCCTCGCGGTCCTCCTCGCGCTGAACTGGCTGCTGCCGCCCTACCACCACACCAACCTCGCCCGCGTCATGGTGCTCGCCGTCTTCGCCATGGGCTACAACATCGCCTTCGGCTACACTGGGCTGCTCAGCCTCGGCCACGCCCTCTACTTCGCCGCCGGCCTCTACGCGACCGGCCTCGCGATCCAGCTCGCCGGCTGGTCTGCCGGCCCCGCCCTCATCGCCGGCCTTCTCGCCGGCGGCGGCCTAGCCGCCGTCGCCGGCCTCCTCGCGCTCCGCACCACCGGCGTCGCCTTCATGATCGTCACGCTGATGTTCGCCCAGGCCGGCTATCTCACCACCCTCTACCTCGGCACCTACACCCGCGGCGACGAAGGCTTCGTCATCGACCGCGCCGCCCGCGCCATCGGCCCCCTCGACCTCTCGAACGACGCCACCCGCTACCTCGCCGCCCTCGCCCTCTTCGCCGCCGCCCTCCTCGCCAGCCTCGCGCTCGTGCGCTCCCCCACCGGCCGCGTGCTGATCGCCATGCGCGAGAACCCCGAGCGCAGCCGCATGCTCGGCTACGACCCCTTCCGCACGCGCCTACTCGCCATGACCATCTCCGGCCTCTACGCCGGCGCGGCGGGCGCCGCCTACGGCCTCCTCTTCGGCTACGTCGGCGCCACCTTCGCCTCGATCCAGTACTCCATCCTGCCGCTCCTCTGGGTCCTCCTCGGCGGGGCCGGCACCGTCCTCGGCCCCTTCCTCGGCGCGCTCCTGATGTTCTACCTCATCGACATCACCAGCCAGCTCACCACCGCCTACCTGATGGTGGTGGGTGTCGCCCTCGTCCTCCTCGTCCTCTTCGCGCCGCAAGGCATCCTCGGCACGCTCCGCGCCCGCCTCCTGCCATGGCTCCCGTGACGCTCCTTCAGACCCGCGCCCTCACCCGCCGCTTCGGCGGCCTGACCGCCGTCGACGCCGTCGACTTCACCCTGCCCCAGGGCGAGATCCGCGCCCTCATCGGCCCCAACGGCGCCGGCAAGACCACCTTCGTCAGCCTGATCTGCGGCCGCCTCGCCCCCAGCTCCGGCACCATCACCTTCGACGGCCAGGACATCACCCGCCTGCCGGCGCAGAGGCGCGTCCGCCTCGGCATCGCCTACACCTTCCAGATCACCTCGATCTACGCGCGCCTGCCCGTCTGGGACAACGTCGCCCTCGCCGTCCAGAGCCGCGGCGCCCCCGACATCAAAGCTGCCACCGAGGCCGCCCTGACCCGCGTAGGCCTCGAGACCCGCGCCCAGCAGATCGCCGGCACCCTCGCCTACGGCCACCAGCGCCTCCTCGAGATCGCCATGGGCCTCGCCCTCCAGCCCAAGCTCCTGATCCTCGACGAGCCCACCCAAGGCCTCGCCCCCGGCGAGATCGACGCCTTCAAGACCCTCGTCCGCGACGTGGCGCAGACCGCCACCGTCCTCCTCATCGAGCACAACATGGACGTCGTCATGGACCTCGCCCACCGCATCACCGTCCTCGACTTCGGCCGCATCCTCGCCGAAGGCACCCCGGCGGAGGTGCGAGCAGACAAGGCGGTGCAGGCGGCGTATCTGGGGGTGTGATGGTCACGGTTGCAGGGGAGTTTGGATGTCCGGTTTCTTTGCCACTGACGCCGGGCGATGCGCCAGAATCGCCAAGCAATACCTCGAAGGTGCAAAGGCACTGGATAAAGCGCAGCGCAAAAAGGGACGCATACTGTTTCTTCCCACGCTTTCGCTTGCCGGGCACGGGTTGGAGCTGATGCTCAAATCATGCTCGTACCTGAACGGTATGGAATCCTCAGCCGGCAAGAAGATGGGCCACGACATCCTTGCTCTCTGGAACACCGACCTCTGTGAACCGGTGCGGGGCAACGTTTTTGCGAACGCTATTAAGGTGACGATCGAGGCTCGTGAAAGAGGCACCTATCGGGGGGTTCCGGACGATGCGGACGTACTGCCGTTGATAGAGGAGTACGTGACCGCGCTCGGCAGGCTGCACGGTTCGCGTCCATATCCACTGCGCTATCCAACAGAAGTCGAAGAATGGGCACCAAGTACCCCATTCCTGGTGAAGTCGCTGTGGCGCACGGCAAACGATTTAGTGAACCAGCCCCGTGAATTTGAACTGTCACGGTTTCTGGGAGAAGAATGATGCCCTTGTGCCTTGTTTTCGGTTCATGACCGTAGACGTCGGTCGACCGTGCGGATGCGCGTTCGACGTGGCCTCGGATAAGAAGGGCACCCGATGACCCTCACCCTCACCGCCCTCACCGCCGGCTACGGCAACGTCCAGGTCCTGCACGGCCTCGACCTCGCCCTCGCCCCCGGCGAGGTCCTCTGCCTGATGGGCCGCAACGGCGCCGGCAAGTCCACCGCGCTCAAGGCCATCATGGGCCTCGTCCGCCCGCGTACCGGCACCGTCACCCTCAACGGCGACCGCATCGACGGCCTGCCCGCCCATGAGATCCCCCGCCGCGGCATCGGCTACGTCCCCCAGGGCCGCCGGCTCTTCGCCGAGCTGACCGTCGCCGAGAACCTCGAGATCGGCCTCATCGCCCGCCATCACGGCCCGCGGACCCGCGAGCGCGTCCTCGACCTCTTCCCCCGCCTGCGCGAGCGCATGGATCAGGTCTCCGGCACCCTCTCCGGCGGCGAGCAACAAATGCTCGCCATCGGCCGCGCCCTCTGCCTCGAGCCCTCCGTCCTCCTCCTCGACGAGCCGACCGAGGGCCTTCAGCCATCGGTGATCGCCCTGATCCACGAGACCGTTGCCCGCCTGAGGGCCGAGGGCGTCGCCACCCTCCTCGTCGAGCAGCGCGTTGATGCCGCCCTCGCCAGCGCCGACCGCATCGCCTTCATGGTCGGCGGTCGGATCGTTGAGACGCTGCCTGCCGCCGGCCTGACGGCCGATGCTCCGGCCTTCCGCGCGCACGTGGGTGTCTAGGCAGCACTCCGCGATGTGCCCCTGGCGCGATCGCGTCTGGTCTTCGAACAGACAGATGAATTAACTGTGACCTCGCTGGAGCGGGCGGACGCGACGGAATGTCGCCACTGGCGCGTTTTCATCTACTATGGTGCGACAGGCACGCCGGAAAGCGGAGGCGAACCTATTGAGCTGGTGGAAGCAGACCCTGGTGGCGCTCGGCCTCGTGGCCGGGACGTTCTTGGCCTGGATGCTCTACCTGCCCGAGGCCGGCCCCCTGCTGGCGCGTCTCGGGCTGCCGACGGCAGAGGGCGCGGCACCGGCGGCAGGGCCGCGGAACGTACCTGCGGCCCCGAGCGGCGCTGTCACAGTGATCGGCGCCCCGGTCGTCATGTCCGAGACGGCCGGCCGGGTCTCGGCGATCGGTGACGGCCGCGCCATTCATTCGGTATCGGTCACGCCGCTCGTCACCGGCAGGCTGCTATCGCTCGACGTGCGCTCGGGCGATGAGGTCCGGCCTGGCGACGTGATCGCCCGGCTCGATGACGAGGCGGAGGCGATCGAGCTCGCGCGTGCCGAACTCGCGGTGGCCGAGGCGGCGGCCAAGCTGGAGCGCATGGAACAACTTCAGCTGCGCGGGGCTGCGACGGACGTTGCGTTGCGCGAGGCCCGGCTGGAGGCGCGCACGGCGGAGCTGGAGCGGCGCGACGCGACGCTGGCGCTCGAGCGGCGGACGATCGCGGCGCCGATCGGTGGTATCGTCGGCATCCTGCCGGTCGAGCCCGGCACGCAGGTCACCACGGCGACCGAGATCGCGACCATCGACGACCGTTCACGCATCCTGGTCGATTTCCGCGTGCCCGAACGCTTCGCCGGACAGATCAGCATCGGCGATGCCCACGAAGCGACCGCGCTTGCCCGGCCCGAACTCGCGTTGCACGGCGAAATCGTGGCCCTCGACAGCCGGGTGGACAGTGCGAGCCGGACCCTGCGCGTGCAGGCAGCCCTCGACAATGACGACGACCAGCTGCGCGGCGGCATGGCCTTCTCGATCGAGATCGCGTTCCGCGGTGAGAGCTTTCCGGCGATCGATCCGCTCGCGATCCAGTGGGGTGCGGAGGGCGCTTTCATCTGGGTCGCGCGCAACGGTCGGGCCGAGCGGGTGGACGTGCGCATCGTCCAGCGCAACAGCGATACGGTCCTCGTCGCCGGCCCGCTGGACGCCGGCGAGCGGGTGATCACTGAAGGCATCCTGCGCCTGCGTCCCGGGATCCCGGTCGTCTTCGACGGCGACGCCATTCCGGTCGCCGACGGCAGCACCGAGGGTGCGGCGGTCGGACCGGATCTCTGAGGAAGCCGCCCATGTCCGAGCCCGACATCCAGGACTTCTCCGGCGGCCGCCGCGGGAGAATTGCCTTGTTCGTGCGGCGCCCGATCCTAGCCTTCGTGGCAAATGCGCTGATCGTGATCGCCGGCATCGCGGCGCTCGGCGCGATCGAGGTGCGTGAACTGCCCGAGGTCGACCGACCGGTCATCACCATCACGACCAACTTCTCCGGCGCCGCCCCGGAAGCGATCGACCGCGAGATTACCTCGGTCATCGAGGGCGCGGCCGGCCGGGTGCCCGGCGTGCGCGACATATCGTCGCAATCGAGCTTCGGCCGCAGCCGGGTGACGCTGGAATTTGGCGACAGCGTCAATCTCGATGTCGCCGCCATGGACACCCGCGACGCCGTGGCCCGCGTCAGCAACGCCCTGCCCGACGACGCCAGTGAGCCGCGCATCGTCAAGGCGGACTCCGACGCCGAAGCAGTGATGCGGCTCGGGGTGACCTCGCCGATCCGCAGCATGCAGGAGCTGACAACTCTGGTCGAGGACCGCATCGAGGACCGGCTGATCTCGGTCGCCGGCGTGGCCGACGTGCAGGTCTTCGGCAATCGCACCGAAATATTCCGCGTCGATGTCGACCCGGTGGCGCTGGCAAGCCGCGGCATGACGCTCGCGGCAGTGCGCAACCTGCTCGACGACGCAAGCTTCGAGGCGCCCGCCGGCACGTTGTCGAGCACCAACCAGAGCATGGTGGTACGCACCACCGCCTCAGTCGCGACCGAGGAGGCCTTCGAGGCGCTGATGCTGTCGGGTGACACCCGCCTCGGCGACGTCGCACGGGTGACGATGGGCCCTGACCTGCGCGAGAGCGTCCTGCGCACGAACGGCCAGACCGCGATCGGGCTGGGAATCGTGCGCCAGGCGCAATCGAACACGCTCGACATCTCCAGCGGGGTTCGCGCCGCCGTGGCGGAGCTCGACCGGCTCCTTCCGGCCGACGTCTCGATCTTCGTGACCAGTGACGATGCGGTCTTCATCAACGGCGCCATCCACGAGGTACTGATCACCCTGGGACTGGCCATTGTGATCGTCATCCTCGTGATCTTCGCCTTCCTGCGCGACTGGCGCGCGACCCTGATCCCGGCGGTCAGCATTCCGGTTGCCCTGATCGGGACGATCGCGGCGCTCTATCTCGTCGGATTCTCGGTCAATATCCTGACCATGCTCGCCTTCGTGATCGCCACGGGACTTGTGGTCGATGATGCGATCGTGGTGCTGGAGAACATCGTGCGCCAGCGCAGCCTGGGTTTGGGGCCGCGGGCGGCTGCGGTGATCGGCACCGAGGAGGTGTTCTTCGCCGTCATTGCCACGACCCTGACGCTGATTGCGGTCTTCGTGCCACTGTCCTTCCTGCCGGGCCAAAGCGGCGGGCTGTTCCGCGAGTTCGGCTTCACACTGGCCATCGCCGTGGCGCTGTCTTCCGTGGTGGCGCTGATGCTCTGTCCCGTGCTCGCCGCGCGGCTGCTCAGCCGAGGGGACCAAGTCGCACCGGCGTCCGAGGTAGTGGCGGAGCCCACCCCAAGGCGTCCCGGCCTCCTCGTGCGGGCATATGACCGTACGCTCAAGGCCGCCCTTGCGGCACCGGTCGTCGTGGTCACCGCGTCGCTGCTCTTCGCGGGAACTGCCGTGCTGATGCTGAGCGGAATCCGCAGCGAGCTTACACCCCTCGAGGACCGCTCGGCGGTGATGCTGTCCGTGACCGGGCCGCAAGGCGTGTCCCTCGACTATACGACCGCGCGGATGCGTGAGATCGAGGCCCGCGTCGCGCCGCTGCAGGAGAGCGGCGAGATAAGGAGCACGTTCATCATGGCAGGCCAGGGCGGCCAGGCCAACCGCGCCTTCGTTGTGATGACGCTCGCCCCCTGGAACGAGCGCGTGCGGTCGCAGGCGGAGATCGCAACCGATATCGAAGGCCGGATCGCGGACGTGATCGGCATCCGTGCCTTCACCATGCAGCCGAACTCGCTCGGCATCCGCGGCGCCGGGCGCGGCCTGCAGGTGGCGCTGGTAGGCAACAACTATAACAGCCTGGCAGAACAGGCAGGTCGCCTCGTGGCGGCAATGGAGGAGGACGCGGCCTTCGGCAACGTGCGTCTCAGCTACGAGGCGACACAGCCCCAGCTCTTCGTCGAGGTCGACCGCGAGCGGGCTTCCGACCTGGGTATCGCGATCAGCGGACTCGGCGAGGCGTTGCAGGCCATGCTCGACGGTCGCAACGTCGGCCAGGTGTTCCTGAACGACCGGAGCTACGACGTGAAGATGCTCTCGACGTCACGTCCGGTGAACGATCCGGGCGATCTCGAGAACGTCTTCGTCCAGACCGCCAGCGGGCAGATGGTGCCTGCCTCGACCATCATCTCGCTGCACGAGCGCGCCGTCTCACCGCAGCTCACCCGCGAGGGGCAGATGCGCAGCGTTGCGCTGACGGCGAGCCTGACGCCCGAGCTCGCCATCGGCCCGGCGCTCGAACGAGTCGAGGCTCTGGCCGGCCCGATCCTAGACGAGAGCACGCGCCTGATCCCGCTCGCCGAGGCGGCGGCGCTCGACGAGACCTCGTCGGGGCTGTTCATGATCTTCGGCGTTGCTGTGGTCGTCGTGTTTCTCGTGCTTGCGGCACAATTCGAGAGCATCGTCAGCGCGATCATCGTGATGGCGACCGTCCCGCTTGGCCTCGCCTGCGCGGTCTTCGCGCTGGTGCTGACCGGCGGCAGCCTGAACCTCTACAGCCAAATAGGCCTGGTGCTGCTTGTAGGGATCATGGCAAAAAACGGCATTCTGATAGTCGAGTTTGCCGACCAGCTGCGCGACCGCGGCTATGCGGTCCGCGCCGCGATCGAGGAGGCCACCCGCATCCGCCTCCGCCCGGTGATGATGACGATGATCGCCACCGTGCTGGGTGGCGTGCCGCTGATCCTCTCCAGTGGCGCCGGGGCCGAGGCACGCAACGCGCTCGGCTGGATCATCGTTGGCGGTCTCGGCCCGGCGACACTCGCCACGCTCTATCTGACGCCGGTCGCCTACCTGCTGCTCGCCGGCCTGTCGCGGCCGCGCGCCCAGGAGGAAGCCCGCCTGCGCGCCGAACTCGCCGCCGCCGCCCGCCCTGCCGAGTAGCCGCGCGCTTTGGGGGGTGGACGCCTCCCGGACGGCGGCCTAGGGTGCCGCGCCGCCTTTGGCGCGGCCCGCCGGATCTCCAGATGAGCACCACGACAAATCCGACCATGCCGGAGACCCGGACCGCTGTTGCGGTGCTCTGGGCGCTCAGCCTATGCCACATGCTCAACGACACGATCCAGTCGCTGCTGCCGGCGATCTACCCGGTGCTGCAAGCGAACTATGCGCTGACCTTCACGCAGATCGGCATCCTGCATTTCGCCTTCCAGTGCACTGCAGCGCTCCTGCAGCCCGTGATCGGGAACATGACCGACAAGCGGCCGAGCTTCCGGCTCCTGCCCGCGGGCATGGGGGTCAGCCTACTGGGGCTGATGATCCTCGCCTATGCCCACAGCTACGCGGCGCTCCTGATTGCTGCGATGGCGGTCGGGCTCGGCTCGGCGATCTTCCACCCTGATGCCTCCCGTTTCGCGCGCGCAGCCTCTGGTGGGCGCTTCGGCTTTGCCCAGTCCGTCTTTCAGGTCGGCGGCAACGCCGGCACGGCGATCGGTCCGCTGCTCGCTGCCTATGTCGTGCTGCCGTTCGGGCAGGGCAGCATCGCCTGGTTCTCCGCAATAGCTTTGCTTGGCATGATCGTGCTGTGGAAGGTCGGCAATTGGGCACGAAGCCAGCATCGCGCGCGCGCCGCCGCCGGCCCGATTGTGACGGCAGCTTCAGCCATGCCACCGCGCCGGGTCGCCATCGTGATCGCGCTGCTCGCGACGCTCGTCTTCACAAAGTACGTCTACATCGCGGGACTCTCGACCTTCTACACCTTCTACCTTATCGAGACCTTCGGCGTCAGCGTGCGCACCTCGCAGCTGTTGCTCTTCGTCTTCCTTGCTGCCAGTGCGGCCGGCGTCCTGATCGGCGGGCCGATCGGTGACCGGATCGGGCGCAAGGCAGTCATGTGGGCGTCCATCCTCGGCATCCTGCCCTTCGCCATCGCACTACCCCATGTCGGGCTTGTGGCGGCGGCGGTGCTGACCAGCATCATCGGCGTGGTCAGCGCCTCCGCGTTCCCCGCGATCATCGTCTATGCCCAGCAGGTCGTGCCCGATCGAGTGGGGATGATCTCGGGCCTTTTCTTCGGCTTCGCCTTCGGCATCGCCGGGATCGGCGCGGCTCTGCTCGGCGTCTTGGCCGACTGGAAGGGCATCGCCTGGGTCTTCCAGGTCTGTGCCTTCCTGCCCCTCCTCGGCCTCCTGACTGTATTCCTCCCGGCCGATCGCGATCTGCCAGGCGCGCGTCCCGCCCGCCTAGCGTGAGCCCGCAAGCTTTTGGGTTCGCCTACCAGCGGCCGGTGAACGCGCGGGCGAGGAGCGTGGCGCGGGCTCGAAACTCGGAGCTGCCGAGGCGGCCCTCAGTGATGGCCTGCGGGTCAGCGAGCGCGCGGGCGAGCACAGGGCCGGCGCGCCAGCCGGCGAGGAGTGCGGGGACGGCGGCAGGCGGGACGAGCGCGCGCTGCGCGCGGGCGGTGGCGATGGCGTCGAGCCCCTCCCGGGCCAGATCGCGCGCCGACGTGTCCTGCGGCAACGGACGGCGGCCGCGCGCCCGCAATTCCGGAAGTGCGCGCAGGAGAGCCGCCGCGCCGGCACCTCGGCCAAAGTCACGCACCACTGGAAGGGCCGCACCCGTCGCACCAAGATGGCGGGCGGCCAGCTCCATCAGGCTGCCGGAGGTGTGGTCGAGATAACGCAGGAGCGCCGACCGATCGGCGTGCGGTGCAGCCTCAGCGTCGCATGCGCGCGCATTGATCATCTGCGCGAACGGCAGCGGCGGCAAGCCGGATGCGCGGATCGCGTCGCTGAGCGGCGCGATCACTTGGTGCCGGCGCGGGGAGGCGCCCGCGAAGATCTCATCCAGCGCATCTCGCCACCATTGCAGGCGGATCTGCGCGAGCAGAGGGTCCGATGCCACCCAGGGAGCCCGTGCGATCTCGAGATTGAATGCGTAAAGCGCCATGAGGCCCGGGCGCGCGACCCGCGGCGCCGTCATCGCCGAGCGCCAGCGGTCCGGGTCGCCGCGCTCGACGAGGCCCGCGAACGCCTCGGTCACACTGCCTCGGCCACCGGCGCGCCGTCGCGCAGGAGCTTCCAGACGATCGAGTCCTGCAAGGCCTGGAAGCTGGCGTCGACGATATTGGCGGAAACGCCCACGGTCGACCAACGGCGGCCCTGGTCGTCCTCGCTGTCGATCAGCACCCGGGTCACCGCCTCGGTGCCACCGGAGGTGATACGGACTCGGAAATCGACCAAGCGCAAGTCGTCGATGAAGCTTTGGTAGGGTCCGAGGTCCTTGGCCAGCGCACGAGAGAGCGCGTTGACCGGACCCTGATCGGCCTGGTTCACCGGATCCTGGCTTTCGGAGACGCTCATCACCCGCTGATCGCCGAAGCGGGCGACGACCACGGCCTCGGAGACGGTGACCATCTCGCCGCGGGCGTTCATGCGCCGCTCGACTGTGACGCGGTAGCGCTCCACCTCGAAGAACTGCGGCAGCAAGCCGAGATGGGCACGCGCGAGCAGCTCAAAGCTGGCCGCTGCGCTGTCGTAGGCAAAGCCCCGGTCCTCTCGTTCCTTGACCTCGGCGAGGATGCGGGCGAGGCGGGGATCGCTCGGCGCCACCTCGATACCTGCCGCCGCGAGGCGCTCGCGCAGGTTCGACTGGCCCGCTTGATTCGACATCGGCACGAAGCGGGCGTTGCCCACCATCTGCGGCGCGACGTGCTCGTAGGTCGCAGGATCCTTGAGGATCGCGGAGGCGTGCAGCCCCGCCTTGTGGGTGAAGGCCGAGGCGCCGACGTAAGGAGCCGAGGGGGCGGGGTTGCGATTGAGCACGTCGTCGAGCATGCGGCTGATGCGGGTCAGGCCGGCGAGGCCGTCTGCGGTGATGCCGGTCTCGAATCGGCGCGCGTAGGGCTCCTTGAGCATCAGCGTGGGGATCAGGGTAACGAGATCGGCGTTGCCGCAGCGCTCGCCGAGCCCGTTCAGCGTGCCCTGGATCTGGCGCACACCGGCATCGACGGCGGCGAGTGCGCAGGCGACCGCATTGCCGGTGTCATTGTGGGTGTGGATGCCGAGGCGCTCGCCGGGGATGCCGGCAGCGATCACCTCGGCGGTGACGCGTTGAATCTCGGCCGGCAGCGTGCCGCCGTTTGTGTCGCAGAGTACGATCCATCGTGCGCCGGCGTCGCGGGCGGTACGCAGGCAGTCGAGCGCATAGGCGGGATTGGCACGGTAACCGTCGAAGAAGTGTTCCGCGTCGAAGAGCGCCTCGCGCTCCTCCCCCACCGCGTGCGCAATGCTCGCCCGGATGTTGCCTAGGTTCTCCTCGAGCGTGATGCCGAGCGCGGTGGCGACCTGGAAGTCGTGTGATTTGCCGACCAGACAAACGGCAGGGGTGCCGGCGTTCATCACCGCGGCCAGAACGTCGTCGTTCTCGGCCGAGCGTCCGTTGCGCTTGGTCATGCCGAAGGCGGCCATGGTGGCGCCGGCAAGCGCGGGCGCGCTGTCAAAGAAGGCGCTGTCGGTGGGATTGGCGCCGGGCCAGCCGCCCTCGACATAGTCGATACCGAGCGCGTCGAGGGCGAGCGCGATGCGGATCTTGTCCTCGGCGGAAAAGTCGACGCCCTGGGTCTGCTGCCCGTCTCGCAGAGTGGTGTCGTAAAGGTAGAGGCGCTCCGCTTTCATGGCGCTATGGCCTCGAGCCTGCCCGCGTCGAAGTCGGGTCCGAGCTCCCACTCGCTCGCCTTGCCCGGCCGATCCATGATCTTGACCCCGGCGGCGGTGAGCTGGTCGCGAATCGCGTCGGCGCGCTCGAAGTCACGGGCCTCGCGCGCCTCGCGGCGGGCCTTCAGCAGTTTCTCTACGCGCAGGTTGGGGTCGAAGCCGCGTTCGGTAAGCTGGCGGATCGCCTCGGCTCGGAAGCCTGTCGGGTGGATGCCCAGCAGGTCCAGCGAGGCGCGGAACTGTGCCGCCACATCACGCGCCGCCGGGCCGCCCGCACGGATGGTGGCGGCGATGTCGATCAGGTGGGTGAGCGCGAGCGGCGTGTTGAGGTCGTCGGCCAGCGCGTCGATGACGGCGCTCGCTGGCGGCATGGGGTGCGACGAAGGAGGCAGGTCACGCAGGAGCTTCTCCCACAGGGCGAGCCGCGTGCCCGCCTCCTCAATGCGCGCCTCGGAGAAGTCCATCGGCTGGCGGTAGTGCGAGCCGAGGAGCACGAGGCGGATCACCTCACCCGGCACCCCCCGGTCGAGCAGGTCGCGGACGGTGACGAAGTTGCCGAGCGACTTCGACATCTTTTCGCCGTCCACATTCAGGAAGCCGTTGTGCATCCAGATCGAGGCAAAGCTGCCCTCGGGATGGGCGCAGCGCGACTGCGCCAGTTCGTTCTCGTGGTGCGGGAAGGCGAGGTCGATGCCGCCGCCGTGGATGTCGAAGCTCGGCCCCAGCAGTTCGTAGGCCATGGCCGAGCATTCGATATGCCAGCCGGGACGGCCGCGGCCCCACGGGCTGTCCCAGCCGGGCTGGGCGGGGTCGGAGGGCTTCCAGAGCACGAAGTCCATGGCGTCGCGCTTGTAGGGGGCAACCTCGACGCGGGCGCCGGCACGCATGTCCTCGAGAGAGCGGCGGGCGAGCTGGCCGTATTCGGGATAACTCGCCACGGCGAAGAGGACATGGCCCTCGACCTCGTAGGCGTGGCCACGTGAGATCAGCGCCGCGATCATCGCCACCATGTGCGCGATGAACTCGGTGGCGCGGGGCTCGGCAGTGGGCTTGAGCGCCCCGAGCGCGCCCATGTCGGCGTGGTACCAGCCGATGGTCTCGTCGGTGATCTCGCGGATCGTGCGACCTGTCTCGGCAGCGCGCGCATTGATCTTGTCGTCGACGTCGGTGAAGTTGCGCACGTAGGTCACGTTCGCCTCGCCATAAGCATGGCGCAGCATCCGGAAGAGCGTGTCGAAGACCACCACGGGCCGTGCGTTGCCGATATGGGCACGGTCGTAGACGGTGGGGCCGCAGACATAAATGCCGATCCGGCCCGGAGTGACGGGGGTCAGCACGTCCTTCTGGCGCGTCGCGGTGTTGTAGAGGCGGATCTCGGTCATGGGCGCCCTCACGGCTTCGCCGCGGCGGCTATCACATCGGACCTGGAGAGGGAATGGACGCGCGCCGCCGACGGATGTCAGCGGGTAATGCAGCTCGCGATGATGCGGCACGTCGTCATGGCGGCCTTATGCGCGAAAACGGCTCGCCGATCAAGCGGCTTGCGGAGCGGCGCGCGGACACTCCGCGACAGGCGGATCACTGCGTGACGCAGGTCAACCCATTGAAAATACTAATCAAGCATGATGCATACACAGTGTATATACAGGCGACCTTGTCACCGCAGATGCACTCAGGGTTGCCGTGTGATCAGCTTCAGACCCTCGAATCGACAGGCGCCAACGCACAGCGAACTCTCGATCGGGTCACGTCGATCAGGCGGCCGATGTCGCCCTGATTGCCGCGCACCCGGCCGTCGGCGTCGGCGAGGCAAAACAGAAGGAGCTCTAGCCGCGCGCGCGAGAAAAGCGGCAGCGCCTCGGCCAGCAGCGTCAACGCGGCGGCGAGATTGTCGAAGCTCTGCTCGCGAAGGATGCGCCGAGATCCCGGCTCGCGGGGGAGCGGGTCCCGTAGCGACGCAGGGGGAGCTCGGCAGAGCGTGGCCTCGATCATGGCGCAGATTTCGACGCGTCAGCCCGCCCGCCGCCACACCTCGGCCGCGCGCCGGCGAAGGTAGCTGCGGCGCAGGGCATGGAGGTCGAAGGTGACTTCAATCTGGTCGGGCGCCCGGTCGATCTCGGCACCGGCGCGTCGGGACAGAGTCAGGAAGGCGGAATTGTCCGGCAGGGTATAGGCGGTCAGGCGCGCGATGCCGCGCGGCAGTAGCAGGTATCCCGCCAACTGCACCAGCCATGTGCCAATGCCATGGCGGCGCAGGCCATCCTCGACGGTGATGCCGAGTTCGGCGGTGCCCAGGCCGAGGGCAAGCTCGGCAATGGCACGGATCGGGCCGGCGTTGTGGAACGGTCCCGGCCAGAGCGGTCCGTCATGAGCCGCGATCAGCAGCGTTTCGCGGCGCCACAGTCCCGCGACATGCGTCGCCACGCCGGTATCATCCAAGGTGCCACAAAAGCGGTTGCGCCGGTCGGTGGGAGCAAGGTTCCGGTAGTGGGCTAGGACGGCCGGCTCATCGGAAGGGCGCGCCTCGCGAAGGCCGAGGCCCGCATGCCCCGCGCAAGGGAGCGACACGGGATAGCCGACATAGCTGATGTTCGGCAGTCCGAACGGCATGAACATGTCCTTTCCCAGCAACAGCATACCATGGAGGGGACCCGCATTCCCATAGCGCATGCTGCATACGCTAAATATTCGCTGCGCGAGCGAAATCCAACCGCAAGCTCTCTCGTCCGACGCCTTGACGCCCCACGGGGTCGATCCCAAAGTGAGGCGCACAGAGTTTCAGGATCCCTCCAATGGCCGTGATCAACCGTTTCGCCGACCTCGCGCCTGCTATCACCGAATGGCGCCGCGACCTCCATCGTCACCCCGAGTTGGAGTTCGACACGCACCGCACCGCCGCGGTGGTAGCCGAGAAGCTCGGCGCATTCGGCTGCGACGAGGTGGCCACCGGGATCGGGCGGACCGGAGTGGTGGGGGTGATCCACGGGCGGACGAACCGCTCGGGGCGAGTGATCGGGCTGAGGGCCGACATGGATGCGCTGCCGATCGTGGAGACGACGGGCGCGGCCTGGGCGTCTGAAACACCGGGAAAGATGCATGCCTGCGGGCATGACGGGCATACGGCCATGCTGCTTGGTGCGGCGCAGTACCTGGCCGAGACGCGTAATTTCGACGGGACGGCGGTGGTGATCTTCCAGCCGGCGGAGGAAGGCGGCGGCGGGGCGAAGGTGATGGTCGACGAGGGGATGATGGAGCGGTTCGGCATCCACGAGGTCTACGGGATGCACAACCGGCCCGGCCTGCCGGTAGGGAGCTTCGCGCTCTGCCCCGGGCCGATCATGGCCTCGGCGGACCAGTTCACCATCACTGTCATCGGCAAGGGCAGCCACGCGGGCATGCCGCATGGCGGGATCGACACGATCCTAATCGGCAGCCAGATCGTGGTGGCACTGCAGTCGGTGGTGGCCCGGCAGGTGGATCCGCTGAAATCGGCGGTGCTGTCGGTGACGAGCTTCCGCACCGAGAGCGACGCCTACAACGTGATCCCCGAGCGGCTGGAGCTGCGCGGCACGGTGCGCACGCTCGACGGGGCGGTGCAGGACCTGGTGGAGGCGCGGCTGAGCGAGGTGGTTACCGGGATCGCCACGGCGCTAGGCGGACGGGCGGAAGTGGAGTACGAGCGCGGCTATCCGGCGACGGTGAACAGCCCGCGGGAGACGGAATTCGCGGCCGGCGTGGCCGCGGCGGTGTCGGGGGCGGACCATGTGGACGCCACAGCAGCACCGGTGACGGGGGCGGAGGATTTCTCTTTCATGCTGGAGAAGCGGCCGGGGGCGTTCATCTTCGTCGGCAACGGCGACACGGCAGGGCTGCACCACCCGGACTACGACTTCAACGACGAGGCGATCCCGGTGGGGTGCTCGTACTGGGTGAAGCTGGTGGAGACGGCCCTGCCCGCGGGGTGAGGGTGTGCAAGCGGGGGGCTTGCACACGTGCAAATACTGTTGTGTAACCAACTACCATCCCATGATACCAATCGCGGGATCACGGAAGAGCT
>CAYLHK010000085.1:0-15225 GCA_964383295.1 uncultured Rhodovulum sp.
GCATGACCATCGTCTGCGGCGACAGCCACACCGCGACCCATGGCGCCTTCGGGGCACTGGCGCACGGGATCGGCACCAGCGAGGTCGAGCATGTTCTGGCCACGCAGACGCTGATCCAGAAGAAGTCGAAGAACATGAAGGTCGACGTGCGCGGCGCGCTGCCCCTAGGGGTGACCGCCAAGGACATCACCCTCTCGATCATCGGCGAGACCGGCACGGCCGGTGGCACGGGCCATGTGATCGAATATGCCGGCGAGGCGATCCGGGCGCTGTCGATGGAAGGCCGGATGACGGTCTGCAACATGGCGATCGAGGGCGGCGCGCGCGCGGGCCTGATCGCGCCGGACGAGAAGACCCATGCCTATGTGAAGGGCCGCCCGCATGCGCCGAAGGGCGCGGATTGGGAGAAGGCGGTCGACTGGTGGCGCGGGCTCTTCACCGACGAGGGGGCGCATTTCGACAAGGTGGTGGTGCTTGATGCTGCCGCGATCGCGCCGGTCGTCACCTGGGGCACCAGCCCCGAGGATGTGCTGCCGATCACCGGGCTGGTGCCGCATCCCGAGGACTTCCAGGGCGGAAAGGTCGAGGCGGTGCGGCGCAGCCTCGACTACATGGGCCTGACCCCGGGCACCCGCCTGCAGGACGTGGAGATCGACACGGTCTTCATCGGGTCGTGCACCAACGGGCGGATCGAGGATCTGCGCGAGGTGGCGAAGGTGATGGAAGGGCGGCGGGTCAAGGACGGCATCCGGGCGATGATCGTGCCGGGCTCCGGCCTCGTGCGGCTGCAGGCCGAGGAGGAGGGGATCGCGGCGAAGCTGATCGAGGCGGGCTTCGACTGGCGGATGGCGGGCTGCTCTATGTGCCTCGGCATGAACCCCGACCAGCTGGCGCCGGGCGAGCGCTGCGCCTCGACCTCGAACCGCAACTTCGAGGGGCGGCAGGGCTACAAGGGGCGGACGCATCTGCTGTCCCCGGCCATGGCGGCGGCGGCGGCGATCACCGGGCGGCTGACGGACGTGCGCGAGCTGATGTAAGGGAGGCGGGACATGGACAAGTTCACGACACTGACCGGTGTGGCGGCGCCGATGCCGATGATCAACGTCGACACCGACATGATCATCCCCAAGCAGTTCCTGAAGACGATCCAGCGCTCCGGGCTCGGCAAGAACCTCTTCGACGAGATGCGCTATGACCGCGAGGGCAATGAGCTGCCCGAGTTCGTGCTGAACAAGCCGGCGTACCGCAATGCGCAGATCCTGGTGGCGGGCGACAACTTCGGCTGCGGGTCGAGCCGCGAGCATGCGCCCTGGGCGCTGCTCGATTTC
The DNA here is from genome assembly GCA_964383295.1 of uncultured Rhodovulum sp. Taxonomy (GTDB): domain Bacteria; phylum Pseudomonadota; class Alphaproteobacteria; order Rhodobacterales; family Rhodobacteraceae; genus Amaricoccus. The sequence goes on from CAYLHK010000085.1 coordinate 1,329, forward strand.
GGGATCCGCTGCGTGATCTCGACGAGCTTCGCCGACATCTTCTTCAACAACTGCTTCAAGAACGGGATCCTGCCCGTGGTCGTGTCGCAGGAGGATCTCGACAAGCTGATGGACGACGCGCAGCGGGGCGCGAACGCGGTGCTGACGGTCGATCTGGAGAATCAGGTCATCACCGGGCCGGACGGCGGTTCGCTCTCCTTCGAGGTCGATCCCTTCCGCAAGCACTGCCTGCTGAACGGGCTCGACGACATCGGGCTGACGATGGAGAAGGGCGCGGCCATCGACGATTTCGAGGCGCGCATGGAGACCGATACCCCCTGGCTGCGGGCCAGCTGAGGGTCAGGGCAGGCCGCCGGCGGTCTCGGTCGCCAGGCGGCGTGCGATGGGGATGGCGGCGAGGCTGAAGCCTGCGCACCAGATTGCCATGACCAGCGCCTGGCGCGGGAAGTCGATACCGGCGTCGATCAGGAGGCCGGTGGCCGCAGGGCCGAGCGCGGTCGAGAACACCATCGCCGTCGTCACCAGCGCGCGCACCGACCCGAGGTGGCGGGTGCCGTAGAGCCCGGGCAGCAGCGTCCCCCAGAGCGTGTTCGAGAGGCCCTGGCTGAGCCCCAGCAGGCCGAGTGCCGCGACCCAGCCGGGAATGCCGGTGCTTGCCCAGATCAGCCCGATGCCAAACCCCATGGGCAGGAGCGCGAGCGGCAGCAGCCGCTCCGCCCCGAAGCGGTCGGCTGCCCAGCCGGTGGCGAGCGTGCCTATGAGCGTCATGCCGGCATAGGCCGGGTAGCCGGTCGCCATGGCCGGCAGGGTCCAGCCGCGCACCTCGGCGATATGGACCTGGTGAAAATAGACGACGGTGCCGATCAGGCCGGGGGTCAGGATGGCCGGCAGGAGCGCGCGGAACTGCCAGCCGCGCAGCACCTCGGCCCGGGTCCAGTGCCGTCCACCGATGCCGGCGGCGCTGTCGGCCGTCGTCTCGCCGTCGGCGAGGCGGTCGCGGGCGAAGAGCAGGGCGAGCGCGGGCGCGATGGCCAGCACGAGGAATGCCGCCACCAGCACCCAGGTCGTCTGCCAGCCGATGGCCGCGACGATGGCCAGCACGACGAATGGGATGACGGCCTCGCCGAGCGGGTGCCCGAGGAGGGCGATCGACACGGCCCGGCCACGGCGGGCGCGGAACCAGCGGCCGATGGCGGTGAGCGCGATGTGGGGAAACATCCCCTGGCCGCAGAAGCGCAGGCCGAAGATGGCGAGGCCGAGCACCCAGAGCGAGGGGGCGAAGGCGAGGGTGAGGGCGGCGAGCGCGAACCCCACCGCCATCAGCGGCGCCAGCCGGCCGAGCGGCATCGTGTCGGCGAGCGAGCCGCGCGCAAACAGAAGCGCCGCCGAGGCGAGGGTGGCGAGAGAGTAGAGGCTGCCCCAGCCGCCGTCGCTGAGCCCATGGGTCGCGCGGATCTGGCCCGCGAACAGCGAGATGAACCAGGTCTGGCCGAAGGCGGAGAAGGCGGTGAGCATCAGCCCCGCGGCGAGGAAGCGGAGGTTCTGCCGCAGGAAGGCGATCATGGAGCTCTTCTATCACCGGCCGCGGCGGTGGCGAGGGGGCATGCGCAGGGTTAACCGGCGGTTAAGCCGGGTGGGCGAGGGTGCGGGTCGTGCGCTGGCTTCTTGCCTCCCTTCTGTTCATTCTGCTCGCCGCGCCGGCGGGGGCGGAGGTGCTGCGCGTCGCGACCTACAATGCCGATCTGACACGTACCGGAGCCGGCCGGCTGCTGAACGATCTTGGCCGGGACGAGCTTGCGGCGGACCTCGCCACCGCGGTTGCCGTGATCCGCGAGGTTCAGCCCGACGTGCTGTTCCTGGCCGGGTTCGATCACGACCTGCGCGGGCGGGCGCTGGCGGCGCTGGTGGCGCGGCTGGGCGAGGGGCCGGGTGGCGTCGACTACGCCCATGTCTTCCATCCGGCCGGCAACGAGGGGCGGGTGTCGGGCCATGATCTCGACGGGGACTTCCTGCTGAACGGCTGGGGGGATGCGCTGGGATGGGGGCGGTTTCCCGGGCACGGGGGCATAGCGCTGCTGTCGCGGCTGCCCCTCGATGTGGAGGGCGCTCGGACGTTCCGGGGCCTGCGGTGGGCGGAGCTCCCCTGGGCGGAGCTGCCGGTGCATGCCGACGGGCGGCCTTTCCCGGATGCGGTGGCGCAGGGGCTGCGGCCGCTGTCCTCGCGCTCGCACTGGGACGTGCCGGTGATGCTGCCCGGCGGCGGGCGGCTGCATCTGCTGGCCGCCTATCCGGCGCCGCCACTCTTCGACGGGCCCGAGCGGCTGAACCGGCTGCGCAATCGCGACGAGGTGGCGTTCTGGGCGCATTACCTCGACGGGATGGAAGTGGCGGACGACCAGGGCCGGGTCGTCGGGCCACCGGAGGCGCCGGTGGTGGTGCTGGGCGATTTCAACACCGATCCGCATGACGGAGCGGGGCTGAAGGACGGCATAGCCCGGCTGCTTGCCCATCCGCGGCTGCAGGATCCTGCGCCGGCGAGTGCGGGGGGCGAGGCGGCGGCGGCCGCGCAGGGCGGCGTGAACGCGCGCCATGCAGGGCCAGCGGGGCTCGACACCGCGGACTGGCGCGACACCGGCAATGGGCCGGGGAACCTGCGGGTGGACTACGTGCTGCCGGATGCACGACTGGAGGTGGCGGGGGCCGGGGTGTTCTGGCCGGTGCCGGGCGAGGCGCTGGCCGAGGCGGTGGCAGCGGGGCCTGCTCACCGGCTGGTCTGGGTGGATCTCGTGCTGCCTTGAGCCGCGACGATCCGCGCGGGCGAAATCCGTCGCCAGCACCACGTCGAACCAGATTCCCGAGCCCCGCGCCTCGAGGAAGTCGTCCGCCTCGGCGGCAGCGAGCACGGCGCGGCCGAGCGCATGGACCTCCCACGCCGCGGCTCCACGGGCGGTGATGGCGGCCCTGCCGAAAGGGCCGCGGGCGCCTGCCACGAGAACGGAGGCAGGCATCGGCAGGTCTCCTGCAGGGCGCGCTTCGCGCGCATGGGGATCATGCCGACATGATGTGACCATCATGTGGCGATCGGGCGCTGCGATGCAAATCCTGCCGCCGGCTTGACCGGCCGCAACGGAGCGTCTACCGCCATGCGGCCGTTGAAATCGAGGAGACGACCCATGACCGCGCCCACGCTCTTGATCCTGGCCGGTGACGGCATCGGCCCCGAGGTCATGGCCGAGGTGCGCAAGGTCATCGGCTGGCACGGGCGAAACGGACTGCCGTTCGAGGTCGAGGAGGATCTGGTCGGGGGCTGCTCCTATGACGCCCATGGCACGCCGCTGACCGATGCAGCGATGGCGCGCGCGCAGGCGGCGGATGCGGTGCTGCTCGGCGCGGTCGGCGGGCCGCAGTACGACGATCTCGACTTCAGCGTGAAGCCCGAGCGGGGCCTGCTGCGGCTGCGCAAGGAGATGGATCTCTACGCCAACCTGCGCCCGGCGCAGTGCTTTGACGCCCTGGCGGATTTCTCGTCGCTGAAGCGCGACGTGGTGGCCGGGCTCGACATCATGATCATCCGCGAGCTGACCTCGGGCATCTATTTCGGCGAGCCGCGCGGGATCATCACCGAGGGCAACGAGCGGGTGGGTATCAACACCCAGCGCTACACCGAGGGCGAGATCGCCCGGGTCGCACGCTCGGCCTTCGAGCTGGCGCGCAAGCGGTCGAACAAGGTCTGCTCGATGGAGAAGGCCAATGTCATGGAGTCTGGGGTGCTCTGGCGGCAGGTGGTGGGCGAGATCCACAAGGCCGAATACCCGGACGTCGAGCTCAGCCACATGTATGCCGACGCCGGCGCGATGCAGCTGACCCGCTGGCCCAAGCAGTTCGACGTGATCGTCACCGACAACCTGTTCGGCGACCTTTTGTCGGATCTCGCCGCGATGCTGACCGGCAGCCTTGGCATGCTGCCGTCCGCCTCGCTCGGGGCGCCGATGGCGAACGGGCGGCCGAAGGCGCTCTACGAGCCGGTGCATGGATCCGCGCCCGACATCGCCGGTCAGGGCAAGGCCAATCCGATCGCCTGCATCCTGAGCTTTGCCATGGCGCTGCGCTACTCCTTCGATGCGGGCGCTGCGGCGGATCGGCTGGAGGCGGCGGTGAATTCCGTGCTGGCCGACGGGCTTAGGACCGCCGACCTGCTTGGCGCCGATGGCGGGCAGACGGCTTCGACGGCGGAGATGGGTGACGCGATCGTGGCGGCGCTCGACGCCGGCCGCTGAGACCCGGCGGCAACGTCAGCCGGCGGCCGGGGCGATCCGCGGCCCCGTCAGCCGGTCCGCGTTCATCAGGAGCCGGGCGGTGATGATCCGCAGGAGGTGGAAGGCGATCGCGGGGTTCTGGTAGCAGAGCTGGGCGATCTCGTCTCCGGTGACCCATAGCATCTCGACCGGGGTGCGGCAGGCCGCGCTCTGGGTGCGCCGCTGGTCGGGCGAGAAGAGGGCGACCTCGCCGAAGAGCGTGCCGGGGGAGAGGGTGACTCCGATCTCCGAGAGCTCGACCTCGCCCGCGATCAGGTAGAACAGGCGGTCGGCATGATCGCCGCGGCGGAACAGCACCTCGCCGGCGGCATGGCGCTCCCGCCGCATGTAGGGCTTCAGCCATTCGACCGACATATCGCCTTGGGCGGCCGTGCGCACCCGGCGCACGAGGCGGAGCATCTGCGCCGTGCGCCAGACGTTCATCGGCAGCAGCACAGTGTGCAGGATCAGCACCGGATGGATGCTCTCCATCGCGGCATAGACGATGAAGGCGACGTTGCTGGCGATGGCCGCGAGGCGCAGCGGGACCATCGTGCGCATGCAGAAGGTGAGGAAGACGAGCGCTGAGGCGAGGTATCCGACCGCTTCCCCGAACGACATGACATGCCCCCCGACCCGCGCCGTGGCGCGAGGCGAGCCTCGCATATCCCGGGGTCCCGCGTCTCGCCGAAACGGGGGGGGGCGGCTTGCCGGGAGCGGTGGCAGCGCGTATGCCGGCAGGACCCTTCGCGTCGCAGGCCCGCTCATGCCGCCTACCAATCCCGCCGGCCTCAGGGGCGCCGCCTTCGCGCTGACCGCGTTTGCGATCTACTCGACCCATGACGTGATCATCAAGGCGCTGGGCGAGGTCTATTCGCCGTTCCAGATCATCTTCTTCTCGACGCTGTTCGGCTTTCCGGTGGTGGCGGTGATGCTGATGCGCGACCGCACCGACGGCAACCTGCGGCCGCGCCATCCCTGGCTGGTGGCGCTGCGCACCGCCGCGACCGTGGTGACGGCAACGACGGTCTTCTATGCCTTTGCGGTGCTGCCGCTCGCCGAGACCTATGCGATCATCTTCGCCACGCCGCTCTTGATCACGATCCTGGCCATTCCGGTGCTGGGCGAGAGGGTGGGCTGGCGGCGCTGGCTGGCGGTCATCGCGGGGCTGATCGGGGTGATCGTGGTGCTGCAGCCCGGTGTGACGCCGTTGACCCTCGGGCACGGGGCGGCGCTGGTGGGGGCGACGGCCTCGGCCTTCGCCGCGGTGATCGTGCGCAAGATCGGCGCGGAGGAGCGCAGTGCGGTGCTGCTGCTCTATCCGATGATGGCGAACTTCGTTGTGATGGGGGTGGCGCTGCCCTTCGTCTACCAGCCGATCGACGGGATCCACATGGCCGGCCTGGCGGGGATCGCGGTGCTGGGGTTCGTGGCGGCGCTCTTCCATATCGCCGCCTATCGCACCGCTCGTGCCGGAGTGGTGGCACCGATGCAGTATTCGCAGATGCTTTGGGCGGTGCTCTACGGCGCGCTCTTCTTCGGCGAGACGCCGTCAAGCTCGACCGCGATCGGGGCGGCGATCATCATCGCGAGCGGGGTCTATGTGGTCTTCCGCGAGGAGCGTTCGGACGCCTCGCTGAACACGCCGGTTCTGGAGACCCGCACCCGGCACGTGGTGGGCACGGTGCCGCGGTTGAGCGTGCTGTCGCGGATCTGGCGCGGCGAGGACCGGGGGTGAGGATTCCCAACGTTGGGAATCCTGTCAAATACATGATATTGCTATGATATATTTTCGGCGTTAACCGCTGGTCAACCGGTCTCGACCAAGCCCTTACGGTCGGTGCGTTACCCTTGCTGCAGGCCGAATGCCGGATGGAGGAGCAGTTCTCCTTCTGGCTCGCGCGTATCGAAGGGCAGGGCCTGGATGAATTCGGGCGGTAGGTCCCCCAGCCGCAGCCTCGCGAAGCTCCGGAAGCCGAAGCGGCCATAATAGCCGGGATCCCCGACCAGAACCATGCCGGCGCAGCCTTCGCGCGACCGGCGGATCGCCTCGGCCATGAGGGCGCTGCCGATCCCCTCGCGGTGCCTTGCGGGCAGGACGGCGAGGGGGCCGATCAGCGCCCATCCGGGGACATTTCCGATCTGCGCAGCCGATACCGCCAGATAGCCGACGACCTCGCCGCCGTCTTCGGCCACCAGGGACAGGCTGAGGGCCTCGTCCGCCCGCAGGCCGTCGACGATGTCGGCCTCGGTTCCGCTGGATTGCGGCAGGTGCTTCATGGCCGCCGTCACGAGCGCGCGGATCTCGGGGCCGTCGCCGTCGATCTCGTCTCGGATCAGCATCTCTTGCTCCGTGGTTCCCGGGCTTTGCGCGGTGTCGCGGATGAGGTCGGCATGTCGTGCGCGGTCCGGGCCGCGGCCCGGCGGTCAGGAGAGGCGGGAGACCACGAAATCGGCGAGCTCGGCGAGGTCGCGGCGGATCGGGTCATCGGGGAGGGGTGCCAGCGCGGCGCGGGCGCGGGCCGCGTGTTCGAGCGCCGTGGCTCGCGTGCTTTCGAGCGCGTCGTGGCGGGCCATCAGTGCGAGCGCGGTGTCGAGATCGCCGTCGCGCTGGTCGCCCTTGCCGATCACGCGCTCCCAGAAGCTGCGTTCGTCGGCGTCCGCGCGGGCGATGGCGCGGATGACCGGCAGGGTGAGCTTGCGCTCGCGGAAGTCGTCGCCGGTGTTCTTGCCGAGCCGCGCGGCGGCGCCGCCGTAGTCGAGCAGGTCGTCGGTGATCTGGAAGGCGATCCCCAGCGCGTCGCCATAGTCGTAGAGCGCGCGCACATGGCCCTCGGGGGCACCGGCGATCACGCCGCCCGCCTCGGTCGCCGCGGAGAACAGGGCGGCGGTCTTGCCGCGTACGACCTGGATGTAGGTCTCCTCGGGGGTGGTGATGTCGGTGGCCACCGCGAGTTGCAGCACTTCGCCTTCGGCGATCACGGCGGAGGCGTTGGCGAGGATGTCGAGCACGCGCAGGCTGCCGGTTTCCACCATGAGCTGGAAGGCGCGGGCGAAGAGATAGTCGCCGACCAGCACGCTCGACTTGTTGTCCCACAGGAGGTTCGCCGTCGGGCGGCCGCGGCGCCGCGCGCTTTCGTCCACGACATCGTCGTGCAGGAGCGTGGCGGTATGGATGAACTCGACCGTCGCAGCGAGGCGGATGTGGTGCTCGCCCTCGTAGCCGCAGAGCCGGGCTGCGGCGAGCGTCAGCAGCGGGCGCAGTCGCTTGCCGCCGGCCTCGACCAGATGCGCGGTTACCTCGGGGATGCGCGGCGCGTGCCGGCTGGCCATGCGGGCGCGGATCAGCGTGTTGACGCGCTCCATGTCGTCGCCGAGGCGGGTTTGCAGGTGTTCGACCGGGGTCGTGATCCGGGCAGGGTCGTTCATCGGTTGGCTCTCGACCTCCGGACGGGGGCTCACTAGGCTGGCGGGGATGAAGGAGATCCTGCGGACCACTGATCCCACGACGGTCGCCTTCGGCACCGCGCTCCTGCGGGCCGAAGGTATAGAGTGCTTCGTTCTGGACGTCCATATGAGCGTTCTGGAGGGCGGCATCGGGATTTTTCCGCGGCGTGTGGCGGTGGCCGATCGCGATGCGTTCCGGGCGCGGGCGATCCTGCGCGATAATGACGTGGCGGATCTGGTCGAGGCATGACCCGCGAGGCGGCGACCCGCGCCTTTCTCGAGCGGGCAGGCTGGGGGAATGCCTCGCGCGCGGCGCTGGCGGGCGATGCCTCGGCGCGGCGCTACGAGCGCCTGGCGGGGGGCGGGGAGACCGCCGTCCTGATGGACGTGCCGCCGGGCAGCGGGCTGGTGCCGGGGCCTTTCCTGGGCGTCACGCGCTGGCTGCGGGCTGCGGGTTTCAGCGCGCCGGCGGTGCTGGCAGAGGATGCCGGCGCCGGGCTCGTGTTGCTGGAAGATCTGGGGGATGCCAGTTTCGCCGCGCTGTGTGCGCACGATCCGGCGATGGAGGTCACGCTTTACGGGGCAGCGGTGGATTGTCTCGTGGAGGTCCAGCGGCAGACGCCGCCTGCGGGCGAGGGCGGATGGGTGTCGCCGGTCTATGACATGGGCATCGTGCGGCGCGAGGCGAAGCTGGCGGCGGAGTGGTATCTGCCGGCGGCGCAGGGATTTTCCGCACCGGCGGAGGCGCCGGCGGAATATGTGGCGCTGATCGAGGAGGCGGTGGGGCCGCTGCTGGGGCCGCGGGTACCGGTGCTGGTGGATTATCATGCCGAGAACCTGATCTGGCTGCCCGAGCGCGCGGGCGTGGCGCGGGTGGGTATCCTCGATCATCAGGATCTGCGGGTGGGGCACCCGGCCTATGATCTCGTCTCGCTCTTGGAGGATGCGCGCCGGGATACGGGCGCGGAGCTGCGCGCGGCGATGCTGCGGCGTTATATGGACCTGACCGGGGTCGAGGCTGAGGGGTTCGTGCGGGCGGCGCATGTTTGGGCGGCGCAGCGCAACCTGAAGATCCTCGGGCTCTTCACCCGGCTGGTGCGGGCGGACGGCAAGCCGCGGTATCTGGAGATGATGCCGCGGGTCTGGGCGCATCTGATGCGGGACCTCACGCATCCGGCGCTGGCGGGGCTGGCGGGTTGGGTGGCGCGCAACCTGCCGCCGCCCGATGCGGCGGTGCTGGCGCGCATCCGCGGCGTGGCTGCATGATGCCGCGCGCCGCCATGGTCTTTGCCGCCGGGCTCGGGACGCGGATGGGCGTTCTGACCCGGGACCGGCCGAAGGGACTGATCGAGGTCGCGGGACGGCCGCTGGTCGATCATGCGCTGGCGCTGGTGCGCGGGGCGGGGGTGGCGCGGGTCGTCGTCAACACCCATGCCCATGCGGCGATGATGCAGGCGCATCTGGCTGCGGTTGCCCCGGAGGCGGTGGTCTCGCATGAGGCGGAGCTGCTGGAGACGGGCGGCGGGTTGCGCCGCGCGCTGCCGTTGCTCGGCACCTCGCCGGTCTTCACGCTGAATGCCGACATGGTCTGGTCGGGGGCGAATCCGTTGGAGACGCTGGCCGCGGCCTGGGACGGGGCGCGGATGGGGGCGCTGCTCTGTCTGGTGCGGCGGGACGCGGCCATGGGGCATAGGGGGGCGGGCGACTTCTTTCTCGGCGAGGATGGCCGGCTGGTGCGGCGGGGAACGGCGGCGGTGGCTGATCTGGTCTATGCGGGAGCGCAGATCATCGACACGGGCGGGCTGGCGGAGATGCCGGCGGGGCCGTTCTCGCTGAACCTCGTCTGGGACCGGATGCTGGCCGCGGGTCGGATCTACGGTGTGGTGCATGAGAGCGGCTGGGCGGATGTGGGAACGCCGGCGGGGCTGGCCGAGGCCGAGGCGGCCTTCGGGCGATGACGGTGTTGTTTCCGCCGGCGGGGGGGCCGCGGGTGTTCTCGATCCCGCCGGGCGTGGATTTCGCCGCCGAACTGGTGGCGGGGCTCGATGCGCGGCTGGCGGGGCAGCCGCCGGAAGCGGCGGCGCAGGTCGAGATATGGGTGAACACGCGCCGGGCGCAGCGGGGGCTGCTGGCGGTGCTGGCGAGCGGCGGGCCGCGGCTGCTGCCGCGCATTCGCGTGTTGCCGGAACTGGCCGGCGAGGGCGAGGCCGGAGCGACGGCCCTGGGCCAGCGGCTGGTGCTGGCGCGGCTGGTGGCGGAGCTGGTGGAGGCCGATCCCGAGCTGGCACCGCGGATGGCGGTGTTCGATCTGGCCGACAGCCTCGCGGACCTGCTTGACGAGATGCAGGGCGAAGGCGTGCCGTTCGCGGCGCTGGCGGGCGTCGATGCGGGCGCGCATGCGGCGCATTGGCAGCGGAGCCTGCGGTTCCTGGAGATCCTCGCGCCCTTTGCCGAGGCAGCGGCCGGTCCGGGCGGGCAGGGGCGGATGCGTGCGGCGGTCGAGGGGCTGGCGACGCGCTGGGACGTGGAGCCGCCGGCGCATCCGGTGATCGTCGCCGGCTCGACCGGCTCGCGGGCGGCGACGCGGGCCTTCATGGCGGCCGTTGCCCGGCTGCCGCAGGGGGCGGTGGTGCTGCCGGGGCTGGACGATGGCCTGCCGGATGCGGTGCGGGCGCGGCTGGCGCGCGGTGAGCCGGGCGCGGCGGATCATCCGCAGTATGGGCTGGTCGCGCTGGCCGAGGCGCTGGGGGTGGCCCCGCGCGAGGTTGCTGCGTGGCACGAGGGCATGCCGCCAATGCCGGAGCGCAATGCACTGGTGGCGCTGGCGCTGAGGCCCGCGCCGGTGACCGACCAGTGGCGGCGCGAGGGCGCGGGGCTGGTGCCGGGGCTGGCGGCGGCGGCCGAGGGGCTGGCCTGGGTCGAGGCGCCGGACAGCCTGGGCGAGGCGCGGGTGGCGGCGCTGGCACTGAAGGCCATGGCCGAGGCGGGCGGGCGTGGGGCGCTGGTCACACCCGACCGGGCGCTGGCGCGCCGCGTGGTGGCCGAGCTCGACCGCTGGGGGCTGGTGCCCGACGACAGCGCGGGCAGGCCGCTGGGGCTGACGCCGCCGGGGATCCTGCTGCGGCTGCTGGCAGGGCTGGCCGGCGGGTCGCTGGAGCCGGGTGTGCTGCTGGCGATCCTGAAGCATCCGCTGGTGGCGAGCGCGCCGGGGGCGCGGCGCGGGCATCTGGCGCTGGTCGCGCGGCTGGAGATCGAGCGGCTGCGGGGCGGGCCCCCCGAGGTCACGGCGGCGGCTCTGGCGGATTGGGTTGTGGGCGCGGGCGAGGAGGCGCCCGCTTGGGTGAGCTGGCTGGTCGAGGCGCTGGCGCCGCTGGCGGGCGCCGGTGCGGCGCCGCTCACCGTTCATGCCGCACGCCACCGGGCGGCGGCGGAGGCGCTGGCGGCGGGGCCGGGCGGTGCGGAGGGCCATGAGCTCTGGGAGAAGGCGGCCGGTCAGGCGGCACGGGCGGTGCTGGAGGCGCTCGAGGCCGAGCCGGAGGTCTTCGGGCCGATGGAACCGCGCGAGTTCGCCGCCCTTCTGGAGCGCGAGATAGGGTCGCGGGACGTGCCGGAAGAGGCCGTGGTCGTGCATCCCGACATCGCGATCTGGGGCACGCTGGAGGCGCGGGTTCAGGCGGCCGATTTGGTGGTGCTGGGCGGGCTGAACGAAGGCATCTGGCCGCGCATCCCCGATCCCGATCCCTGGCTGAGCCGGGGGCTACGGCAGGCGCTCGGCCTGCCGAGCCCGGAGCTCAGGATCGGGCTGTCGGCGCATGACTTCCAGCAGGCGATGGCGGCGTCGCAGGTGATCGTGACCCGCGCGGCGCGCGACGCCGAGGCGCCGACCGTGCCCTCGCGCTGGCTCTTGCGGCTGGAGAACCTGATGCAAGGGTTGGGGCCCGAGGGTGGGGCGGCGCTGGCGGGGGCAAAGGCGCGGGGCGCGGCGCTGGTGCGCGCGGCGCAGGCGCTCGACCGTCCCGATGAGCCGGCGGCGCCGGCGCGGCGGCCCTCTCCCCGACCGCCGGTGGCGGCGCGCCCCGCATCGCTGTCGGTGACGCAGATCGAGACGCTGGTGCGCGACCCCTACGCGATCTACGCGCGCCATGTGCTACGGCTGAAGCCGCTCGACCCGCCGGGGCGCGAGGCCGATGCGCTCGCGCGGGGCACGGCGGTTCACGAGGTGATGGAGCGGTTCCTCGCGGCGACGGAAGGCGGCTTGCCGGCGGATGCGGCGGAGGTCTTTGCGCAGATCGTGCGCGAGGTGCTGGCCGAGGAAGCGCCTTGGCCGGCGGTGCGCGCAGTCTGGACGGCGCGGCTTACGCGCGTCGCCGGCTGGTTTCTTGCCGGCGAGGCCGAGCGGCGCGAGCAGGGCAGTCCGCTGGCGCGCGAGCTCCGCGGGCGGCGGGCGCTGACAGGGCTGGCCCTGCCTTTCGAGGTGACGGCGAAGGCCGACCGCATCGACCGGCTGCATGTCGGGGGCTACGGGATCTACGACTACAAGTCGGGCGGGGTGCCGAGTGAGAGGCAGGCGGCGGCGTTTCATCTGCAGCTGCCGCTGGAAGGCGCGATCCTGGAGGCGGGTGGCTTTGCGGGCATTCCGGCCGGTCCCGTCCCGCACATGGAGCTGATCGGGCTCAATGCACAGAAGTCGCTGGTGCTGGGCGGGGATGAGGTGGCCACGAAGATCGCGCAGCTGCACGAACTGATCGCGGCCTATCAGGACGAGGGGCTCGGATATACCGCGCGGCTGCGGCCGGCGCTGCTGAGCTATGCCAGCGATTACGACCATCTGTCGCGCTATGGCGAATGGGGCGACGGGGATGTGCCGGAGGGCGCGGCATGAACGAGGCAGGTGCCCGCCAGATCGCGGCCTCCGAGCCCGGCCGGTCGAGCTGGGTCGCGGCCAATGCCGGATCGGGCAAGACGCGGGTGCTGACCGACCGGGTGGCGCGGCTGCTGCTGGCCGGGACCGAGCCCGCGCGCATCCTGTGCCTGACCTATACCAAGGCGGCGGCGGCGGAGATGCAGACGCGGCTTTTCCGCACGCTGGGCGCCTGGGCGATGCTGGACGAGGCCGAGCTGCGCGCGGCGCTGGCCACGCTGGGCGAGGCGGCCGCGGATCTGGACGCGGCCCGGCTGGCGCAGGCGCGCACGCTGTTCGCCCGGGCGCTGGAGACGCCGGGCGGGCTGAAGATCCAGACGATCCACGCCTTCTGCGAGGCGCTGCTGCGCCGCTTTCCGCTGGAGGCGGGGGTGGCGCCGGGTTTCGTGGTGCTGGCGTCGCCCTCCCGGCCGTTCGTGGGGATGGAGAGCGGCATCTTCGCCTTTCTGCCCCCCGAGCAGCGCTTCGAGCGCGTGGTGCGCCTCGACCGGCCCGGACAGCGCTTCAACGACGCGACCGTGGACGATACGGGCCGCCTGTGGGCGTCGACCATGGCGACGGATGCGTCGCCCGGCCTCGGCGTGCTGCACGTGGTGATGCCAGATCTCACGCTGCGGACGATGCTCGATGGCCTGACCACGCCGAACGGACTTGCCGCAGACGTGCGACGCGGACGGCTGTTCGTCTCGGATTCGCATCCCGACGCGCAGACGATCTGGACGACGGCGTGTGACTTTTCGACCGGCGATCTCGGGGTGCGGGAGGTATTTGCGTCGATGACGGAACTGGCCGGACGACCCGACGGCGCCGCCCTCGGACAGGGGGCGGAACCCTACTGGATCGCCGGGGTCGACGGCGGCGCGCTCTATGGCTACTCGAGCGGGGGACAACTGGACTGGATCGTGCCGCTGCCTTTTCCCGCGCCGACCAAGGCCGCCTTCTTCACCGGCGGAATGGCGGTGACGGCGAAGGCGCAAGGCGGCCATGACGGCCGGCTCGCCATCGCCGGGAACGTGCCGCCCGTCCTGCGGGGACCCGGCGTTGCGTTCTGGAAGCCGGGTGGCCTATGACCTGCGAGCGAAGGAGGAAGTGACGATCATGCCCCGCAAGAAGCCCGAGGAATTGCGCAGCGCACGCTGGTTCGCCCCCGACGACCTGCGTTCCTTCGGGCACCGCAGCCGCGTGCTCCAGATGGGCTACGACTACGAGGACTGGCAGGACAAGCCGGTGATCG
>CAYLHK010000085.1:15235-15477 GCA_964383295.1 uncultured Rhodovulum sp.
ATGAACCAGTGCCACGTGCACTTCAAGCACCGCGTCGAGGACGTGAAGCGCGGCGTGCTCCAGGCCGGCGGGTTCCCGGTCGAGCTGCCGGCGCTCTCCTTGAGCGAAAGCGCGGTGAAGCCGACCACGATGCTCTACCGCAACATGCTGGCCATGGAGACGGAGGAGCAGATCCGCTCCCACCCGGTGGACGGGGTGGTGCTGATGGGCGGCTGCGACAAGACCACGCCGGGCCTCGTGAT
>CAYLHK010000086.1:0-15289 GCA_964383295.1 uncultured Rhodovulum sp.
TCTTCGGAGCCTCTGCCCGCTTCAAGCCGGCGCGGATGCTGAAGATGGTCCGCTCCAAGGCCTATCTCTTCTCAGGCGTCGAGATCCGCTGGAAATGCGACCCCGCCTGCCTCGCGCCCGGCGACGACACGCCCGAGGCGGCCACCTTCCACTTCCCCGGCGGCCTCTCCGACTACCTCGCCGAACGGCTCGGCACCGCCCAGTGCTACGCCGACAAGCCCTTCGCGGGCAAAGTCGACTTCGCCGAGCGCTTCGGCGCCGGCAGCGTGGGCTCGGTCGAATGGGCGATCAACTGGACGCCCCAGCGCGACGCCTTCGTCTCCTCCTACTGCAACACCATCCCCACGCCCGAGGGCGGCACCCACGAGAGCGGCTTCTGGGCCGCCCTGCTGAAGGGCATCCGCGCCTACGGCGAGCTCACCTCCAACCGCAAGGCCGCCCAGATCTCCCGCGAGGACCTGATGGACGGCGGCTCGGCGATGATCTCGGTCTTCATCCGCGAGCCCGAATTCGTCGGCCAGACCAAGGACCGCCTGGCGACGCAGGAAGCCGCCCGCCTGGTCGAGGGCGCCGTGCGCGACCGCTTCGACAACTGGCTGGCGACGGATACGAAGACCGCCGGCGCCATCCTCGACTATCTCGTGCTCAAGGCCGAGGAACGCGCCCGTCGACGCGCCGAGAAGGAGACCAGCCGCAAGACCGCGGTGAAGAAGCTGCGCCTCCCCGGCAAGCTCGCCGACTGCTCGGCGGCGGCCACCGGCGGCTCCGAGCTCTTCCTGGTCGAGGGCGACAGCGCCGGCGGCTCGGCCAAGCAGGCGCGCGATCGCAAGACCCAGGCGGTGCTGCCGCTGCGCGGCAAGATCCTCAACGTCCTCGGCGCCGCCTCATCGAAGCTGATGCAGAACCAGGAGCTCGCGGACCTCTGCCAGGCCATGGGCGTGCAGACCGGCTCGCGCTTCAACCTCGCCGACCTGCGCTACGAGAAGATCGTCATCATGACCGACGCCGACGTCGACGGCGCCCATATCGCCTCGCTCCTGATGACCTTCTTCTTCACCCAGATGCGCCCGCTGATCGACCACGGCCACCTCTACCTCGCCGCCCCCCCGCTCTACCGCCTGACGCAAGGCGCGCGCTCGATCTACGTCCGCGACGACGCCGCCAAGGACGCCGCCATGGCCAAGGGCCTCGGCGGCCGCGGCAAGATCGAGGTCTCGCGCTTCAAGGGCCTCGGCGAGATGATGCCCGCCCAGCTCAAGGAAACCACCATGAGCCCCGCCACCCGCACCATGATCCGCGTGACCATCGCCGACGACGAGGGCGAGACCGGCAGCCTTGTGGAACGCCTGATGGGCAAGAAACCGGAGCTGAGGTTCCAGTACATCCAGGAGAACGCGCGGTTCGTGGAGGATCTGGACGTGTAACAGCCGCCCGGCGCCCCTAGGGTGCGGACAGGACGGCCCATTCGCCGAGGAACGCATCCCGCGTCAGCAGCCCAGGTGAGCCCGGGGTGCGCTCGCGCGCCTGGGTGAGCCGGACAAACACGAGGCTCCGCTCCGCGCTGCGCGCCCAGCCGACATACCAGCCCCACCCCCGCGCATAATCGAAACTGCGATCCGCCTGCCGCGGATAGGCGCTGCCGGTCTTGCCGTAGATCTCCCAGTCGCCGACCCGCCGGCCCTCCACGATCGCGATCGTGTGGTCGATCGCATCCCGGCGCACCGGCAGCTCGCCGAGGAGCAGCGCGCGCAGGAAGGCAAGCTGCTCGCGCGGCGAGACTTGCAGCGACGACGCGATCCACGCGCGCTCCAGCCCGTTGTCGAAGCCGGGATCGCCGCTGAAATCGGCGTTGCCGTAGCGCAAGTCCCGCGCCTGGCTGCTCAGCGCCTCGGCGCCCATCCTCTCGGCGATCCGTTGCGAGAACCAGAGCACCGAGAAGCGCATCCAGTCCGCCGGAGCGGTGTCGCGCGTCCAGCTGGCACCGCCCCAGTCGGGATCGCTGCGCCGGTAGGACATGACCGGCGCCCCGGCGTCGGTCAGGATCCCGGCATCGAAGGCCATCACCGCCAGCGGGATCTTGAACGTCGATGCCGGCGTGACGCGGGCGTCGCAGTCGCCCTCCTCGCGCAGGACCGCCCCCGTCTCGACCTCGGCGATCATGGTGCAGACCGTGTCGGCCCGCAGGGGCGGCACGGAGACCAGAAGCAGCATGACGACGAGCGCAACGATCAATGCCCGCAAGGAAGGCCCCCGGCGCCGCTCCTCGTTAACCCTTCAATCCTGACCGTTTCACGAGCCATATGGATTCCATACGCTTTCCATATGCATTCCATACGCGCCCGCAGGCCCGTTAACCCGCCCGCCTCACGGCATTTCCGGCGCAAGCAGGAACAGCGCCCTCAGCCCCAGGCCCGGCGTCGCACCCGGAAAGGCCTCGACGAAAAACGCCTCCATCTGCCCCGACCGATAGAGCTCGCTCAGCGCCGTATCGACCGCCAGGCGGAAGTCGTCGTCGCCCCGCGGCAGGGCCAGGCCGTGCTTTTCGATCGTCAGCGTGTTCTCGGACACCACCAGTTCGCCCGACATGTCGCTGTCGAAGAAAAGCCCGAAAAGGATTGATTGGTCACCGAAATATGCCGCGATCTCGCCCAGCTCCATCGCCGACAGCGCCTCCAGGTGATCGTCGAAGGTGACGATCTCGGCTTCCATGCCCGAGGCCTCTAGCGTGGTGCGCAGCACCTCCTCGGTGGTGGTGCCCTCGCGCACCCCGATCCGCTCGCCGGCCAGCGCCTGGAACTCCGGGTCCGCCTCGAGCGGCAGCAGCACCGCCGCCCCGTCGACGAAGGTCGGCAGCGAGAAATCCACCAGAGCGCGCCGCTCCAGCGTGATCGTATCCGCCCCGCAAGACAGATCCACCCGCCCCGCCGCCACCGCCTCAAAGCGATCCTCGGCGTCGACCGTGACCCAGGTGATCGTCAGCTCGCGCTCGAGCGTCTCGGCCAGCGCCTCGACCACCGCGCTGCAGACCAGCACCGAATATCCGGCCGGCTCCTTTGCGCGCAGATAGGACAGCGGCGCCGCATCCTCGCGGATACCGAGGCGGATCTCGCCCGTCTCCCGCAGCCGATCGAGCACGCCCTCGGCCATGACCGGAGCCCCGAGGACGAGGGCGCCGAGCCCCGCGAAAAGCAGACGTGCGATCGATGGCATGGTGGGCTCCCTGATTGCGTTTCGGGCGACGATAGTGCAGCCCTCGCGCGCCCGCTACCCGCTCCGCGCGGATACCCCGCGCACCCGAAGGACGCACGACATGAGCAACCTCCAATTGAATCGCGTAAACGTTACTGAAATCACCCCCCAGGGCGCGCGTAAATCCGGTTACCAAAGCGCCCCGCGCGACCTTGCTTTTGCCGTCGATATGTGAAGATTCGGCGGGTCCGGGTGGAACTTGGTGTAATTGGTGCCGAACTGCTTTATTTCGGCGAGGGTGTCACGGTAGCTGATTGGCAATGAATTTCCGAGTGAACCCTTCGCCGGGTGAGGCGAGCCATGTGGGGGGGCTTCCCCCCCGTCCGGGCGGTCTGCCTGCCCACGGCCCCAACGAGGCCGCGCTCGACATCCGCGGGATGCTCCTGCCGGTCTGGCGGCGCAAGTGGCTGGTGATGCTGGTCACCGTGGTGATGCTGGGCCTCGCGACCCTGCTCGCGATCGGTATGGAGAGCCGCTACACCGCCTCGGCACGGGTGATCTTCGACCCCGAGCGGCTGCGCATCATCGACCTCGACAACGTGGTGGTCAGCCCGGACGTCTCCACCACCGGCCTGCAGAACCAGATCGAGATCCTGCGCTCGGCCGTGCTGCTCGAGCGGGTGATCGAGACGCTCCGCCTCGAGAGCACGGCGGAATTCAACCCCGACCTGCGCTCGGGTGACGTCTCGCTGGTCGAGCGTGTGCTGGTGCGTCTGCCGCTGCCGCATCGCGCCCAGCAGCTGCTCGCCGGTTTCGGGCTGATGGCGCCTCCGATCCGCGGCGATCTCACCCCCGAAGAGCGCGCGTCCCGGGTCCGGGCCATCGCCCTCGACACGTTGATCGCCAATCTGAACCTGCGGCCGGTGCCGAACTCGCGGGTCATCCAGATCAACTACACCTCCGCCGACGCCCGCCGGGCCTCGGCGATCGCCAATTCGATCGCAGAGCAGTACATCGTGGTGCAGATCGAGGCGAAGCGCGACGACATCGTCGCGGCCTCCGAGCTTCTGAGCGTGCGGGTGGCCGATCTGGAGAACCGCTACAACGTCGCCGAGGAAGCCGTGCGCGCGGCGCAGCTCGAACTCGCCATGGCGGCCGAATACGGCTCGGCGATGATCGGCCCGCAGCTCGAAGTGCTGAATTCCGCGCTGGCGGCCACCCAGCTCGACCGCGCCGCGCTCGAGAGCCGCCATACCCGCGCCGCCGAGGCGCTCGCGACGGGCCGGGATCTCGAGGTGATCGCCGATTTTCGCGAGTCGCAGGTCATCCGCGGCTTTCGCGCCCGCGAGATCGAGTTGCGCGACCAGGCGGCCTCGATGCGTGCTATCGTGGGCGAGAACAACCCTGCGCTGGCGCGGCTCGACGCGCGCCTGGCCGAGCTGCAGCGCAATATCGAAACCGAGGCCGGCAACATCGTCGCAGGCATCGCCGGCGATCTGGAGGCGCTGCGCGAGCATGAGGCGCGGCTCGAGGAGCAGCTCGCCGCGCTGGAGGCCCGCGCCGGCGACCAGTCCCGCAACGAGATGCGCCTGGCCCGGCTCGAACGCGAAGCCGAGGCCAGCCGGACGATCTACGAGAGCTTCCTCAACCGCATGAAGGAGGCCTCCGAACAGGCCGCCCTGCAGACGTCGGACGCGCGCTTCCTGACCCGGGCCTCCCCGCCCGATGCGGCGGATACGGGGCTTCGGCGCTGGATCGTGCTCTTCGGCGCGCTCGGCGGCATCGCGGCGGGCGTGGGGCTCGTCTTCCTGCTGGAGAACCTCTCGAACACGTTCCGCAGCCCGGCCGAGCTCGAAAAGGAAACCGGCCTGCCGGTACTCGCCTCGGTGCCCCAGGCCGGCCGGCGCAAGCGCCCGCACGAGCTGATGACGCATCTCATCCGCAAGCCCAACAGCGCGCTGGCGGAATCGGTGCGCAACCTGCGCACCAGCATCCTGTTCTCCAACATCGATCATCCACCCAAGGTGGTGATGTTCTCCTCCTCCCTGCCCATGGAGGCCAAGACCACGACGGCGATGCTGGTGGCCATGACCAGCCGGCAGATGGGCCGCTCGGCGGTGATCCTCGACTGCGACCTGCGCCGGCGCACGCTCGGCAGCGTCTTCCCCGCAGCCGAGGCGCGCCCGGGCCTGCTGGCCGTGCTCGAGGGCACGACCGCGCTCGACGACGCCGTGTTCAAGGAGCCCGAGACCGGGCTGCATGTGCTCGCCCCCGGCACCTCCGAAGCCGTGCAGGGCAACCCGGCCGACATCCTCGCCTCGCACCGCTTCCAGAAGCTGATCGACGAGCTGCGTGCCCGCTACGACCTGGTGATCCTCGACACCCCGCCGACGCTGGTGGTGACGGACGCGCGGGTCGTCGCCCAGCTTGCCGATGCGGTGGTCTATCTTGTGCGCTGGGACCACACCCGGCGCGGCGCCGTCGCCGAGGGGCTGCGCGAACTCGCCTCGGTCAATGCCAGGATCGCCGGGCTAGCCCTCAGCCTGGTCGACGAGGGGCGGGCGAGCGGCTTCGCGCACAGCGACTACATCTACAAGAAGTCCTACCGGAACTACGTCTCCTCGTGACCCGGCCCGCCGGGTGGGGCCGAGAGCCGCCCGGGACTGCCCGGCACCGCTAGCGGGTGCCTCAACGCAAGGGAGCATCTGATGCGCCTCATCCGCCTGCCGGGCCTCGCGGTCCTCGCCCTGGCCTCGGCCCTCGCCCTGGCCGCCTGCGAGTCCGACGAGGAGCGCGCACAGTCGCATTACGAGCGTGCCGTCGCCCTGGTCGCCGAAGGCCAGCCGGAGCGCGCCGCGATCGAGCTGCGCAACGCGCTGCAGGCGAACGCCAACCACGCCGGCGCGCGGCTGGAATACGCGCGCCTTCTGCGGGCAGAGGACAACACCCAGGGCGCGATCGGCGAATATCTCCGGCTGGTCGAGGTCGACCCCGACAATGTCGAGGCGCATCGCGCCCTGGCAGAGATGGCGATGGAGATCCGCGACGTGCGCGGCGTCGAGGTCCATGCCCAGCGGGCGTTCGAGCTCGCCCCCAACGATCCGAGCATCCGTGCGCTGAAGGCCTCGCTGGAATTCCGCCAGGGCAATGTCGCCGAGGCGGTTGCGATGGCCGAGGGCGTGCTCGCCGAACTGCCCGACAGCGTCTCCGCGCATCTGGTGTTGGTCGCGGACCGCCTCGCGGCGAACGACCGCGCCGGCGCGATCGCTCGTGTCGACGCCGCGCTGGCGCTGCGACCCAAGGATGAAGAGCTCCATCTCGCGCGGCTCGCGGCCCTCGGTCAGGACGTCGACGATCCCGCGATCGGCGACCAGCTCGCGCGCATGGTCCAGCTCTTCCCCGACAATCCCGGCCTGCGCCAGGGCCTGCTGCAGTGGCATGTCCAACGCGGCGACACCGAGGCCGCGATCGCGCTCCTGCGCGAGACGGCCGCGCAGGATCCCGATGCGCCCGCCGGCCATCTGGACGTCGCACAGTTCCTGCTGCAAACCGAAGGCCCGGCGGCGGCGCGGGCCGAGCTCGAAGCCCTGATCGCGAGCCAGGCCGATGCGCGCCCCTATCGCCGCGCGCTGGCGCAGCTCGACTTCGCCGAAGGTCGCCGCGACGAGGCGATCACCGGGCTGCGCACCCTGATCGACAGCGAGGTCGCCGCCGCGACCGAGGAGACGCCCGTCGCCCCCGAGGTCCGCGACCTGCAGGTGGCGCTGGCGCAGATGCTCGAGACCACCGGCGCGCGCGACGAGAGCATGGCGCTGGTCGACGAGGTTCTCACCGCCAATTCGCGGCACGTCGACGCGCTGAAGATGCGCGCCCGCTGGCGGATCGAGGCCGACCGGACCGAAGAGGCGCTGCTCGATCTGCGCGCGGCCCTCACCGAGGCGCCGCGCGACGCCGAGGTCATGACCATCATGGCCATGGCGCACGAGCGCGAGGGCGCGACCGAGCAGGTCGGCGAGCGGCTGGCACGCGCGGTCGAGGCCTCGAACGGCGGGCTGGCGGAATCCCTGCGCTATGCGCGCTTCCTGCTGCGCGAGGAGCGGGTCGGCCAGGCCGAGAGCGTCGTGCTCGACGCGCTCCGCCGGGCGCCGGAGAACCCCGAACTGCTGGTCACCCTCGGGCAGATCCACCTCCAGCGCCGCGACTGGACCAGGGCGCGCCAGGTGGCGGGCATCCTGCGCGATCTCGGCGACCCGGCGCTCGCCGAGAGCGCCGCCGGCCTCGAGATCGCCGCGCTCCAGGGCGAAGGCCGCACCGAGGACATGGTCAGCATGCTCCAAGGCATCGCCGGCGAAGGCGAGGGCAACCTGCGTGCGCGCATCGGCCTCGTGCAGGCGCGCATCGCCGCAGGCGACGTCGCCGGCGCCCAGACCGAGATCGAGGCCCTGCTCGCCGAGGATCCCGAGGGGCTGCCGGGTCGCTTGATGAATGCCGGCATCCTGGTGATGAACGGCCGCACCGGCGAGGCGGAGGCGATCTACCGCGAGATCATCGCCGAGCGTCCCGAGCTGCGCGAACCCCATCAGATCCTCTTCACGCTGCTGGCCGGCCTCGGCCGTGTGGACGAGGCCGAGGCGGTTCTCGACGCCGGCATCGCCGCCACCAGCCGCGATGCCGACCTCATCAACGCCAAGGCCGGCCTGCTTTACGTGCGCGGCGATTTCGAGGGGTCGATCGCGCTCTACGAGGAGCTCTACGCCCGCGACACCTCGAACGTCGTGATCGCGAATAACCTCGCCAGCGTGCTCAGCACCTACCGCGACGACCCGGAGACGCTGAACCGCGCCTTCCAGGTCGCTCGCCGGCTGCGCGGGACCGAAGTGCCGCATTTCCAGGACACCTACGGCTGGATCCTGCTGCGCCGCGGCGACAACGAACAGGCGCTGACCTATCTCGAGCCGGCCGCCGCGGCCCTGACCGGTGATCCGCTGGTGCAGTTTCACGCCGCCATGGCCTACGACGCGCTCGGGCGCCAGGACGAGGCGCGCGCCGCCTTTGCCCGCGCGGTCGAGGCCGCCGGCGAGGACAGCGACCTGCCGCAGATCACGGCCGCCCGCGCGCGCATCGTCGAGATCGACGCAGCCCCCGCGGCCGGGACCGAACCGACGGCGAACTGACGCTCCGCCCGGTCAGGCCGGGCGGCGCATCGTCACCTGGGCGACATCGGTGGTGCCGCTGCGGAACGCGGCGGCACAGGCGGTGAGGTAGAGGTTCCACATCCGCCGGAAATGCTCGTCAAAGCCCAGCGGCTGGATGTCGTCCCAGCGGGCGTTGAAATCCTGGTGCCAGCGCCGCAGCGTCTCGGAATAGCTCTCGCCGAACTCCACCGAGCCGACGAGCCCGAGGCCCGCGCGCTCGATCTGCGCCTTCAGCGCGCCGGGGCTCGGCAGCATGCCGCCCGGGAAGATGTACTTCTGGATGAAATCGACCGTGCGCCGATAGGTCGGGAACAGTGCGTCCGGCACGGTGATGACCTGGATGGTCGCCTGGGCCCCTGGTTTCAGCCGCGAGCGCACGGTGTCGAAATAGGCCGGCCAGTACTTCTCGCCGACCGCCTCGAACATCTCGATCGAGGCGATCCCGTCGTAACTGCCGCGTTCGTCGCGATAGTCGCGCATCACGATCTCCACCCGCTCGGCGAGCCCGGCCTCGAAGATCCGCCGCTTGGCGAAATCGTACTGCGCCCGGCTGATGGTAAGACCGGTGACCCGCGCGCCGCGCTCTGTGGCGGCGAATTCGGCGAAACCGCCCCAGCCGCAGCCGATCTCGAGGATGTGCTGGTCGCGATCGGCACCGATGCGGTCGAGGACGCTGGCATACTTGCGGCGCTGTGCGGTCGGCAGGTCCTCGGCAGCGCTCTCGAACAGCGCCGAGGAATAGGTCATCGTCTCGTCGAGCCAGCGGCGATAGAACTCGTTGCCGAGGTCATAGTGGTGCGCGATGTTCCGGCGCGCCTGCCGACGCGTATTCGCGTTCAGCCAGTGCAGGAAGCGCTGCGCCCCCCGCGCCAACCCGGCCAGCGGATGGGCTCGGTCGATCCACGCCCTGTTCGCCAGCAGCACGTCCAGCAGCGCCTGCAGGTCCGGCGTGTCCCACCAGCCGTCCATGTAGGCCTCGCAGAAGCCGAGCTCCCCCTCGCGGGCGACGCGGGCAAAGAGGGCGGGGTTGCGCACGTCGATGCGCACCAGGGCTCCGGGGCTGCGCCCCTCGGCGCGGAAAACCCGCCCGTCGGGGAGCGCCACATCGACGCTGCCGGCCTCGATCGTGCTCAGGATCGCGAGTGCGGATCTGAACCAGCGCGGAAGGCCGCGCTCGCCGTCCAGGTTGCGGATCACCTCCGGCCCCGCCGTCCCGGCGCCCGGCCTGTCCTCTGTCATCTCCCGTCCCCCCGGTCGCGGCTAGAGGCGCCCGGCCCGCAGCGGCGCTCGCGAGATCGGGCCGGTCGTGACAAGACAGATTGAACGTCCGCGTCCCCTCCTGCAAGCCCCCTGCCTGCGCCGGCAGGCTCCCGCCGCCCCCGGCGCCGGCAGAAATGACGTTTGGCGCTTGCACTTCAGGGGGTTTACGCCCATCTTCCGCGCGCGGGCATGCGCAAGCATCGTCCGCGCTGCTGCAATTGCTTCGGAGCAAACATGGCCAAGGAAGAGCTTCTTGAATTTCCCGGAGTCGTGACCGAGCTGCTTCCCAACGCGACTTTCCGGGTGGAGCTCGAGAACGGCCATATCATCATCGCCCACACTGCCGGCAAGATGCGCAAGAACCGCATCCGCGTGCTCGCCGGCGACAAGGTGCAGGTGGAGATGACGCCCTACGACCTGACCAAGGGGCGCATCAACTATCGCTTCAAGTGAACCGCCCGCGGGCGGTGACGTGCCCCCGCGCCTGATCCTGGCCTCTGCAAGCCCGCGCCGACTGGATCTGCTGGCCCAGGTCGGCATCGTACCGGATGCGGTCCGGCCCACCGACATCGACGAGACGCCCCTGCCCCGCGAACTGCCCCGGGTCACGGCGCTGCGGCTTGCCCGCGGAAAGGCGCGCGCCGCCGCCGCGGGCGTGGACGAGATCGTGCTCGCCGCCGACACGATCGTCGCCCTCGGCCGCCGCGCGCTCGGCAAACCCGCCGACGCCGCCGAGGCCGCCCGCTTCCTCGCGCTGCTCTCCGGCCGGCGCCACACCGTCGTCACCGCGGTCGTGCTCCGCCGCGCCGATCTCGAAAGCCACCGCGTCGTCGAGACCGCCGTGCGCTTCAAGCGTCTGTCGCAGGCAGAGATCGCCGCCCATGTCGCCAGCGGCGACTGGCAGGGCAAGGCCGGCGGCTATGCGATCCAGGGCCGCGCCGGCGCGCTCATCCCCTGGATCGGCGGCTCGGCCTCCAATGTCATCGGCCTGCCGCTGGTCGAGACGATCGGCCTGATCGAGGGCGCGGGCTACCGCGCTGCGCCCGGCGGCATCCCGGCATGAAGGGCCGCAGTATCCTCATCGAGCCGCTGCCCTCCGGCGGCCACGCCGCCGCGCTCGTCGTCGACGGGCGGCTCCAGGACGTGCTGATAGACCCCTCGTCCAACGACGCCACCCCGCGCCCCGAAGCCATCTACCGCGGCACCGCCGCGCGGCCGATGAAGGGGCTCGGAGGGGTGATGATCGATCTCGGCGGCGGCCACACCGGCTTTCTGCGCAGCAAGCGCCCGCCGGCCCCCGGCCGGCCCGTGCTGGTGCAGGTGGGCGGCTGGCCCGAACCGGGCAAGGCGCCGACCGTCGGCGACCGGCTGCGCCTCAAGGGCCGCTGCGCGGTGCTGACCCCGGGCGCGCCGGGCCTCAACATCAGCCGCTCGATCCGCGACGACGAGCTCCGCGCCACCCTGGCCGATCTGGCCGAGGAGGCGATGACGGGCGCCGACGAGGACCTCGGCCTGATCCTGCGCACCCGCGCGGGCGTGATGCGCGATGAGGCCATCCTCGAGGAGATCGCCGAGCTGCGCGCCACCTGGGCGCGGATCGCCGCCGACGCCGCCTCCGGCCCGCCCGCCTGCCTGCTCGACGGCCCCGGTGCCGCCGGAGAGGCGCTGCGGGAATGGGACGGGCCGGACACCGATCACCTCGAAGGCGCCGGCGCTTTCGACGGTGCCGGGATCTGGGAAGAGATCGAAGCGCTGCGCCAGCCCCGAGTGCCGCTTGGCGCCGGCTTCATGAGCGTGGAGCCAACGCGCGCCCTGGTTGCCGTCGACGTCAACACCGGAAGCGATCTGTCGCCCGCGGCGGCGCTCAAGGTGAACCTGGCCGCCGCACGCGAACTGCCGCGCCAGCTGCGCCTGCGCGGCCTCGGCGGCCAGATCGTCATCGACTTCGCACCCGTGACCCGCGCCGACCGGCCGCGGCTGGAACAGGCGCTCACGGCCGCGCTTCGCGACGACGGGATCGACACGACGCTTGCCGGCTGGACCCCGCTCGGGCATCTGGAGCTGACCCGCCGCCGCTCCCGGCGCCCGCTGGCAGGCTAATCCGCCGCCTCAGGCCCCCGGCCGCAGGCCCGCCGAGCCCTGCACATCGAAGCAATGCGCCACGGCGCGCGCAAGGATCACGCCGTCCTGGGGGATGGCGAAGACGTCGCCCTCCCGCAGGACCAGCCCGCCGAACCGCATCGAGGCCAGCGCGATCCCGGGGGTCAGCACCTGGACGAGATCCCCGTATTCGGCCCGCAACGCCGCCAGGTCGACGCGGAAGTCGCTGAGCAGCCTGCGGATCGCCTCGCCCCGGATGCGGTCCTCGAGCCGCAGCACCACGCCCCGCGTGCCCGCCCCACCGCCGCCGGCGATCAGCGCGAGATAGCGCGCCGTCTGCCCTTCGTTCTGCACATGGCCCTGCGGAAAGGACGAGATCGCCGCAGCGCCGAGGCCCACGGTCGCCCCCGCGCGCCGGGGGCTGCCCGCGCCGCCGCGCTCGAAGCACTCCGCGCCGCGCGGCAGATAGCCGGCGTCGCGGATCATCCCGGCGGCCATGCGGCAGAGACCGAAGCGCGTGCTGGCGTCGGGCAGGCTCGCCTCGGGGATCATGCGCTGGCGCTTCGCCATCCATGGCACATGCATGTAGCCGGTCAGCGCGATCCGGTCCGGCCTCATGTCGAGCACCTGCGCGAGCATCGCCGCAAGGCTCGCCTGGCTCTGCTCTGGCAGGCCATAGACGACATCGACGCCCACCCGGCCGATACCGCGCTCGCGCAGTCCCGCGATGGTGGCGGCAGTCGCCCCCGCGTCCTGGCGGCGCCCGATGGCGCGCTGGACCGCGGGGGCGAAATCCGTGACCCCGAGGGTCACCTCGGTCACACCGGATGCCGCCAGCGCGTCGAGCCGGGCGGGATCGAGACTGCGCGGGTCGCTCTCGACGGCGAAGACCGCATCCTCGGTCACCGGAAGCGCATCACGCAGGGTGTCGGCGAGCCTCCGCATCGCATCGGGCGCCAGCAGCGTCGGCGTGCCGCCCCCCAGCCGCAGCCCGCCGACATGCACGCCCTCCGGCAGCAGCGCTGCGGTGCGCCGGATCTCCGCCGCCAGCGCGTCGAGATAGATGTCGAGCTCCCCGGCATGGCGCAGCCCCTGGGTGCGGCAGGCGCAGAACCAGCAGAGCTCGCGGCAATAGGGCAGGTGCAGGCGGACGTCGATCCGCGTACCCGGGACCAGCCCCGCCAGCCATGCGTCGAACGCCTCCGCCTCCACGCCCGCGTGGAACCGCGCCGGCGTCGGATAGGTGGTGTACCGGGGCAGGTTCCGCTCGAACCATCCCGCATCGACGTGATCCCGGCATGCGCCCATGGCATGAGAGCCTGCCGCCTGGTGCAGCCGATCATCCTTGATCGAGATCAACCGCGCCGATACTTTACGGGCGATAGCAAGGGCGGTGGAGCCTGATGCCACTAAGAGCAATCCATGGGCTGGAAAGCGGAAAATGTGTCGAATGCCCCATTCGCCATCGGGCCGTCTGTGCGCATTGTGACGATGCCGAGCTGAGCGAGCTGGAACGCATCAAGAGCTACCGCACGTACCAGCCCGGCGACACGATCGCCTGGGCGGGCGAGACCATGGCCATGGTTGGTTCGGTGGTCCAGGGCGTGGCGATGCTCTCGAGCACGCTGTCGGACGGCCGGCGGCAGATGGTCGGCCTGCTCCTGCCATCGGACTTCGTCGGACGGCCGGGACGGGCACGCGCCGCCTATGACGTGGTCGCGGTCACGCCGATCACCTTCTGCATGTTCCGGCGCCCCGAGTTCGAGCGAATGATCAGCCGCTCGCCCCGCATCGAGCACCGGCTGCTCGAGATGACCCTCGACGAGCTCGACGCCGCCCGCGAGTGGATGCTGCTGCTCGGCCGCAAGACCGCCCGCGAGAAGATCGCCAGCCTCTTCGTCATCATGGCGCGCCGGGATGCGGAGCTGCAGCGCCAGTCCCCCCGGAACGGACTGCACTTCCCGCTCTACATCACCCGCGAGGCCATGGCCGACTACCTCGGCCTCACGATCGAGACGGTCAGCCGCCAGATCTCGGCGCTGAAGCGCGAAGGGCTGGTGGTGCTCGGCGAGAACCGGATGGTGCATGTCCCCGACTTCGCCCGGCTGATCGACGAATCCGGCGACGACAGCGACGGCGGCATGCTCGCCTGAGCAAAAGCGCACCCGCCGCCGCATCACCACGCGAACTTGGAATCGTAATGCACTAGAAAAAAATAATATTATTATTTTTGTGCAGCGCGTCAAAATTCCTCTGCCCATTGATCTGGGTCAAGGAACCCCAGCCCCCGCCGTCGCATCAGAGCGGTAAGATATGACCATGCAGCCTGCGTCCGCATTGCGGCCGCGGGCTTACGGAATGGGGGCGATATGGCTGCTGGAGTGAAGATCACGGCCCTTGGGCTGCTTACGCTCTTCTTCGCGATGGCGGCGAATTTCGCCCATGACGTGACCTACCAGGTGCACGCGCTGCTCCTGCTGGCGCTGTCGATGGCGGCCTTCGTCTGGACCGTCAGCCGCACGCCGATGCGCGTCGCGGCCGAGCCGCTGCCGGCGCCGGCCACCGGCTACATGGACGACGTGGTGCGCGCGGGCGTCATCGCCACCGCCTTCTGGGGCATCGTGGGCTTCCTCGTCGGCACCTGGATCGCCTTCCAGCTCGCCTTCCCGGCGCTGAACCTCGACCTGCCCTGGCTCACCTTCGGCCGGCTGCGCCCGCTGCACACCTCGGCGGTGATCTTCGCCTTCGGCGGCAACGCCCTGATCTGTACCTCGCTCTACATCGTCCAGCGCACCTCGGCCACGCGGCTGTGGGGCGGCAACCTCGCCTGGTTCGTGTTCTGGGGCTACCAGATCTTCATCGTGCTCGCCGCCACCGGCTACCTGCTGGGCGGCACCCAGTCCAAGGAATACGCCGAGCCGGAATGGTACGTTGACCTCTGGCTCACGATCGTCTGGGTCGCCTATCTCGCGATCTTCCTCGGCACGATCGCGCGGCGGAAGGAACCCCACATCTACGTGGCGAACTGGTTCTTCCTCGCCTTCATCGTCACCGTCGCCATGCTGCACGTGGTCAACAACCTCGCCGTGCCGGTGTCGATCTGGTCCTCGCAGTCGGTCGTTCTCTGGCCGGGCGTGCAGGGGGCGATGGTCCAGTGGTGGTACGGCCACAACGCCGTCGGCTTCTTCCTGACCGCGGGCTTCCTGGGGATGATGTACTACTTCATCCCCAAGCAGGCCGAGCGGCCGATCTACAGCTACAAGCTCTCGATCATCCACTTCTGGGCGCTGATCTTCCTCTACATCTGGGCCGGCCCGCACCACCTGCACTACACCGCGCTGCCGGACTGGACGCAGACGCTCGGCGCGACCTTCTCGGTGATGCTGTGGATGCCCTCCTGGGGCGGCATGATCAATGGAATCATGACGCTGTCCGGCGCCTGGGACAAGCTGCGCACCGATCCCGTGCTGCGCATGATGGTGGTGTCGGTCGCCTTCTACGGCATGTCCACCTTCGAAGGCCCGCTGATGTCGGTGAAGGCGGTG
>CAYLHK010000087.1:0-15021 GCA_964383295.1 uncultured Rhodovulum sp.
GGTCGGTCATGATCGTGGCGGGGTTGGAGTTGACCAGGATGACCCGGTAACCTTCCTCGCGCAGCGCCTTGCAGGCCTGGGCGCCTGAATAGTCGAATTCACAGGCCTGGCCGATGACGATGGGACCCGCCCCGATGATCAGGATCGAGCGGATGTCGGTTCTCTTCGGCATGTTCGGCCTTGCACGGTCTGGCCCGGCGCCCGCGCGGGGGCCGGGGGGTTGGATTCGCCCCGGTTCGGCAAATTCCCGCGGTTATAGATGCGGGCGGAGGCGGTGCAAGGGCTATTGGGCCGCGGCGGTCGCTCGGGCGGCGGCGTCAGCCTCGCCGCGTCCGATGGAGGCCGGCCTTGCCGAGAAATGCTGCCCCAGCGGATGGTGTTGTCGGCGTGGGCGGCGCGGACCGGCTGAATGCGATGGGGTGCAAGGCGAAGCTGAGGCCGGCGAGGGCCGCTGCGTCCCACTGGCCGGCTACGCATGTCGCATCATTCACCTCGATGGTGCCGGACAAGCGATGCTGGTCGGCAACGCCGGCGGCGGCGCAACTGGCGGAGCATCATCCCGCGACGTCGACGGTGAAGGTAGGCGCATTGTCCGGTACGGCGATGGCTCGCAAGGCGAGGGCAGGCATCGCCGGGCGCATCGGCCGAACGCCCGCGGCGGCGGCGGCGACTGTATCCGCTTCCGATCCGATGTCGCCCATCGTGTGGCGATCGGCGGCGTGGCGCGATGGCGGGCCGGTCCGCAGACGCCGCGCGCTCGGCGGGTCTGCGGCCGCGGGGCCGGAGGCTTAAACCTCGTCCTTGAAGCCCTTGAGCTTGAAGGAGAGCAGCACGAGGTCGATGCCGAAGATGATGGCAAAGGTGGCGATCATCCAGACCACGGCCAGCGCCCCGGCGGCAGGCTGGAAGAGCATGATTGCGCCGAAGGCAACGGCCAGCGCTCCGCCGAGGATCAGCAGCCACTCGCCCTCGATCTCCGCTCGCAGCCGGATCGCGCCGATGATGGCCATGGCGCCGATGGCGATCGCCCATACTGCGATGAAGATCAGCAGCACCGTGCCGGCCACAGCGGGGGAGAAGAAGGCGATCAGGCCGGCAAGGATGCCGAGAACGCCGGTCAGCGCCAACCACCAGCGGGTGCCGGTTGCCCCGCCATCCTTGCCCATGACGGCGGAGGCCAGCGCGAAGATACCGTCGGCAAAGGTATAGATGCCCCAGAGGAGCACGAGCGTCAGCGCCGAGATCCCCGGCCAGAAAAGCGAAAGAAGGCCGAAGGCGATCGCGGCGATCCCGCGTAGCAGCATCAGCCACCAGTGCTCGGCCATGGCACGAAGCAGCGGACGGCCTGCGAGATGGTCAGGTGTGACAGTCGTCGTCATGATGAGATTTCTCCTGAAACGAACCCCGTACGTCATGTTCTACACTTGTTGCGAGTGATTGGGAATCCTCAGGGGATTTTGCGGGTTGCCCCGGGCCGCGCGCTCCGGCCAGACTGGGGCCGATCGACGGGGGCCGGCGGGTCGCCGCACCAGCGCCGCCCGGGCCCGCTCGCCGGTCTGGGCCGCCCGCTCGGGGGACGTGCCGATGTTCAAGATCCTGGTGTCGCTGGCCGCGCTGATCGCGGCGGTCTCGCTCGTCACGCTCGCCAATGCCACCATGACCACGGTCATGCCACTGCGCCTGTTGCAGGACGGCGCTTCGGACGCGACGGTGGCGATCTTCGGCGCGGCCTATTTCCTCGGCTTCGCGGTCGGCTGCTTCAGCGAGCCGCCGCGCATCCTGCGCATCGGCTATATCCGCGCCTTCGCCGGCGCGGCGGCGCTCTGTGCGATCCTCGCGATCGTGATGGACCTGACAGACTGGGTGCTGCTCTGGGTGGTGCTGCGCTTCTTCATGGGCCTGTCGATCGCGGCGGTCTTCGCCACCGTTGACGGCTGGATCAACGGCACCACGCCGGATGCCCTGCGCGGCAAGGTCTTTGCCACCTATGGCTGGTGCCTGGGGGCCTCGGCGGTGCTCGGGCAGCTCTTGATCGTGCACTGGGACGGGCTGCAGGTCGGCTTCATCACCGTGCTGGCGCTGTCGTTCAACCTCGCCGTGGTGCTGGTGGTGATGACGCGTGCCGTGGCGCCGCCGACCCGGGTGGTCGAGCCGGAGGCGGTGGAGGGCAATCCGGCGCGATCGGGGCTGCTGGTGGTCACCTCGGGCACGGCGGTGGTGGCGGCGATCTATGCGGGGCTGGTGACGACGGCCATCCTGTCGATCATGCCGGCGCTGCTCGCCAATGCCGGGGTGACCGAGGGGGCGATCGGCGTCGTGGTGGCGAGCTTCTTCCTCGGCCGGCTGCTCCTGCAGATCCCGATCGGCGTCATCGCCGACCGGATGGACCTGCGGCTGCTCATCGCGGTGATCGCGGGGCTGACCGGGGCCGCGGCCGCGGTCGGAGCGATTCTGGTGCAGTTGGGGCTCGCGCAGATCGTCGAGGGCTCGGGGCCGCTCAACCAGATCGTGTTCCTGGTGGTGATGGTGCTGCTCGGCGGGCTGATCCTGCCGCTCTACACGGTGGCGAACTCGCTCGCCTTCGCCCGGGCCTCCGGCCAGCCGCCGGTGAAGATCGCAACGACCCTGCTTCTGGTCAACTCGGCCGGCGCCGTGGCCGGGCCACTGCTCGTCGCCGCGCTGTTGCCGGCGGTCGGGCCGCATGCGCTGTCGATGGTGGTGACCATCGCCTCGGTCGGCACGGTGCTGTTTGCGCTCTGGCGTCGCCGGACCCAGGCCCGGCATCACCGCCCGGCAACCGGCCTGTCGGATATCCCGGCCACCAGTCTGGCGCTGGCCGGGACGGTGGCGGAGGTCAAGGCCGAGGCGGCGGAGGAGCGGGCGGAGGCGAGGGAGATGGCCGGGGCGAAGCCGGCCGGGTGACGCCGTCGCGCGAGATGCGCAGGATCTGCGGTATCGGTCTGGACGCCGGGAATCCGCTTTGCTATAGGCCCCCCGTGTTCCGGCGTAGCTCAGCGGTAGAGCAGTTGACTGTTAATCAATTGGTCGTAGGTTCGATCCCTACCGCCGGAGCCAATAACCCCCTAAAAAAGCAGAGAAAATTACGCTAGCCGCCCGTGCCGCGGCACTCTGGCGGATGTGCGGAAGCCACCGGGAAGCCACTGAGCCAGGCAGGCATTTACCGTCGAGGGCGGGCCCGGTGCCGTGCGCGGCCGGCGCGTGCTAACGTGTCGGATGGGGGAGTGTGATGGCCACAGGTTCAGGGATAGCAGGGGCGGCAGCCGTCTGGCTCTTGCTGGCAGCGGGTGCGGCCGCCGATGCGCGGATTGTGGGGCAGCCGGGCGTGATCGACGGCGACGGCCTCGCCTTCGGCCCGGTGGCGGTGCGACTGCACGGGATTGACGCGGCCGAGATCGGGCAGCGGTGCGCGTTGGCGCGCGGCGGCACCTGGGGCTGCGACGAGGCCGCGGCCGAACGTCTGGCCGAGCTGGTCGCGGGACATAGCGTCGAATGTGAGCCACTGGACCGGGACGCCTACGGCCGGGTCGTGGCACGCTGCAGCGCGGGCGGGGTGGACGTCGCGGAGGCGCTCGTTGCAGAGGGCCTCGCTTGGGCATTCGTCCGGTACAGCGACGACTATGCCGATATCGAGGCCGGAGCCCGTGGCGCCGGGCTCGGCATCTGGCAGGCCGCCACGCAGCCGCCTTGGGAGTACCGGGCGAACCGCTGGGAGCGGGCCGTTGCCGAGGCCCCCGGGGAATGCCCGATCAAGGGGAACATCAACCGGCAGGGCGAGCAAATCTACCACACGCCCTGGTCGCCCTGGTACTCGCGCACGCAGATCAACGAGGATGCCGGAGAACGATGGTTCTGCGACGAGGCCGAGGCGGTCGAGGCCGGATGGCGCCCGGCGCGCTTCCGCTAATCTCCGCGAGCGTTGCGGGGGCGTATGTCAGAAAGTCTCGGCGGGGCGGATTTTTGTGTGGGCGTCGGCAGCCACTTTTGCGCAGAAATCGGGACCGTACCCCGGGGGGCGGATCGGCGATCGAGGCGGGTCGGCAGAGGGTGACGCGCAGCGCCAGACGGCGGAGGGTGGGCGCAGGCAAACATCAATCGAGGAGAATGCCATGCGCCTGGTCGGACCAACGGACGCGTTCACGGATCGAATGGTGAGCGCTGGCCTTGACGCGGTACTCCGCGCCCTCCTTCGGACGTGGCTGCACACGCTCCTCGCGATATTCCTCATGTGGGCATGCCTCTCAACACCGGCTGCGCTCGCCTTCTCGGCTCTTGTGCTCCTGGTCCACGAGATTGGCACCAAGGCACAAATTGCCGCGCACAACCGCTCCGGCCGCGAGGAGATCATGCGCGCCCGAGACACCTATGCGGTGATGGTTGAGCGCCATCTTGCGGACCCCTCCGACGACTCGGCGGCCGAAGCATTCAGGATTGTCGATGCAAGCCTCGGCCCCGAGATCGCCAACGCCCCGCCGGTGATCGGGGGCAGCGCGTTGCGCGCGGTCACGTTGAACGGGGCGCTTCTCCTCGCCGCAGGCGCGTCCGGCTTCCTGCTGCGCCCGGAGACTGCCCGGCTTGTGGTGTGGCTCGACGCCCTATCGCCGCGCTAGGCGATGCCCGGTCGTTGGCGCCGGGCGAGGCCGCAACGAAGCCATCGCTCCCGTGCCCGGTGACGCGCCTGCGCTTCGGCCTGGGCCGGGGTCCGTGGGCGCTCGGCCCCGGCGGGCTGCTCGCCGGATGCCCGTGTCGCCGAGGCGATCCACGCCTGCAGGGCCTCCTCGGCGATCAGGACCGGCCGCCCCGGCAGATAGGCGAGACGGCCGGAGAGCCTGAGCCGCTTGATCTTGCTTGTCGAGCAACGCAGCACCTCCGCCACTTCCGGCTCGGTCAGGAACTTCGTCATCCGGCCGCGTCCTCCGGCCTGGGTGGGGATGCGAGGTCATCGAGCTCGGCCAGCGCAGCCCGGCGGATCGGTCCGGGCATCCCTTCGCCGGCCGCCCACTGGACCATGCTGAGTGCCCGGCAGCGAATGGCCCCCAGCGCCCGCCTGGCCGCCGGCTGCCGGTCGGCCAAGTCTCCGCAGAACCGCGCGAGGTCGGCCAGCTCCGGAACGTCCAGCGCGCCCGACTCGTGATCGCCGGTGGCGATGGCGTGGCGAAGATCGGTTGTGGTTTTCCACAGACTGGCAGCCAACGCGGCTGGCGATACGAGCGGGTCGTGCATATCAGATGCCTCCTTTAGCTAGTCGCTGACAAAACAGTGGCCCCGCGCAACTATGTCTGTCATGTCGAAAGTATCCGGGAGCACAACCCGGTGCTTGCCCGGCCGTTTCTCGTCTTTGTCTGGTAAGGAGGTCGTTGCTTCCAGACAAATCCCGACAATTCAGGGCCGGTAACAGCGAATCAATGGCTCGATCCCCGCTGCACCAGCTCCGTGCCGCCCCGCCTGGCCCGTCTTCTTTGGGTATACCCCGGCGATGCACCGCGGCGAGACAGCCGGATCGTCTCATATGGGTTGACATACGATTTACGAGACGATACCCAATCAGGGTCTAGACCCTAACGAGACAGGATCAACGGTAATGACACGCATCGGATACGCCCGAGTCAGCACCGCCGGCCAGGACACCGCGATTCAGGTCGCGGCATTGCGCGCGGCGGGCTGCAACGTGGTCCGCGAGGAAAAGGCGAGCGGCACGAGCACGAGCGGCCGGCCGGAGCTGGCCACAATCCTCGATTTCCTTCGGCCCGGTGACGAGCTGGTGGTGACGCGGATTGATAGGCTCGCCCGGTCGATCGCCGACCTGCAGACGATCGTTCGCGCAATTCGGGAGAAGGGCGCGGCGCTCGTTTGCACGCAGCAGCCGATCGACACGAGCACGGCCGCGGGAAAGTGCTTTCTCGACATGCTCGGGGTCTTCGCCGAATTCGAGACGAACCTGCGGCACGAGCGGCAGGCGGAAGGGATCGCAAAAGCGAGAGCCGCCGGCGTCTACAAGGGGCGGCCGGCGACGATCGACGCCGCCGAGGTGCGGAGGCTCCGCGCGGAAGGCCTGGGCGCATCCGCGATCGCCAAGCGGCTCGAGATCGGGCGCGCGTCGGTGTATCGGGTCGAGAAAGAAGGCGCGGCATGAAGTTTCTGCCCGAACCGGAGGCGACCGGGGTTCTGCGCTGCTCGACCAGCAAGATAAAACGGCTGCGCCTGGCCGGGCACCTTCGCTACGTGCGCGGGCGCCCGGTGCTGATCGCCGAGGAGGAGCTGCAGGCGTATATCGCCGCCACGACGCGGGCCACGGTCGAGCAACACGCGGCAAGTGAGGCCGCGCCCGTCATCAGCACCGAGGCGCGTGCGCGGCAGCGCGCACGGCAACGGTGGTTGCGACGAAGCACCGCCAGCGGCGCTTAGGCGCCGCATGGGCCGTCAGGGCCGCGCAGGGGCGCCGCTGCCGCCATCCACATGCTTCGCGCGATCATTGGCCCGCCGTTTCGTCGTTCGAATCAAATATAGCCGGCGCCGCTTTGCGCGCCGCCGCTTCACCGACAACATCCCGAATCTCGTCGATCATCTCCTTGAGGTCGAAGTCGACGCGGAACACGACGCGCCGCGATTTCGCCGGGTCTTCGGATCCATTGGTCAGAATCGGATGGGAGGACGAGTATCCTACTGCGGTTGCGCGCTGGCGTGCCCATTCGCCTTCCGGCCCGGGGATCATCTCGAGGCACGTCGAAAGGACGGCGTGCGCCCGTTGCTGGGAAAGCGCGAGGTTATTCAGGTAGGCCTGTTGCGGAGATGTGTCTCGCGTCCATTCAGACGACGCATGCCCTTCGATGCGGAGGTCGGAAACCGATGCCCTCGCGCGTTCGACGGTCCGAATCCAAGGCAGGCAGATCGAACCGAGGAATGCGCGTAGCGCCGGCGTGATCTCGGCCCTGCCGACTTCAAAGAGGACGGTATCCGGAAACACGAGTGATCCGTCCGGCTGGATCGTCCCACCATACTGTGTGACGAGCGGACCCAGCTCTCGCCGGAGCGCGTCGGTGAGTGCCTCTTGGCTCGCCGCGGCCGCCTGCAGTCGACCGGCGATGCGTTGAGTCGCAGTCTCCTCGGGTACCTGCCTCCATTCGTCGCTTCGAATCAGATCCTCGAGCTTGCGTCGCTCCGGCTCGGACGCCTCTGCCAGGCTCGTGAGGATTTCTCGGGGCGGATTGGCGTCGCCGAGCGCGACGAGTGCTTCGAACTTCTCTCGGATCGCTGGGTCGTTCGGGTCCACGCCTTCTTCGCGCAGTATCGTAGCCGTGCCGAGTACGGCGGCCTTTTCGGTGGGGGACAGGTCGATGAATCCCTCCGCCTCCGCTAATTGCTGTCGATCCTCGAAGCGCCAAAGCAGCATCAGCATCAGCAAGACGAAAGAGAGGAGCATGAATGCCTCTGCGACCGTCAAGCCCATGACGGCGCCACGGCGGTATTGCCGCGTGGACTCGGCCGGGTCAGGCATTCGCAACGTCATGATCTGTTCCATCCGCCGAAGATCCCGCCAGTCGGCTTGTGCCCCGACGCCTCCTCCGCGGCGGTTCTCGCCGAAGTTGCGGCAGCGCTCGCGGAAAGGGCGGCCGCGCGGGCGGCGTCGCCTGCTTCTCGCTCGTGCTGATCCAGCCGCCGGCGGGTCGTTTCTATAGCCTCGACACAGCGGGAGAGGTCCGTCGCCATCGCGTTCAGCGAGGCCGACAAGCGTTTCGATGCGTCATCGATCTGGCCTGTCAGGGCCGACGCCTGCGCAAGGGCGTCCGCCGCGGCCGAGGACGCGCGGCCATTGGTGACGTTCGCGGCGTCGAGCGCGTATTGCTGCGCGACCCCGAAGTCGGAGATGGCTTCACTCAGCGCCTCGAGCGAAGCAATGGTCGACGTCTGCGCCGCCTTGCTGGCAGCCTTAACGGAATCGGCGATGGCCTTGGTAGACTGCTCGCCGGCGGCCTTGAGGGTGGCGCGGAGTGTCTGCGTATAGGCTTCGACGTCGGTGTGCATCCGGGCGCGCTGCCCTTCGACCGCCGTGTGTGTTGCGTCGGTGATCTTTGCGGCCTGCTCTGCTGCGAGCTGAATCGCTTCGGTGGAGAACTCCTTGATTGCGGCGACGCTCGAAGCGAGCTCGAGGCGGAGTTCGCGCGCCGCCTGCTGCAATTCGATCCGGGACTGTCGATCTCGTGCAACAATGTCGGGCCGCAGCTGGATAAATATGACGCGTAAAAGGATCCCGAGGATCGTCGAAACGAGTGCGATCCCGAACCCGGAAATGATCGATCGCATGAGCTCGATCTGATCTTCACCTTGTGACAGCTGGTAAAGGGTTGCCGAGAGTGATGCGAGGGTCAGGAGGAAGCCGAGATAGTAGCAGTTGTCACCGATAGCCTCGGGCTCGATCTGCAGCCGCCCGAGAGCCGTCACGACGGCGACGTAGAGCAGCATCGTGCCGACCGTCCATCCGACTGCCCAGAATGGCCCGAACCCAAGGAACTTGATGTACCAAGCGCCCACCGCACCGCCGAGGAACGCTATGACGAGCGCGACCTTGTCGAGCTGGTCAAACGCCGAGAGCTTGTCGCGCGCCATCCTCAGAGATCTCCGAGCGTCTCAACGTCCACACGTTCCGCCCCCTGCGCGTCGAGATAGCGGACCCAGAAGTCCCCGACCGCTGCGGCGTCTACACGTGCGCCGGGGCGCGGCACCCGGATCAAGGTGACGTCGGTCCCGCCGAGGGTGTGGGCCAGCCGCGAAAAGGATGGCGATTCCTTGAAGCTGTTCCAGTCGTCGCCGCGGAAGAGGCTCATCGCGTCGCTGTGCTGGATAAGGTCGGAGACGATCACTACATGACGGTGGCTGCCTTCCGTCGTCGGTATATCCCGCATGCCGCCCAGGAGCGCCTGCAGCGCCTCCATGATAGGCGAGCTTGACGCCTCCTCTGCGTCGAGCAGGGAGGCTACCTCTGCTCGGAACGGCTTCATGAATCGCTCCTGGAACCGCTCTTCAAGCATCCTCGAGTTGCGGGTGACGTCGCCGCCTTCCGCACCAGTCATCGGCCGGCAGGCGACAAACGCGGCGCCGAGGTCGCCAAATTGGTCGCTCACTCTGCCCAGGCCCACGAGCGTTCCGCGCGGGCTGTCCATCACGAAGTCCGATAGCTGGGCTCGGAGGTTAATCGACTGCGTCGCCCCGAGGGGATCGGTCATGTCGAGCAAGATTGCGAGGGAGCCTGTGGCGCCGTCGGCAGGGCAGAGCGTGGCCTCGTCTACCCGGTCTGCTTCCACCTGCCGATAGGCGAACCACGCGCCTGTGCCCACGACACCAAGCAGGGCGAAAATGCCGAGGGCCGCCAACCATGGCGGCGTACCATGTGATCGACGACGCGAAGGGTAGCGATCTTTGGGCCGCGACTTATAGGCCATCAGGCTTCGGTCCTCACACCGCTGTCAGGTCGGGTCGCGGAAGCAGCGCTCTGGCGCGCCAGAATCTCGGGGCCGAGCGCGATTGACGTCTCAAGCTCGGCGATTGTCGGATAGGCGGCGATCGAGTCGCCGTACGCGCGTTCGATATCGGCGATCGCGGCGGAGACGAGTTGGCTGACGCGCTGCTGCTCGGCCAATGCATCCGCTTTGGTATCATCCGCCGGTCGCGGCATAATCACCGCCGGGAATGCATAGGGCGTCTTGAAGTGCGGCGGCGGTGTGGCGCTGACGGTCCCTTCTCCGGCCGGCCGCGCGGCCCGATTCGCATCGCGGTACAATGCCAGCAGGAAATTCGCCTTTGTGTCGCAATGCTCGATAAACCGATCAAGCTCCGAGCGCAGCGACGTCTGCCCGTAGAGTGCGTCGACGGCTTCCCTGATCCATGTGCGCATCTGCTGGTTTGCGTCGCGCAAGCCACTGATAGCTTCTTTCCGACGATCCTCGAGGGTGGTGACAGCACTATCTAGGTCGGCTGCATAGTCGCCGCGGGCGCGGTTCACTGTTGCGTAGATGTCGGGGTATCCGGGGTAGACGTCGATTGTGTGGTAGGTTTTCAGCCCGACGAAGATCGCCGCGATGATGCCCAGGAGCATAAGCACTGCGGACAGGAAGCTTCGGAGCTCGAGCGGGGTGCGCCACGCGGTCCCCCAGGACAGCGCCAACGCATCTTCTAGGCCGAGACCCTCCTCGAGTGCATCACGGAGATGCGCGACGCCCAGATTGAAAGCAATGCACAGAACGATACCGATCACCGCTGCGACGAGGCCAAAAAGCTTCCAGTGCAGACGGCGATGGTTGAGGTTGCGGCCGAAGTACGTGGCGAGACTGGCTACCGCGATGTTTACCCCGGCGATGGCGCCCGCCACGGCCAATCCGCCGACGAAACCCTCACTCATTGCCTTCGAGAAAAGGAGCGCATTGGCGGCACTCTCGAGCACGAGGACGACGAGCACCACGAATAGCCAGGCCCAGAAATTTGCCTCGCGCGCCACATGTGCGATATCGTGCTTCTCGCGGAACAGCCGCAATGACGCTATGGCGTCAGTGACCCGTGCGCTCGGCGACGCCATCCGAGCCTGCCACACGGCCACGGCAGCCTGAAAATCCCCGCGGGCCTGCGAAGCGGCGAGTTCCACCTCTTCGCGAGCGTCGGCCGCACGGGCGAGACGCGCGTTGTACACGTTGATGTTCTCCGCGTAGGTGTCGATCCCCTTTCGGCGAAGATCGCCCACGCGCTCGACTACTCGCGCCTCGACCGGGTCTAGCCCATCCTCGTCGACCCGCGGCAAGTTGCCGGATCCGCGCGACCGCCCCTCCTTGACGAGCGAGAGGTCGGCGGCGAGCCGGTCGGCGTCGATCGGCGGAAATACTGCGGCCGTCGGGATAAAGGCATCCGATCGGAAAAACTCCCGCAGACTCGCCATGAACTTCCCCCCAAATCGCACTCAACACCCAGAGTCGTTCATAGCGGGGATTCCGTGCCGCGCAATATCGACCGCGCGAATTATCCTAAAAGTTGAGTCATGGTGAATGTTTGTGCCGGCAGCGCGGAAGACATGTCGACCGTCAGCCAAAGATGTCGTCGCCTTCGCTCCGGATGCTGGCCTCGAGATCCTTCTCACGCGCCCGCAACTCCTGGATCCGCGCCGCGAGCTCCGCCGGGGACAGGTCCGCCGGATCGCGATCGTCGTCCGGTGCCTGCGCCCCGAACACGCCAGCCCCACGAAACACCGCGTTGACCGCCGCCGACCGCGCAGCCGCCGGCGCCTTCGCGTCGCGCAGCAGATCAATTGCTGCGCTAACCGCTGCGTCGAGTCCTTCCGTCCTGATCCGCGCCAGGTTCCTTTCCAGCGCGCGCTCCGGCGTGTCGTCATGAGCCATATCGTCCTCCACTGGTTCAGCCCGCTGCGGCGGGCATGTCGTCGGTTCCTGCGCCTGACCACATCCCGCAACCAGCTCGGCCTCGCGCTGTTTCAGCTCTGCCACGCGGGCGCTCTCGACCGGCGCCGCGGCCAGGGCCTCGGCGATGCGCTCCCGAGCCGCGAGGGCGGCCTTGCGCCTTGCCCGGCCAGATGCCGGCCCCGGCAGCATCGAGGCCTTGTGCGCCTCATAGTTCTCCCGCTGCTCCGGAGTCATCGCGGCCACACGCGCCGCCTGCTTCTGACGCCGCTTCTCGAGATCGGCCACCTTGCGCTCGAGCTTGTCGAGCGAGGCTCCCGGCCCGGGGAGCTGGGGCTTATGCCAGTCTGCACCCTTCGGGACGCGCCCCCCGTGAAGGCGGCAGCGGCCGTTCTCCAGCGCGACGTTGCGACAGGGTGCGCCACCCTCGGTTCGCCGCTTCGCTCCACACTTATGGGCGGCCTTACGCCATTCTTCCGCGAGCGCTCGCGCCTCGGCGAGATGCGCGCGGCCGGCAGGCGATTCCACCCAAGCCCGCGAGGCGGCGGGCCAGGTATATGCCCGGCGTGGCCGCCTGCGCCGCGGCGCCGCCACTAGCCTTGCCCGCACGAGTTACCGCCCCGCCGCCGCCTGGACGGCGGCGCGATATAAAAATGCCCGCTCACGTTCCCACACCCATGTATGTCATCCGCAACCGTAGCCGCGCGCCGAAACGGCGGCGTAAATCCGGTGTGGGGAAGGCGGTGGCGCGCGCGTCCAAAGGCGCGCCAACGCCCGGGGGTATAAGGGGGTATGGTGGCGCGGCGTTGGCGCACCGTTGTCGCATTGATTTCATTGAGTTTTTCAGGCGTTGGCGCGGCGTTGGCGC
The DNA here is from genome assembly GCA_964383295.1 of uncultured Rhodovulum sp. Lineage (GTDB taxonomy): Bacteria > Pseudomonadota > Alphaproteobacteria > Rhodobacterales > Rhodobacteraceae > Amaricoccus. The sequence continues at coordinate 12,283 of CAYLHK010000087.1, forward strand.
ACCCGTTGGCGCGGCGTTTGCGCATTGATTTCATTGGCTTTTTCAGGCGTTGGCGCGCTGGCGCACCCCGATTCAGCCCACCGATTGATGATATACAACGCATGGCTTTAGGCCTCCGCTCCCGGTCGCGGCGCAGCGGCGTCCGCACCGTCCCCGCCCGCGTCGGCCGCTCGCACTAGCGCCCACCGCGTCTTGCGGGTCGCCTTGTCGCGGACACTTATCTGGGCGATCACTCCGGCGGATAGCAGATCCTCCATTGCCTGCCGCAGCGCCAATTTCCCGTGCAGGCCTGAATCCCGATGGCGGGCAAAGACGGCCGGGGCGAAGGTCGCGCCGCCGTTTGCGCTGACGTGCCGCCCCTGTGCCGTGTGCCGGTCGAGGAGGCTCATGAACACGACCTGCGCAGCGGCTTCCTCGGCGCACGCATCGTCTCCGCCCGGCAGCGGCCGGAACACTCCCGCCCCCCATTCCATAGTCATGTCGCCTCCGCGCGCACCGTAGTTGGACTTCTTCAACGACAGGCGCTTGCGGTTCGGGTTCAGCTCGACTCCGTCGACCATGATCTTGTCGAGGTAGAGGCGGGAGCGGACGGCATTGCTCCATGCCGTTGAGCCCGAGTCACCCGTGCCGGTCGCCATGCCTGCGCGCGATGGGTGCGCGAGCAGCACCACGGCGCACCCGCTACTAGCCGCCAGGTCTTTCAGGAGATTGACGAAGAGCTGCACCTGCGCCCGGTCGTTCTCATTGCCCGGAAAGAGGTTCGCCAGCGTGTCGAGCACCAGGAGGGTGGGGCGCTCGGCGAGCACAGTCTCCCGGAGCCGACGATAGAGCGGCGACGGCACCAGCGACTGGCGCGGGTCGAGCTGAGCGAGCAGCGGATTGGCGTCAACCATGGATCGGATCAGGAGATCCCCGTATGTGGCCAGACTGCGCCCGTCTGCGCTCGCAATGTCGACCATGCGCCGGTGCAGCTCCTCGTCGGGATCTTCGGCAGACAGGAACAGCGCCTTGCCGCGACGGACCTTGTGCCCAACCCACTCCCCGCCCTCGGCAACCGCCGCGGCGAGCTGCTGGGCAAGAAGAGACTTGCCGTTGCCGCCGTCGCCGTAGAGCAGCGTCACGGTGCCCATGGGGATGAGGCCGTCCACAAGCCATTCGCGTGGCGGCAGGGGCTTGCCGTCCCAGGCCGCGGCCGGGCGGAACAGCGGAGTCGAGTCGATACCCTCCGGCGCGCCTACCGCGGCACCCCCGATCGGGGCGAAGAATTCGTGCGGGTCAGCACCAAGCCAATCGTACGGTTCCGCGCTCCGCATCTTCTGAATCGTGTCGAGGACGTAGGCGGGCCGGTCCTGCACCTTGTCGCGCACGCCTCGGTCCGATTGTAGGAAAAGCCGCTCCGCCTGCTCGAGGTGATTGCCCGTCGCCCACATGAGCGCGGAGGCTAGGGCAGCGTCGGCCCCGCTCGCATCGCCGCCATGTCCTTCGTCCCCGGTCGCTGCATCGTCCAGCAGCGCGCTATAGGTGAGCTTCCCTTCGCGCAGCCTCCGGCCGTCCTGGCGTCGGAGGAGCGCAAGCACGTCATCGTCGGACGCGAGCTCCGGCCCCGACGCGACGGCGCCCGCGTCGCGCTCGTCGCGCTGCGGCTGGGGGAATGCCGCGGCGAGGGCCGCCACACTGTGGACACACTCCCCGGCGAATAGGGGCCGCGCGAGTACCGGCACGCGGCCTTCCGCCCGCTTCTTCGCGGAGGGCCAGTTGACCGTTCCGGGAAGGCGTAGGACTCGATCGGCATTCCATGTGCCAGTGTCGCCGCCGAACCTGGCCACGAGCGCCTTGTTGACTGCTTCGATCGGATCGTGCCCAGCGCACGGCGCCTTCAAGCGCCACAGCGCCTGCACCCCGTTGCCGGAGTCGATCACGGCAGTGGCCAGACCGTCGAGCACGAGATCGGCCTGCACGGCGGCCTTGTCGAGCTGCCCGCCTAGCGGGGGGTCGATATCGACATGGGCGAAGCGCGCCTCGAGGATCTCGGTGCGCGTGGGCTTTTTGTTCACACCAGCCCGAACGATATTTGCCGAGAAGTAGACTCCCCTGCCGTCGCTATTGTGTGCCTCGGCCCAATCGGCGGCGGATTCGATGTTCCCGCCGAACTCGCGGCCGCTTATGGCGCCGCCGTCCGGCGGGATTGACACGAGATGAATGTGCTCGCCGCGGAGAACTTCGCGCAGAAACTGCACCATCGCTCTGCGGTCGGGCTCCGGCGCCGGGCAGGGGCGGGGGTGCGCATCGGGGGCGGGCGTGAAGCTGCCGAGGCGGGGGGCAGCCGAGGCTTTGTCGACGCGGGCCGGGTGTGCTATAGTCGCCAAGTCCAGAATCCTTCAATGTCGGCGCCGTCGGAAGGCAGTTCCGACGGCGTCGCGCGTTTGGGGTGCTTATGCGGCGGGCCGGCTGGGCCTAGCTGGGCCCGAAAGGGCGCCCCGAGCATTCGCCTGGTGAATCCAGGCCGCCCTCTGCTCGGCGCTCCACGAAGGATCTGATTTGATATCTGCCCAGATGCGCTCCCAGGCGCGCGCCCAGGTGCTCAGCACTCGCACTCGGGCTCGTGCGACATGCAGCTCATGCGCGGGCATTGCGCGCAGCGCCTGATCTTCCTCCACGACGGGCAACTGCGCCGCGACCAAGGCCCGCAGCGCCGCGAACCCCTCTCCGCCGAGCCGGGCCACATCGGTATAGGCGAAG
>CAYLHK010000088.1:0-14961 GCA_964383295.1 uncultured Rhodovulum sp.
AGCCAGGCGCGCGAGAACTCGTCATAGGCGGCGAAGGAGGCGAAGCGGTCCCAGTCCTCGTCGACCGCGTCGACGCGGGAGTTGTCGGGCCGGTGCAGCTCGCCGCGGAGCTGGAGATTGTAGGGCGGGTCGGCGAAGACCAGGTCGACGGAGGCGTCGGGCAGGGAGCGCATCACCTCGAGGCACTCGCCGGGGATGACAATGTTGGTCTCCAGCTGGCTGGACTTGCTGGATATCTTGGCCATCGCCATGTCGTTCTTCCTGGTGGGGTGAGCCGTCAGAAGAACATGAGTCAAAAGCGATTCGCGGTCAATTCCCGTGGAATCAACCACTTATGGGAATGGTCTCGCACAACATCTTGTGGATGGGACGGAAGCTCCGCCTGTGATGTTGCGTCACACCGAGCCTTTCCAGCCCCGAAACATGCCCCGCGGTGCCGTAGCCGACGTTGGTCTCCCATCCATATCCGGGAAACTGTTGCGAAAGCGCCACCATGATCCGGTCGCGCGTCACTTTTGCAACGATGGAGGCCGCGGCGATCGAGAGCACGCGGGCGTCGCCCCCGATCACGGCGCGACCCTCGCAGGGGAGGCCCGCGGGGACGCGGTTGCCGTCGACGAGGGCAAACATCGGTGCAGGGCTGAGCGCGGCGACGGCGCGGCGCATGGCGAGGAAGCTCGCCTGCAGGATGTTGATCGCGTCGATCTCCTCGACGCTCGCCATGCCGATCCCCACGCTGGCGCGGGCGAGGAGGCGGTCGTGGAGCGCCTCGCGGCGGGCGGCGGACAGGCGCTTGCTGTCGTCCAGCCCCTCGGGGATGGCCAAGGGGTCGAGGATGACGGCAGCGGCCACCACAGGCCCGGCCCAGGGGCCGCGGCCGACCTCGTCGATGCCGCAGACAGGCCCGGCTGCGGCGGCCTCGAAGCTGAAGTCGGGGCCGCCGCGCGCCGGGCGCGGCTCACGCATCGGGGGCGGTGTCGGCCGGACGCGGCGTCCGCCGGAACAGGCCCTTCACCTTCTCGCGCATGGTCTCGAAGACCACGTAGAGCGCGGGGATGACGAAGATGCCCACCAGCGCCGCGGCGAGCATGCCGCCGGCGACCGAGGTGCCGACGGCGCGGCGCGACAGTTCCGCCGCCCCTTCGGCGCGCACCAGCGGGATAAGGCCGGCGATGAAGGCGAAGCTCGTCATCATCACGGCGCGGAACCGCGCCCGCGCCCCGTCGATCGCAGCGTCGATAACCTCCATCCCCTGCTCGCGCCGGTCCTTGGCGAATTCGACGATCAGGATCGCGTTCTTGGCGGCCAGCGCGATCAGCACCACGAGGCCGATCTGGGCATAGATGCCGAAGGACAGGCCCGCGACGCTGAGGGCGAGGAACGCACCACCGACGCCGAAGACGACGGAGAGCATCACCGGCACCGGGATCGACCAGCTCTCGTAGAGCCCGACAAGGAAGAGATAGGCGAACAGCAGAGACAGGGCGAGGATCGCGGTGGTCTGGCCGGCGGCGGCCTTTTCCTGCAGGGCGGTGCCCGACCATTCGAACGCATAGCCGGGCGGCAGGGTTGTGGCCGACAGCTCCTCCATTGCCGCGATGGCCGTGCCCGAGGCGACGCCGGGGGCGGGGCCGCCCTGGATGGTCACGGAGCGCGCGTTGTTGAAGCGGATGATCGAGGAAGGCCCGAGATCGTAGCGCGCCGTGGCGACGGCCGCCACGGGCACCATGCCGCCCTCGGCGTTGCGCACATGGATGCGGCCGATGTCCTCGACCGCCCGGCGGTCGGCCTCGATCGCCTGCATCGTCACCCGCCAGGAACGGCCGAAGATGTTGAAGTCGTTCACATAGACCGACCCCAGCGTGCCCTGCAGCGCCGCGAAGAGGTCCGAGACCGGCACGCCCAGGCTCTGCAGCCGGTCGCGGTCGATGTCGAGAAAGATGCGCGGCGAATTGGCCGAATAGGTGGTGAAGACGTTGGCCAGCCGCGGGTCCTGGTTCGCCGCGACGATCAGCCCGCCGGCGGTGGCGGCGAGATCGGCGGGCGAGCGGCCCTGACGATCGACGAGCTGGTATTCGAAGCCCGAGCCGGTCCCCAGGCCGATGATGGGCGGCAGGTTGTAGGCGAAGACCCGCGCCTCGCGGATCGCAAGGCCGCGGATGTTGGCGGCCATGATCGCCGAATTGACGTCGAGCCCGGCCGCGGTGCGGTCGGCAAAGGGCGCCATGCGCATGACCACGGCCCCGGCGGCGGAATTCGCCAGCCCGTCGAGGAAGCTGTAGCCCGAGATCGTCACCACGCTCTCAACACCCGGGATGGTGGCGAAGCTCGCCTCGATCTGCTGCATCACCGCGTCGGTGCGGTTGGCCGAGGCGCCATCGGGCAGGCGCACCTCGACGAAGAAGGCGCCCTGGTCCTCGGCGGGCAGGAAGCCCGAGGGGACATGGCGCGCCAGCCAGCCGGTGGCCACGAAGGCGCCCGCCAGCAGCACCAGCCCGAGGATCGCGCGCCGGGCGATGGCCCCGGCGATGCGGCCATAGCCGTCACGCGCGCCGTCGATGCGCCGCGAGATCCAGCCGAGCACACCGCGGCGCGGTCCGTGGTGCGGCTTCAGGATGATGGCGCAGAGCGCCGGGCTCAGCGTCAGCGCATTGATGGCCGAGATCACCATCGAGACCGAGACCGCGACGGCGAACTGCTGGAAGAGCTGGCCGGAGATGCCGGGGATGAAGGCGACCGGCACGAAGACCGACAGCAGCACCATGGTGATGGCGACAATCGCCCCGGTGATCTCGCGCATGGCCACGCTCGCGGCCTCGGCCGCGCTCATGCCGGGGTTCTCCTCCATCACCCGCTCGACATTCTCGACCACGACGATGGCGTCGTCGACGACGATGCCGATGGCGAGCACGAGGGCCAGCAGCGAGACGGTGTTGATCGAGAAGCCGAGCGCCAGCATCACCGCGAAGGTGCCGATCAGCGCCACTGGCACGGCGATGATGGGAATGAGCGTCGCGCGCAGGCTGCCGAGGAAGACGAAGACCACGATGGCCACGAGGATGAAGGCCTCGATCAGGGTCTTCTCCACCTCGTGGACGCTCTCGACCACGAATTCGCTGGTGTCATAGGTGATGTCGGCGACGAGGCCGTCGGGGAAGCTGGCGCGCGCCTCGTCGATCACCGCCGCCACGCCGCGCGCCGCGGCGAGCGCATTGCCGCCGGGCGCCAGATAGAGGCCGAGCATGGCGCTGTCGCGGCCGTTGATGCGCGCGGTCGTGTCGTAATTGGCCGCGCCGAGTTCGACGATGCCGACGTCACGCACCCGCACGAAGCTGCCGTCGGGATTGGCGCGGATGACGATGTTCTCGAACTCGGACGGCTCCGTGAGCCGTCCTTGCGTGATGAGCGTGAACTGGAAGGTCGGGTCGTCCGCCATCGGCTGTGCGCCGAGCCGCCCGATGGCGGCCTGGACGTTCTGGGTCTGGATGGCGGCGATGACGTCCGCCGGCGTCAGCTCGAAGCTGGTGAGCTTGTCCACGTCGAGCTGCACCCGCATGGCGAAGTCGCGCGGGCCGAACATCATCGCATCGCCGATGCCGGGCACACGCTTGAGCTGGTCCAGCAGGTTCAACCGGGCATAGTTCGACAGGAACAGTGCGTCGTACTCGCCGCTTTCCGAATAGAGGCTGATCATCTGCAGCATGGCTGCCGACTGCTTCTTGACGCTGACGCCCGTGCGCCGCGCCTCCTCGGGCAGCTGCGCCTGTGCCAGCGCCACCCGGTTCTGCACATTGACCGAGGCGATGTCGGGATCGGTGCCGACCGCGAAGCTGACCGACAGCGAATAGCTGCCGTCGGCGCCGCTGGTCGAGCGCATGTAGATCATGTTGTCGACGCCGATCACCGCATCCTCGATCGGCTGGGCGATCGAGCTCTCCACCGCCTCGGCGCTGGCGCCGGGGTAGGAGGCCGTCACCGAGACCTGCGGGGGCACGATGTCGGGGAACTGCGCCACCGGCAGGCGCTGGAGCGCGACGAGACCGGCAATGGTGATGACGATCGAGATGACCGCCGCGAGCCGCGGGCGGGCGATGAAGACGTCGGAGATCATCGCCTCAGCCTTCCTGACTGGCCGCGAGCGCCGCATCGACGGTGATGCCGGGCCGGACCTTGTTCACCCCCTCGACGATGACGTGCTCGCCCTCGGCGACCCCGCTGGTGATGACGGTCCGTCCCGCCGAGACCGTGTCGGGCATGACGCGGCGCATCTCGACCTTGGAGTCCGCATCGACCACCAGGACGAAGAAGCCCTGGAGGTCGCGCTGCACCGCCTGCTGGGGCACGGTCAGTCGCATCTCGGGCGTCGCGGTGCTCAGTGTCACGCGCACCAGGGCGCCATCGGTCATGCGGCGGTCGGGGTTGGGGAAGGTCGCGCGGAGCAGGACGGTATCGGTCGAACGCGCGATGCTGACGTCGATGAAGTCGATCGTTCCCGGGTGATCGTACTGGGAGCCATCCGCGAGGGTGACTTCCGCCGCGCCGATAGGGCTGGCGCTGCCGTCGGCAACGCGCCGCTGGAAGTCGAGCACCGTGCGCTCGGGGACCGGGAACTCGACCGTCATCGGGTCGGTGCGTACCAGCGTGACCAGCGGTCCGCTCTCGGGTCCGACCAGCGCGCCCACATCGGCGCCGGCGAGGCCGGTTATGCCGGGGAAGGGGGCGGTGACCTCGGTATAGGACAGATCCAGCCGGGCGCGGTCGAGCTGCGCGACGAGACGGTTCACCCCCGCATCGGCTTCGGAGAAGTTCGCCTCGGCGATGTCGAGGACCGACTGGGCCACGGCCTGGCGCTCGACCAGCGTCGCCTGGCGGTCGCGCTCGATCTCGGTGAGCTTGCGCGCCGCCTCGGCCGAGGCCTGCTGCGCCTCGATCTCGGCGACCGTGGCGCGATAGGCGGCGTCCTCGATGCGGAAGAGCAGGGCGCCTTCTTCGACCGGCCGGCCCTCGGTGAAGCCGCGCTCCTCGAGGAAGCCCGAGACGCGGGCGCGAATGTCGACCTTCTGCTCGGCCACGGCGCGACCGGTGAAAACGGCGGATTCACTGACCGGCGTCAGCTCGACCGGCGCTACGACCACCGCCGGCAGCGGCGCCTGTTGTTGCGCTGACACCGCCGGGGCGAGGGCGATGGCAAGGGCCGCGGCGAGCAGGATCGTCGTGGTCCGGGGCCGGGGCGGCGTCATGGGCTGGGACGTCATCCGTATTCTCTCCGAGGCTTGGGCGTCCCGATGGGGCTTGCCCGCGGCGCAGCAGTCTCAATGGGATACTGCCGGCGAGGGCCGTTCGTCCACGACAACTTTCGCGAGAATGCCCGCGTCAGGCGGCGAAAGGATCGGAAGGGTAGCGCACCGTGGTCAGATAGAGCCCGTCGGGAGGCGAGACCGGGCCGCAGGCGGCGCGATCGCGGGCGGCGAGCACGGCGCCCACGCGCTCGGGTGGCCAGGCGCCAGCGCCCACGCGCTCCAGCGTGCCGACGAAGCTGCGCACCTGGTGATGCAGGAACGAGCGTGCGCGCAGGTGGAAGCGATACTCGCGCCCGCCGGGATAGGGCAGCTCCTCGATCTCGAGACTGTCGAGCGTCTTCACCGGGCTCTTCGCCTGGCACATCGACGAGCGGAAGGTGGTGAAATCGTGGTTCCCCACCAGATGCGCCGCACCCGCGCGCATGGCCTCGGCGTCGAGCGGGTTGCGGACCCGCCAGGCCAGGCCGCGGTCGTGCACCAGCGGCGCGCGCCGCGCGATCAGGCGGAAGAGGTAGCGCCGCTCGACCGCGTCGAAGCGGGCGTGGAACTCGGGGTGGACCCGCGCGGCGGCGACGATCGCCACCGGGTCGGGACGCAGATGCGCGTTCAGCGCCTCCGACAGCCGGAACGGGTCCCAGTCGCGCGCCATCTCGGTGTGCACGACCTGCCCCGTCGCATGAACGCCCGCGTCGGTGCGGCCGGCGGCAACCACGGCGGCGGGCTTGCCCGCGTCCAGGCGCGAGAGCGCCGCCTCGACCGCCGCCTGCACGCTCGGCAGCGCGGCCTGCCACTGCCATCCTGCGAAGGGGCGGCCGTCGTATTCGATCTGCAGGGCATAGCGCGGCATTCGCGCCCCCTAGCCTGCCGCCGTTGCGGCGGCAAGGCAAAGTCACTAGGTCATGAGGAACCGCCGCAGGGGGACGGATTGGACCTCTACCGCCTGACCGACCGCCTGACCCGCCGCATCGAGGATGCCGTCGAGGACCTCGGCTCGGCGGTGTTCGACCCCGTGATCCGCCTCGGGGTGACCGGATTGAGCCGCGCGGGCAAGACGGTGTTCATCACCTCGCTGGTCGCCAATCTGCTCGAGCGGGGCCGGATGCCGCAGCTGCGCGCCGCCGCCGAGGGGCGGATCCTCGCGGCCTATCTGCAACCCCAGCCCGATCACACGATCCCGCGCTTCGCCTTCGAGGACCATATCGCGGCGCTGTCGGGGCCCGAGCCTCACTGGCCGGAGAGCACGCGCTCGATCTCGACGCTGCGCCTGTCGCTCCGGGTGCGGCCCACGGGTCTCCTGACCGGGCTGACCGGGGTGCGGACCGTGCATCTCGACATCGTCGACTATCCCGGCGAGTGGCTCCTCGACCTGCCGCTGATGGACATGGGCTATGGCGAGTGGTCCGAGGCGGCGCTGGCAACCGCCCGCGCGCCGGGGCGGGTCGATCACGCCGGGCCCTGGCTCGCGGCGGTCGAAGGGGTGGACGTCGCCGGGCCCCTGCTCGAGGCCACGGCGCGGGAACTGGCGGGGCACTTCACCACCTATCTCGCCGATTGCCGCGTGGCGGGGTTCTCCTCGGTGGCACCGGGTCGGTTCCTGATGCCCGGCGATCTGGAGGGATCGCCCGCGCTGACCTTCTCGCCGCTGCCGCTGCCTGCCTCGCGGGCCCCGTCGGGATCGCTCTGGCGGGCCTTCGAGAAGCGGTTCGAGGCCTACAAGCGCGTGGTGGTCGAGCCGTTCTTCCGCAATCATTTCGCCCGGCTGGACCGGCAGGTGGTGCTGATCGACGCGCTCGGCGCCATCCATGACGGACCGCGCGCGGTCGAGGACCTGCGCGCCGCGATGGCCGATATCCTGACCAGCTTCCGACCTGGTCCGCGCTCGTGGCTGGCACCGATCACCGGCCGGCGGATCGACCGCATCCTGTTCGCGGCAACCAAGGCGGACCATCTGCACCACAGCCAGCACCCGAGGCTCGCCGCGATCACCGAGGCGCTGGTGGCGGACGCCCGCGCTCGGGCGCAGTTCCGCGGCGCCCGCACCCAGGCGCTGTCGATCGCCAGCCTGCGGGCCACGGTCGAGCAGACGGTGACGCGCGACGGCCAGCCCGTCGATATCGTGCGCGGGCGCGACGCGGTGACCGGCGAGGGGACGGCGCTCTTTCCCGGAAACCTGCCCGAAGACCCTGCCGCGCTGCTCGCGCCCGCCCGGCAGGGGGCGGCGGACTGGGTGGACGCGGGCTATGGCAATACCCGCTTCGCGCCGCCGCGGCTGGTGCTGGCGCCGGGCGAAGGGCCGCCGCACATCCGCCTCGACCGGGCGGCGGAATTCCTGATCGGAGACCGGCTGGCATGACACGCCGAAACGATCCCTTCGTCATCCGCGATGCGGATCTGCCCGATCCCGGGACCCTCGACCCGGGTATGGCGCCGCCGCCGCCCGACGAGGACCCGGCCGCGCGGGCGGCGATGGTACGGGTCACGCGCAGTGCCGCGCGGCGGCGCGGTGCAGCGCGCTGGATCTGGGGGGCGGCGGCGAGTCTCTTCTCGCTGGTGCTGTCGGTCGCGACCTACGACTACATCACCGGACTGATGGCGCGGTTCCCGGCGCTGGGCATGGTCGCGCTGGGGCTGGTCGCCGTGCTGGCGCTGGCCGTGCTGGTGCAGGTGGCGCGCGAGCTCTGGGCCTTCCGGCGGCTGGCGCGGATCGACGGCTTCCGGGCCGAGGCGGCGGCCGTGCATGCCTCTGCCGACCGCGCAGGCGCGGCGGCGCTGGCCGACCGGCTGGCGCGCTTCTACGCCAGCCGCGACGAGCTGGCCTGGGGGATCGCGCGGCTGCGCGAGCGCGAGGGCGACGTGATGGACGCCGATGCCCTGGTGCACCTGGCCGAGCGCAGCCTGTTCGAGCCGCTCGATGCGCTGGCCCGGCGCGAGATCGAGGCGGCGGTGCGCACGGTCGCAGGCGTCACCGCGATCGCGCCGATGGCCTTCGTGGACGTGCTGGCGGCGCTGTCGATGAACCTGCGGATGATCCGCCGCATTGCCGAAACCTACGGCGCTCATGCCGGCTTCTTCGGCTCCTGGCGGCTCTTGCGCGCGGTGGCCACGCATCTCGTTGCCACCGGCGCAGTGGCCGTCGGCGACGACACGATCTCCTCGGTCCTCGGCGGCAGCGCGCTGGCGCGGATCTCCCGGCGCTTCGGCGAGGGGGTGGTGAACGGGGCGCTGACCGCGCGCGTAGGCGTCGCGGCCATGGACGTCTGCCGGCCGCTGCCGTTCGAGGCCCTGCCGCGGCCGCGGGTCAGCAATCTGCTCAGCCGGTCGCTGACCGGGCTGTTTCCACAGCGGGCAGAATAGGCGAGGTCCCGGGAGAGGTCTCCCGGGACGCAAGCGTCAGTTCAGCGCCGGAACCATGCCGCGGTCGACGGCCAGCTCGCGCATGCGCTTTTGCAGCTTCTCGAAGGCGCGCACCTCGATCTGACGGATACGCTCGCGGCTGACGTCGTATTCCTTCGACAGGTCCTCGAGCGTCACCGGATCGTCCTTGAGCCGCCGCTCGGTCAGGATGTGCCGCTCGCGCTCGTTCAGCCCCTCCATCGCCTCCAGCAGCAGAGCCTGCCGGCTCTCCAGCTCGTCGCGCTCGGCAAAGGCCGAGGCCTGGTCGGCATCCTCGTCCTCGAGCCAGTCCTGCCACTCAGCCGTGCCCTCGCCGTCGCCGCGTACCTGGGCGTTGAGGCTGGCATCACCGCCCGACATGCGCCGGTTCATCGAGATCACGTCTTCCTTGGAGACGTTGAGATCAGTGGCGATGCGCTCGACGTTCTCCGGGCGCAGCTCGCCCTCCTCGATGGCGCCGATCTTGTTCTTGGCCTTGCGCAGGTTGAAGAACAGCTTCTTCTGGCTGGCGGTGGTGCCCATCTTCACCAGTGACCACGAGCGCAGGATGTACTCCTGGATGCTCGCGCGGATCCACCACATCGCGTAAGTCGCGAGCCGGAAGCCCCTCTCCGGGTCGAAGCGCTTGACGGCCTGCATCAGCCCGACGTTCGCCTCGGAAATCACCTCGGCGGTGGGCAGGCCATAGCCGCGATACCCCATGGCGATCTTGGCCGCGAGGCGCAGGTGGCTGGTGACCAGCTTGTGGGCGGCCTGCTTGTCCCCGTGGTCGACCCATGCCTTGGCGAGCATGTACTCTTCCTCGGGCTCGAGCATCGGGAACTTGCGGATTTCCTGCATGTAGCGCGAAAGCCCCTGTTCGGGGGACGGCGCCGGCAACTTGGCGTAGCTCACGGGAACCTCCTTCCGGGGCTTGGCCCGATGGCGGCCCCGTTTCTGTCAACACTCAGTATAGTGCTCTTTGCGTCCGGTTACACGGGGCGCGGGCATCATCCCGTCGGCAGGGCCGCGTGCCGCAGTTCCTCCACCAGACCCTGCATGTCCCCCGGCAGGGGGGAATCGAAGCTCAGCGTCTCGCCGGTCACCGGATGGGTGAAGCCGAGCCGCGCCGCGTGCAGGGCCTGGCGGTCAAAGCGCGGCTCGCCCCGGCGGCCGTAGACACGGTCGCCCACAAGCGGGTGGCCGGCGAAGGTCATGTGCACGCGGATCTGGTGCGTGCGACCGGTCTCCAGCCGGCATTCCACCAGCGCGGTTGAGGGCTTTGCCCCGGGGCCGAAGCGCTCGAGCACCCGCGCCCGTGTCACCGCCCAGCGTCCACCCGAGTTCACCACCGCCATGCGCTTGCGGTCGGCCGGGTGGCGCCCGATCGCGCCTTCGATGCGCATTGTGCCGCCGGGCTCCCAGCTCACCCCCTCTGGCCGCTGAACCGCCGGATCGGGGGCGCCGTGGACCACCGCGAGATAGCGGCGGTCGATGGAATGCGCCGCAAACTGTGCGGCCAGGCCCTGATGGGCAATGTCAGATTTCGCCACGACCAAAAGGCCAGATGTCTCCTTGTCGATGCGATGAACGATGCCCGGGCGAAGCGCCCCGCCCACACCCGAGAGGCTGTCGCCGCAATGGTGGAGGAGGGCATTGACCAGCGTGCCATCGCGCGCGCCCGGAGCGGGGTGCACGACCAGCCCGACGGGCTTGTCGAGCACGATGAGATGGGCGTCCTCATGCACGATTTCAAGGGGGATGGCTTCCGCCGCCGCCTCGGTCGGCAGTGGGGGCGGCAGGGTCAGCACCAGCTCGGCTCCCGGCTCGATGCGAAACCGCGGGTCGACCAGGATGCGCCCGTCGGGCCGCGCCACCGCCCCTTCTGCAATCAGCGCCTGCAACCGCGAGCGTGAAAGCCCGCGGCCCTCTGGCACCGCGGCCGCCAAGGCCTTATCAAGCCGCTGGTCGGGCGTGGGCCCGATGGTGACGTGAAGCTCCTCGAAGGGCGCGGACATGATGGATGGCCCTCCCGGCTCCCGGCTGGAAGATGTGCCCGAGCCCCCGCGGCTCCGGCAGTTGCGCTGGATGGTCAATGCGCTGATGCTGGCGCTTATCGTCGGAATAGGGATCATTGCAACGGCTCTCGTGATCAGGCTGAACGGCATGAGCGCGCGGCCGCTGCCGGTGCTGCCCGAACAGGTCAGCCTGCCGGCCGGCGAGACGGCGCGCGCCGTGACATTCGGCGAGGGCTGGATCGCGGTGGTCACGGCCGACGCGGCGGGCACCGAGCGCATTCGCATCCTGAACGCCGCCACCGGCACCGAGCGCGCCAGCCTGACGATCCCGCCGGGCGACTGACCGCCCCGTCCTGCCCTCGGCCATCCGGACGCAACCCCGCGGCTTTCATACAGGTTTGCTAACCTGGAGAGCAGTCGCTGCGCGCGAACGTGCGCGCAGCCAGGAAAGAGTCCTGCGCGCACCCGCGCGCTCAATATGGCGGCAAAGGCCGCCCAGCCCCGCCGTCAACGACGTCACCCATTTTCTCTTGAACAAACAGGTGCTTGCCCGGTGTATCAACATGATACACCCCGCCGCTCCGGCGGCTGCGTGCCCGGCGCGACCCGGCGGTGCGCCCTTCGCCTCCCCGGCGCATGCGCACGCCCTTGCCAATACTCCCGGGCTTGCCGATATTCTCGTGCATGGCGCTCCCTCCCGCATTCCTTGACGAGCTCCGAACTCGTGTGTCGATCGCACAGGTCGTCGGCCGCAAGGTCACCTGGGACCCCCGCAAGAGCCAGCCGGGCCGCGGCGACTACTGGGCGCCATGCCCCTTCCACCACGAGAAGACCGCGTCTTTCCACGTCGATGACGGCAAGGGGTTCTACTACTGCTTCGGCTGTCACGCGAAGGGCGATGCACTCACCTTCCTGCGCGAGACCGAGAACCTCGACTTCATGGAGGCGGTCGAGCGGTTGGCGGGCGATGCCGGCATGACCATGCCCGCGGCCGATCCGGGCGCCAGCGAGAAGGCGGCCGTGGCCAAGGGGCTGGTCGAGGCGATGGAGGCGGCGGTGCATTTCTACCGCCTGCAGCTCGGCACGATGCGCGCCGCGGAGGCCCGCGCCTATCTCGACCGCCGCGGCCTCGCGGCCGCCACGCGCGAGAGGTTCGAGATCGGCTATGCGCCCGACGGGCGCACGGCGCTGCTCGATGCGCTGACCGACAAGGGCTTTTCCCGCGCGCGTCTGGTCGAGGCCGGGCTCGTCGGTCTGCGCGAGGACGGCAGCGCCTATGACCGCTTTCGCGGCCGGATCATGTTCCCGATCCGCGATGCCCGCGGCCGGGCCATCGCCTTTGGCGCGCGCGCGCTCAGTCCGGGGCAGGAGCCGAAGTACCTCAACTCCCCCGAGACGCCGCTCTTCGACAAGGGCCGCAGCCTCTACAACATCGGCCCCGCTCGCGCCGCCGCGGGCAAGGCCGGGCGTGTCGTGGTCTGCGAGGGCTACATGGACGTGATCGCCCTGGCCGAGGCCGGGATCGAGCACGCCGTCGCGCCGCTCGGCACCGCGATCACCGAGGCGCAACTGCAGCTGCTGTGGCGGATCGCGCCCGAGCCGGTGGTGGCGCTCGACGGCGACCGCGCCGGGCAGGCGGCGGCGCAGCGGCTGATCGACCTCGCGCTGCCGCTGATCGAGGCGGGCCGGGCGCTGCGCTTCGCCCTGATGCCGGCCGGGCAGGACC
The DNA here is from genome assembly GCA_964383295.1 of uncultured Rhodovulum sp. GTDB lineage: Bacteria > Pseudomonadota > Alphaproteobacteria > Rhodobacterales > Rhodobacteraceae > Amaricoccus. The sequence continues at coordinate 12,417 of CAYLHK010000088.1, forward strand.
CCGACGACGTGATTCGCGCCGGCGGTGCGGCGGCGATCGAGGCTTTGCTGGACGGCTCGGCTCCGATGATCGAGCTGCTCTGGGCGCGCGAGACCGAAGGCGCGGTGCTCGACAGCCCCGAGCGTCGGGCGGCCCTCGACGCAAGGCTCAAGGCCCATCTGGGGCGTATCCAGGACGCTGGCCTGCGCGCGCATTACGAGGCCGAGGTCCGCGCCCGCCGCGCTGCGCTCTTCGCGCCGGCGCGGCCCGAGCCTGCGCGTGGCCCCGGCCGCCGCGCCGGCGCCGCCCCCCGCCGCGCGGACGGGCTCCGCCGCGCCACCGGGCCGCTGACGCCCGCCCCCTCGACCCGCGCCTCGGCGCTGGCGAGTCCGGCGCAGGGGATTCCTGCCGAGGGGCGCATCCGCGAATGCGCCATCCTTGCCGGCTGTATTTCCCACCCTGAGATCGCCACCGAGGTCGAGACGCAGCTGGAACGCATGGACTTTGCCTGCGCCGATCTGGCGGTCATCCGCGACGCCCTCTTGTCGGCGCTGCACGAGCACCTAGATGGGAACGATCTGCGCCGCGCTGTCGCGACGCGGATCGGCCGCGACCCGATGACCGATCTGGTGGCGCCGCGGCAGGTGGAGGCCAATCCCCATCTTCGTCCGGGCGCAGATCCGGCCCAGGCGCGCCGGGCGATCGAGGAGGAGCTGACGCGGCACGCCGCCACCACCGGCTGGCGCGCCGAGCTGCGCGAGGCCGAACGCGAACTGGCCGGCCCCGCAGGACTGGCCGACGAGGCACTGACCTGGCGGCTGCGCGAGGCGGCCGACGCGGCACACCGGGCCGCCAGCCGCCCGCTCAGCGAGAGCGCAGGTGCCGATGCCGAAGCCGAGGCGGCGCTGTCCGCGCAGCTGCAGGGGCTGGTGGATCAGCAGATATGGAAGAAGCCGCGCAAGCGATGACACACCCCGCGAATCACCTGAGGATTGCGAATCAGTGATTCGTGCTAGACAAGCCCGGCAACCGGAGCCCGCAACGGTCGCCGCCGGAACTTTGAACGGAGCATTCATGGCCGCCAAGGACAGCGACACGACCAACGGCAAGAAGCCCGAGGACAGCCCCGATACCGGTGCCTCCATGCTCGACATGAGCCAGGCGGCCGTCAAGAAGATGATCGGCACCGCCCGCGCGCGGGGCTACATCACCTATGACGAACTGAATGCCGTTCTGCCGCCGGACCAGGTCACCTCGGAGCAGATCGAGGACGTGATGGCGATGCTGTCCGAGATGGGCATCAACGTCATCGAGGGCGACGACGCCGACGACGAGGACCGTCGCGACGACGCCCCCGAGCCCGTGGACGAAGATGGCGGCGGCTCGCGCGAGCTGACGCTGTCGTCGGCCGGCAGTGAGACGCTCGACCGCACCGACGATCCCGTGCGCATGTACCTGCGCGAGATGGGCTCGGTGGAGCTTCTGTCGCGCGAGGGCGAGATCGCCATCGCCAAGCGCATCGAGGCGGGGCGCAACACGATGATCGCGGGCCTCTGCGAGAGCCCGCTGACCTTCCAGGCCATCACCATCTGGCGCGACGAGCTGCTGGACGAAGCGATCATGCTGCGCGACGTGATCGACCTGGAGACGACCTTCGGGGCGTCGATGGAAACCGACGAGATGCTCCCGGTGACCGCCGACCTGCGGCCGGGTGTCGCCACGCCGGCCGCCCCTGCCGCGACGACGGAGACCCCCGCCGCGGCGGGGGGCGAGGACGACGAGGAGGACGATGTGCTCGCCGAGCGCCGCGCCGCCGAGCCTGCGGGCGACGACGACGAGGACGAGGACCAGGGCAACCTCTCGCTCGCGGCCATGGAGGCGGCGCTGAAGCCGCAGGTGCTGGAGACGCTGGCGCTGATCGCGGGCAACTACACGCGCCTCGCCGAGATGCAGGACGACCGCATCTCCGCGACGCTGAACCGCGACACCAGCTTCACCACCACCCAGGAGCGCGACTACCAGCGGCTGCGCAGCGAGATCGTCGAGCTCGTCAACTCGATGCACCTGCACAACAACCGCATCGAGGCGCTGGTCGACCAGATCTACGGGATCAACCGCAAGATCATGGCGCTCGACAGCGCCATGGTGAAGCTCGCCGACCAGGCGCGCGTGAACCGGCAGGAGTTCGTGACCGAGTACCGCGGTTGCGAGCTGGAGCCCGGCTGGCTCGATCGCGTCTCCGCCATCAAGACCCGCGGCTGGGACCAGCTGACCACGCGCTACCGCGACCAGGTCGAGCAGACCCGCCAGGAGATGGCCGAGATCGGCCAGTATGTCGGCGTCGACATCTCCGAATTCCGCCGCATCGTGAACCAGGTGCAGAAGGGCGAGAAGGAAGCCCGCATCGCCAAGAAGGAGATGGTCGAGGCGAACCTGCGCCTCGTGATCTCGATCGCCAAGAAGTACACGAACCGGGGCCTGCAGTTCCTCGACCTGATCCAGGAAGGCAACATCGGCCTGATGAAGGCGGTCGACAAGTTCGAGTACCGCCGCGGCTACAAGTTCT